>CAZWCD010000144.1:0-6317 GCA_964632275.1 uncultured Thermodesulfobacteriota bacterium
GATACCGGCTTCAGCAGCAGTAGCCGCAAGCTTTAGCTTGCGCATTCTTGCCTGGCCGTAAGTTCATTACAATGACCATTATTCACACATCACCGCAGGCTGAAGCCTGCGACTACAGTGTTTTATTGTGGATCCTGCGATCAAGTCGCAGGATGACTGAGACGGGCTTGGAGTCTGGGTAACTGGCTAGCCGGTCAGCTGGCTGGCTGTCCAGCGGTTGAAAACGGAGGATCAAACGCTGGCGTGGCCGCAAAAAAATCGGACGCGTCGAAGCGCGTCCCTCCAACTTCTACACGACAGAAAACCGGCTTACACATTGCTTTACCTGGTGTCCTAATCTTTTTCACCTCAGATTGTGCAATTTGCATTTTTCACTTTGCACTTTGCATTTTCTTCTTCCCGCCTCCCTACCCCCTACCCCCTTCTCCTCAGATGCTCCAGCAGCCTGACCATGGCCAGCGAATCCTGCTCGCAATATGCCAGCAGGGCCTTGCGCAGGCGGGCTTTTTCCTTCGCACCAAGCTCATTGCCGGTGAGCTTTTCGTAGGCGACGCCCGCCTGAAGCCCGTCGGCTATTTCCATGCTGTCATAACTCATGGAAGGCACCAGGGCCGGCAGAACGTTCTTGATGGAAAACGATCCGAGGAACCCGGGATGGTATACATGGCCGCGGATGACTTTAAGCAGGTCCCAGAGGCGCTCCCTGACCGCTTCTATCCGGTCGGCATAGCGGGGGAATGCGCCGGCAAGAAGGCTTAGGCATCGTGACTCGAAGTCGCTGTAGACGACAATCGGCGCCTGCCGGTGCTTTTCCAGAACCGGCAGCAGCCCGGCGATAAAGGCGCCGCGCGGTTCCCTTCCATCTCCATTGAGAAACTCGTGGTGTTCAAGCCGGGCGCCGGGCGAACGCTGGAGATGGACCGACCACTGGAAGGGAATTTGATCATAGGGGTGCGTGCCCGCGTACCGGGGAAGCGCCGGAAATGCTGTCTCGAAGTCCATGAAATAAATCGGATAGGATAGCCGTGCAAGGAGGTTCTGAAGATGTCCGTCGTAATAGGGTTTGTTTCTTTTGATGCAATCAAGGGCTCTCTTCTGAACCCCGCTCAAGGGGTAATGCCCCGGGATTTTCAGGACAGAGGTAATGCCCCCGGCTATCAGCTCATCCTGCTTCTTGCCGATCCCCGGCAGGTTTCCCACCCAATCGTCGGTCTGCCCTTCGTGGCAGTATGCATAGAATTCACAGCCGAACGGCGAACTGCAGTGGGTGCCGCACGGGACATCCGGCGCATGCTTCGATGCAAGCACCTTCCACTGTTCGGCAAGCAGCGCCGGCACCCCTTTTTCAAACAAACGAATATCCTCCTTCAGGCTCTGTATGGTAAAGAGTGTTTCAGCCTTCGTCTCTCTCTTCGTGTTCTCCTTGTTTTTCTTCGTGATCTTCGTGGTTGAAAGTTTATACTTCTTCCCGTCATATTCATACTGCTTGTTGATGTGCATGAGGCAGGCATCCGCCACTTCATAGCCGCACCCCGCCATCACATGTTTCTGGATGGCCACATCGGGGATGTGCTTTGCGTCAACCCCGGTTGAAGATTTGACTTCGATGAGCCGCCAGCGGTTGCCCGGCAAACGCTTTAATATGTCAACCCGCACGTAAATATCCTCAAAGCTGAAGGCCCCCTCAAATAGTGCGGATACATGTCTATCCGCCATCAGCTCCCGGGTATGCGATACGGCCTCCCGGTGGGCCAGGTGATCCTCGCTCAGGAGCACCCCTGAAGGAAACACCTGCTGCGCAAGGCGTCCCACCTCGTGGCCCTGGGCAAACAACGCCGCCCGCTGCTCGTCCGGTTCCTCGGCAAGATGCGGCTCATAACAGAGCAGGTAGAGCCGTTTCGGGCATTGCAGTCCGGCCAGGAATTTGGATTTTGAAAGGTTCATAATGAGGGGTCCGGGTTCAGGGTAAAAAGAAAAAGTTCACAGTTTGCGGTTGTCAGTTGACGGTTACCGTGTGCCATTTTGCTTCGTGATCGGTTGTATTATATAATCATGGTAGGGGCAGGCCCCCGTGCCTGCCCGAATATGCGTAGGGCAACCACAGGGGGTTGCCCCTACGAACATGTAATCGCTTCTGTCTTCTTCCACCTGAATCCTGTATCATGCATCCTGCATTTTTTTGCTTTTTAATGTATCACAGAGGCGTGACAGTGATGGTCACAATAAGTTCTGTGACGGATAGCGTCTGGCAGTGTGTTCTTATGCATGCCTTTTAAACATACGTGCTTAATTTTGTCAAAAGAGATTTACACCACACAAAAAAGACCCCTGCCGCCGGCACGCTGACAGGGGTCATACCATCATCTGCCTCATGCAAAGAAACGTTTCACCGTATCCCCGATCCGCTTCACCAGTCGCTGGCCGGGTTTGTCCTTGGCCGAATTGTCATATTCCTCAACCGGCCAGTACAACACGGCCGGCACCACCGGGACGTTGTTGTGATAAAAGCCGTGGAGTATGGCCGGGAATTGCGCCAATTGCCGCATATCTTCAGTTATGCGCGGGTCCCGCGGATCCACGATCTGGGCGATGCAGCGCACTTCAAAACTGGTGAATATATCATAGCGGCCCTGGAAACAGAACGTCGCAGCCGGATTTTCCATGAGGTTGAGAAAGGTGTGCGTTTCAAAGTCCGGGGTGGTGAAATATTCGATGCCGGTCATCAGATCCGTGCGCCAGATGTCCTGCTCGTTAATATCTTTCAGCCACGCCACCTTTGTCTTATACGCTTCATTATCATCAATCATTTGGAGCATGGTATCGTTCAGCTCCTTTACTTTATCCTGCCGGGGTGTGGCCTGCAGCCCGATGATCTTATTGTTGATATGAAAAACACTGTCGCCGCGGCCCCGCCGGTTCCCATAGGTGGCCACGGACGGGCTGTGCGGCCCGCCGGCGCGGTATTCGTATGGCGTATCCGCCAGCTGCTGCTCAAAGCTTTTTGACATTTCCTCCTGGTGCCATGCCCAGAAGGTATTCTCCAGGCTGCGTATCTGGAATCGCTTCCAAAAACCGTCAACGCGCGCCCAGATATAACCCTTAAGTATCTCTTTGTCATTCACAGTTTTCTGGGTGCAGTACTTTTCACCATTTGCTTCAGACCAGTAGTTCTTGTTGCTGGTCAGACCATCCGACGCGGCATAAGCAAGTTTGAGCTTGGTTATGAGCGGCAGGGACAGCAGGCCGGCGCCTCCCCATTTGAGAAAATTTCTTCTGTGCAGCTCAGGACTGGATTCGATATTTTCCGGCTTCATGACGATCCCCCTTATTAAAAGTGTTTATAAGAAAGATTGACCGCAGCGCACATGCGCTGCATCCGGGCAGATCAGAAAAACATGGTCTTGCGTGATCAGCAACCGCCCCCGCAGAAACAATAAAACCCCGCCGGCATCTCAGGCCGCGAGGCTCGAATTGGTATCCTTCAGTAACTCCCCCTGGTTTATTTGCGTCATCTGGGAACCCCTTTGAAGCAGCTAAATCTTAATGCAACAGGGAACGGCCGTCAATGGAAAATTGGCTTCTCAAGCCGGTTGACATTTACGGCCAATGATGCTACACAGATGCTCCATTTGAAAGACGGCATCGCGCATCGCACATCCCGGTTCATCAGAAAAGAAAAAGGGGTACAGATGGAAGGAAAAGCAAAAGACAAATGGTATAACAACCGCGCCAAGGTGATATTTTCCCTGCAGGCCTTTCCGCCGCTGGGAATCTATGCCCTGCTTCGCAGCGCCGCCTTTTCCCCGGGGCAAAAATGGCTGGTTGCCGCAGCGGTCTCGGCGATTATCGGGGTTTTTATCTACTCGGGCATCGGCGCAAAAATGAACAAATTTTTCCTCGGGCTTTTCAGCTGAGGCAGTCGTCGCCACGGCAGATACCCCTCGACACGCCGCTTGGAGACCTGGAGCCCTCGCTGGCGTATGATGTAAACGACTACGGGCATCTGGGTTATAATCAGGAACTGGGAGCGCCGGATCCCGACGGTCCCGTTCAGGAACAATATACCGGCACCTGGGCTTACTATCGTCCGCCCAACGATGACCCGCGGGTGGGAACGTTGCTCGCGAAGCACGTCCTTGCCGCACTCAGTGCCGCTGAGTAGCAACTGTATCGAACGAAAGAGCAATTGATCGCTGCCGGGAACACTGTGCCGGTTGCGGCACGATATGAGCGCCGTTTTGCTCGTGCCATCTCTTGTGCTCAAAAACCGTTTTTTCAGTACTCAAAATGCGATTATTGGGCCCTTTTGGGCCCAATTTTGCACGCTATTACCAATATTATCAACCAGTAAGCGTGGCCCGACCCCGGGCATCCCCGGGCATCAAAATGAAAGAGAACCATGGACAGAAACAACATTTTAGGATAGTATAAGGACCGCTATTCCTGCTTGGAAATGTGATGGCTGCCCTTCGGAGCGCGTCATGCAATCAGGCAGCGGCGGGCAGATACGGCCGAGTTCAACATCCATCAATCATATTAGCAAGAGGTCTCCTTGGAATTCACCAAACGCGCGTTGCATCAATCAATCCAGAAAGGCATAGAAAAGGCCGGCTTTACCACCTGCTTGCCGGTGCAGATACAAACCTTTGAGCAGGTGCTGGAAAAGGGACGGGACGTCTGCGTGCAGTCCCAGACTGGTACGGGCAAAACTGCGGCCTTTCTCATCTCCATCCTTCAACTCATGCTTACCAACGATTCCTTTCGGGGAAAAAAGGCGCTGATTGTCGCGCCCACCCGCGAACTGGCGGTGCAGATTACAGAAGAAGCCGAGTTACTGGGCCAGTACACTAAATTGCACACCGGCTGTTTTTTCGGAGGGGTTGATTTTATTAAACAGGAAAGTTTGCTGCGCAAGGGGGTTGACATTATTGTGGGAACCCCGGGCAGACTGCTTGATTTCAGCCAGCAGGGAAAGCTGGACCTGAAAAAGATCGGCATCCTGGTAATAGACGAGGCCGACCGGCTGTTTGACATGGGATTTCTGCCGGACATCAGACGGCTGATCAAAAAGATGCCCCCTTATCAGGAGCGGCGCACCATGCTCTTCAGCGCCACACTCGATTCCCGGGTCAAGGAACTTGCCTGGGAACACATGAATGATCCCGCGGAAATAAAGATCGCGCCCGACAAGGTAACGGTGGAAACCGTGACTCAGGAATTATATCACGTTGAACAGAGGGAAAAGATGAAACTGCTGCTCGGCATCCTCAAAAAGGAGCGGCCGAACAATGTCCTCATCTTCACCAACACCAAGCACATGGCCTATGAAGTGGCGCAGCGACTCTCCCGCAACGGGTTTGATTGCCGGTATATCATGGGTGACCTGCCTCAAAAAAAACGGTTACAGGTTATCGAAGGCATCAAAAGCGGGGAAATAAAGTACCTGGTGGCAACCGAAGTCGCCGCCCGGGGGCTGCACATTGATGACCTTGACCTGGTGATCAACTATGACCTTCCCGCCGAGTGCGAAAGCTATGTGCACCGGATCGGGCGCACCGCACGGGTGGGAAAGACCGGCAAGGCCATATCCTTTGCCTGTGATAAATATGTCTACGGTCTTGAAGCAATAGAATCATTTACCAAAATGAAAATCCCGGTGGTGTGGGCGGATGACGCTCTTTTTGAAAAAGACAAGAGTGAGGGAATGTCGTTTCGCCAGCCCAAAGGCGGTCGCATGATGAAGCCGGAAGGCAGACCATCGGCAAAAACAAAGCATTCACCGCCGGTTAAGGAAACAGCATCTTCCGGGAAAAGTCCCCGCCGGGGTTCCCGCAGAGGTCGCCCGGCAACTGCCGAAACCGGCCAGGGTACCAGCAGCACCCGGGAGCACACCGGAACCACAAAGAGCGCCCCTGCGCCCAAGCAGCGGAAGGTTGCAAGGCCGGAGCCTCGCACGACCGTTTCCCGCCTTGGAAGAAACAGCACGCCTGAAGAACGGCTGGCCTATTACAAAAATAAGTATGGAGAAGATTTCACCCCTCGCACACCGGAAACCCCGCCACCCGCCGGCCATCAGAAGCCGAAGCGAAAGAAGTCCCTGCTCAAGAAAATCAAAGACTTCCTTTCAAAATAAAAACCACCTTCCAACCGGCACACGAAGCATGAGGGCGAAGCGCAACCGGTTCAACAGCAAAACCGGTCAACTGCATCGCCCGATTCTTCCACAGCAACCTGTTAATTGCCTGTGGATAAGTGCCGTGCCGGAGGGAAAGAGAAGCGATTGCTATTGGCGATTTAGCACTTTGCTCAAATCCTGA
>CAZWCD010000145.1:0-1140 GCA_964632275.1 uncultured Thermodesulfobacteriota bacterium
TACCGCATCGGCTATGTCCGCCAGCACCTGGCCTTTACCGAAGACACCGTGCTTGCCGAGGGGGAAAAGGGCCTTCCCCCGGGGGAGCGCCACCATACCTGGAAGGTGGAGAAAATCCTCTCCGGGCTGGGCTTTTCCGCTGATGACATGCTGCGCCATCCCGCCGGCTTTTCCGGGGGGCACCAGGTGCGCCTCAACCTGGCCAAGACCCTGCTGGCCGAGCCGGACCTCTTGCTCCTCGACGAGCCCACCAACTACCTGGACATCACCTCGCTGCGCTGGGTGGAGCGATACCTCAGCAGCTGGCCCCATGAACTGATGCTCATCACCCATGACCGGAGCTTCATGGACGCCATCGTCACCCACATCGTGGGCATCCACCGGCGCAAGATGCGCAAGATGGAAGGCAACACCGAAAAGTTCTATTCCCAGGTCGCCCAGGACGAGGAGATCTACGAAAAAACCCGCCTCAACGAGGACCGCCGCCACCAGGAGATCGAACAGTTCATAACCAAGTTTCGCGCCAAGGCCCGGCTGGCCAATCTCGTCCAGTCCCGGGTCAAGCTGCTGCAAAAAATGGGCAGGAAGGAAAAGCTCGAAAAGCTCAAGACGCTTGATTTCTCCTTTCGCGAAAAACCCTTCAGGGGTAAATATGCGGTGACCGTGAAGGACCTCTCCTTCTCCTATCCCGGCGGCCCGCCGCTCATCCGGGATTTCAGCATGACCGTCGGGCCGCAGGACCGGGTGTGCGTGGTCGGAAAAAACGGCAAGGGCAAAACCACCCTGATTAAGCTGCTGGCGGGCGCGCTGACCCCTTCCGGCGGCGCCATTACCTACAGCCCCGGCATCACCAAGGGCTTCTTCGAGCAGACCAACGTGGTCAGCCTGGTCGACAGCAGGACCGTGGTGGAGGAAATCGCCGCATCATACGGCGACGTTGACCGGCAGACCGCGTGGAACATCGCCGGGGCGATGATGTTTGACGACGAGTACGCGCTCAAGCCCATCAGCGTGTTGTCCGGTGGGGAGAAAAGCAGGGTGATGATCGGCAAGCTGCTGGCAACGCCCCTCAACCTGCTGCTGCTTGACGAGATCACCAATCATCTGGACATGGAATCCTGCGACGCCCTGCTCGCCGCG
>CAZWCD010000145.1:1240-6315 GCA_964632275.1 uncultured Thermodesulfobacteriota bacterium
AGCGGCTGAGTGAACTGAACCAGCAGATGCTCAAAGCATCGCAGCTCAACAGCGGCGCGAAAATAGTCGAGATTTCCCAATCCATGCATCACTGCCGCTCAACCATTGACCGGCTGTTCGATGAGCTGGAAACCCTGACCGCCGCCTACGAACAGCACCGGCTGCAATTCGAGGAAAAGCTGGGTGAACCGGCGCTGAAGCCATAACCTGTCGCGCCGGCGATTGGTCCGGCCGCGCCATCACAATCAGCAGGGACCCTATGAACGAATCGGCCTTGTTACAGCACCTGGAGGGCATCGCTGAAAAGCTCTCCCTTACGGTAAACTACCAGAACCTGCGGAAGCTGGGCATCTATTCCCGGGGCGGGCTCTACCGACTGAAGGAGGAGCAGGTGGTGCTGATCGAAACCAGCCTCACCCTCTCTGAAAAAATCGACACCCTGGCGGACGCGCTGTCCCGCTTCAACCTTGATGATGTCTCCATGCCGCCGCTGGTGCGCAAGGTCATCGATGGTAAAAAGACCGCGGTAATGGCAGATGAACCAGCCGATGGCGGGGACGCGCTCCCGGCGCCGGAATCTGTTCCGGAGGAAAGCCGGGCGGATGACCCGGAATAGCT
The DNA here is from genome assembly GCA_964632275.1 of uncultured Thermodesulfobacteriota bacterium. Lineage (GTDB taxonomy): Bacteria > Desulfobacterota > WTBG01 > WTBG01 > WTBG01 > CAZWCD01. Next base: position 1,859 of record CAZWCD010000145.1, read on the forward strand.
GCAGGATGACGGTTGGCGATGGAGGGCCATGCTCTGTCATGGCCGCGCACTCCCCCTCACCCCGGCCCTCTCCCCTCGGGGAGAGGGCCGGGGTGAGGGGGAGTGCTCAACAAGAAAATGTATTGATCAACGCGCATGATCGTGCGCTCCATGCATTAAAGAAAGAGTACCCATGCATCAGGTACCGCATTACACGGATCTTTGCGCCGGCGGGGCGCTGGATGAGCGGATACGCGCCCTGGAAGCGGTTGCGGCAAACTGTGCCCTCTGCCCCCGGGCATGCGGGGTGAACCGGCTCAACGGCGAAAAAGGGTTTTGCCAGGCAGGAGCGGAGGCGGTCGTGAGCAAGGCGCTGCCCCACTTCGGAGAAGAGCCGGTGCTGACCGGCACCGGCGGATCCGGCGCCATTTTTTTCGCCCATTGCCCCCTGACCTGCCTGTTCTGCCAGAACTACCAGATCAGCCAGGAGCGGCTGGGCGCGCCCGCTGATGCCGATGCCCTGGCGGATACCATGCTCTCGCTCCAGGCGCAGGGATGCCACAACATCAACCTCGTCTCCGCCACTCACTTTCTGCCCATGGTCATACGAGCGCTCGACAAGGCCGCCGCCCGGGGCCTCTCCCTGCCGCTGGTGTATAACAGCAACGGCTACGAACGGGCGGAGGTGCTGCAGCTGCTTGACGGCATCATTGACATCTACCTGCCCGACGCCAAATACGGAGACGATGAAACAGCCCGCGAACTTTCCGGGGCGCAGCAGTACACCGACTTCAACCGGGCGGCGCTGAAGGAGATGTATCGCCAGGCCGGGCCGCTCCAGACAGACGAGTCCGGAATCGCGATGCGCGGCCTGATCATCCGCCACCTGGTCCTCCCCGATGGCCTCGCCGGCACCGAGGCGGTGCTGCGCATGATCAGGGATGCGCTGGGAACGGACGTGCACCTGAGCCTCATGGGGCAATATTTTCCGACCTACCGGGCGCATGCCTTCGAGAAGATCAACCGAAAGCTTACCCCCGAAGAATACCGGCTCACGGCGGACCTCCTCGAGCACTACGGCTTTGAACAGGGCTGGTGTCAGTACCCCGAGGAGGTGGAGGACTGCTATGTCCCCGACTTTACCAAGAAGGAATCATGGCGTTGAAGGAAAAAGTATATTTAGAAAGCCTGGGCTGCCCGAAAAACCTGGTGGAGAGCGAGGCGCTCGCCGGATACCTGCAGAGCGGCGGGTTTACCTTCACCACCTGCAGGGAGGAAGCGTCCATCATCATCGTCAACACCTGCGCGTTCATCAAGGACGCGGTCCAGGAAGCGGTGGGCGCCATCACCTCCCTGCTGCAGCTTAAAAGGAACGGCGCCTGCAGGACGCTGGTGGTTGCGGGATGTCTCCCCCAGCGCTATGGCGCGTCATTCTTCACCGCCGACCCTGATCTGAGCGGTGTGGACCTGATCATCGGACCGGCCGACCTGCCCCGCATCGCGCAGTTGCTTCGACACCACACATCCGCGGACAGCCGGTGTACCGATCCCACCGTCAGTCGGCACGCATCCATCGCTGGCCGCAGCGCGCCCCGCCTGCGCGCCACGCCCTCCCACACCGCGTATCTCAAGATTGCCGAAGGGTGCTCCCACCGCTGCGCGTTCTGTACCATTCCTGCCATCAAGGGCCCCTACCGGAGCAGGAGCCCGCGCTCCATTGTCGCCGAGGCACAATCATTGGCTGCCCAGGGGGTGCAAGAAATAAATCTCATCGCCCAGGACACCACCTTCTATGGCCGTGACCTGCGTACCACCTCAGATCTGGCAACCCTGGTCCGCAGGCTTTGCCGGGTAGAAGGCCTTCGCTGGATCAGGCTGCTCTACTGTCATCCCGATCACTTTTCAAAAAACCTGATAGCAGCGGTGCGGGATGAGGAGAAGGCCTGCTGCTACATTGACCTTCCCCTGCAACACATAAGCGATCCGGTTCTTAAAAAGATGGGGAGGAGAAAGAGGAGCGCGGGAATCAAAAAACTCATTAATGAGATGAGAAAAACAATCCCCTCCCTGTGGTTGCGTACCACCGTCATGGTAGGTTTCCCGGGAGAAACAGAAGAGGATTTCAGCCGCCTCCTCGACTTTATCAAGGAGACGGAATTCGAGCACCTGGGCGCTTTCCGTTATTCAGACGAGGAGGGAACCCGGGCCTTCCGCATGGGGGCAAAAGTCCCGCCCGCTGTTGTCGAGGAGCGCTATCACCGAATCATGACCGCCCAATCGCGCATTTCGCTCAAAAAAAACCGGGCGCTCATCGGCTCACCTCAAATGGTTCTGGTTGAAGGCATCGATCGCAAACAAAGGGCTGCTACCGGCCGGACCTTCTTCCAGGCCCCGGAGATTGACGGCATTGTTTACCTCACCGGGGAAAATGTATCCCCCGGGGCGATGATTGAAGCAACGATTACCGGCGCGTCCGAGTACGATCTGTTCGCGCAACCGATCACCTCCGGGAAGGGGTAGCAGCAGATGGAGTGGCCGCGGCTCATCGAGGGTGTCCTGATCAAGCGCTACAAACGTTTTCTGTTTGACGTCCGGCTCAAGAACGGGCGAACGATCACCGCTCACTGTCCCAATACCGGCAGCATGACCGGATGCTGCGAACCGGGTTGCGCAGTCTACCTGTCGCGCAGCGATAATCCTCATCGCCTGCTCCCCTATACCGTTGAGCTTACCCGGATGAACGGAACACTGGTCGGCGTGAACACCCTGGTGCCGAACCGCCTGGTCAAGGAATCCATTATGGCGGGACGCATTCCGCCGCTTTCCGGCTATCCCATCCTGCGCAGCGAGGTGCGCTACGGAGCCGATTCCCGCATCGATCTGCTCCTGGAAAACGGCAGGAAACAATGCTATGTGGAAATCAAGAACTGTACCCTGGTTGTTGATGGAACGGCCTTCTTTCCTGACGCGGTCAGCAGCCGGGGCCAAAAACACCTCAAGGAGCTGGAACGGCAGGCGAAGGCCGGGAGCCGGTGCGTGATGTTCTACCTGGTGCAGCGTATGGACGCCGGGAAATTCAGGCCGGCAGATCATATTGATCCGGCGTACGGGAAGGCGCTTCGCAGCGCCTGCAGCACGGGTGTGGAAATACTGGTGTATGATGTGAACCTTGACCTTGAAAAAATTGAGATGAATAAATCCCTTCCTTATTTCTTATCATAAGCTGCTTCAACCTTCCTCATCCCCGAATCCATATCTTTGTGCAGGGCAACAAACCATAATCAAGTTTATTGCTGCTCTCCCGTTATCTTTTTAAACCAAAAAGAAAATAATAGGGGCGACGGGCGCCCCTCCATTTTCAGAACATGTATCGCGGCTGAAGCCGCTCCTACCGGATAAACGTAAAACCTTCTTGTAATTGCAGGGGCAACTCGAGTTGCGATCCGTGTAGCCGGAAGCTTCAGCTTGTGTTGTTCCCTTTTGTGCCGGCGGGTTAAGCAATACGGTCGGTTGCAACGCGAGCAGGCTCAAGCCTGCGGCTACCCATTATGGCTCAGGCATGAAAGAACATCCCAGCAGCCTGTGCTAGAAATTTTCCTTGAGCAGCGCCCCTGCCCGCTTTTGCCAGCGGGCGGCATCGACCTCACGCGTGAGGTCGGGCTGCGCCTCCTGTGCCTTGCGTAGTTCCGCCCGCGCCGGCTCCTTCTCATCGTCCTTCAAATATGACTCCGCAAGATAAACCCTTCCGCGCATGCTGTAGGGAGCAGCCTCCGCAGCTTCCTTTAAATAACGTATGGACTTTTTAAGATCACGCTTGGGCCAGGGCAGCTTGTACCAGTATCTGCCCATGGCCCTCAGCGGGCCGGCGCCATCGTACTGCCGGTCCATCTCAATCGCCTTTCCCACGTGTTTTTCATACTCGGGCCCCAGGCCCTTGGCCAGCGCCTTGACGATGCTGATGCCGATGCTGTACTCGGCTATGCACAAGGCATAATAGTAATGCCCCTCAATGCCAGCGGGATTAAGGGTCAGCGCTTTTTCCCCGTAGGGCATCCCCTGCTCACCCATCTCCCGGTGCCGCTCCTTCATGGCATCTGTTTCGGGAAGCCCGTCTCCGATGAAAAAGTACGAGCGTGCAATTTTCCAGCAGGCCTCATAGTTGTTCCCGTCGATCTCAAGCGCCCGCTTGTACGCAGCAATTGAAGCCAGGGCTTTCCCCTCCCCCGCCCTTGCCTGCCAGAGGACATCCCCTTCGCGCAGCAGATCACCAGCCGGTTGAGCGTGCGTGGATGAAGTGGTCAGCAGGACACAAATGCATACTGCAATCACAATCATTTTTTTCATTTCTCTTCCTCACTTGATAATTTGATCGAAAACAGATTTAGTATACCCCCTCACCCTAACCCTCTCCCCCGGTGGGGCGAGGGAACCATTTGCATGTAACCATATCTTTGGAAGAGAGAATCAATAACCCCCTC
>CAZWCD010000146.1:0-2645 GCA_964632275.1 uncultured Thermodesulfobacteriota bacterium
CCTCGCCCACATTCATGCGGAACTGATCTTCAACAAAAAATTCAACCCCTCGGGCTTTGTCAGCACCGCCTCCTCTCTAAAAGACGCGCTGCTGTATTATCCGCAGTACATGCTCTGCCTGAAGGCGGAAGGCCATCCTGATTATGATTTTTATCCCTATGGATTTGTGTATCCGATTTTCTTGCTGGGGGTACTGTATTTTGTCTGCAGGCGGGAAGGGAAAGTCGTAATTCCCCTGGTGTGGTTTGCCTATGTATTTTTGCTGATGGAATTTGCGCCGCTTCGGCTGTCGCCTTTTTATCAGCCGATTCATCGGCTTACTCGTTTTCTGTCGATCATAAGTATCCCGGCATTGTTGGCAGTTGCTTATTTCGCAAGACATTTGTTCCGGGAGGGCTGCAGGGGAAAGCTGCTTGCTTCGCTCGTACTAGCCGGACTGGTTTCTACGTCACTCTACCAGGCATACCGCAAGAGTTACTGCTACCGGGACAGCATGTCAGATGCACGAAATGCTTATGAAATCATTCGTCACATGCCGTATAAGCAGATTCTTTCTGATCATGAAATGAAGATGTCATTGATATTGTATAATCAGCTCGATAACCGCGAACGGTTTAAGAGTTTTGAATATGACAAGCCGCAGTTTTCACCTGATTCACTGGTCATCCTCGGCGGGGCGCGGCGGCCGGACATACATCACCTCTACGCTGATAATTTTGTGCGATCGATACAGCCCCGGCACAATTGGGTGAAACTATGTGAGGTGGAGGGGAAAAGGGAGGCCTGGAGAAAAAGCAACCTGGTGGTATACAGGATTGTTGCCGAAGACAGCAGCGCGAACCACGTCGAGTAGACAACGGTCATTACCGGCGCGCCGCAAGGCGAACCAACCGGTTGCTTCACCCGCGCTGCCCCATGTAATGGCTGTTTTTTTTGCCGAGCTGCATCGCCGTGCCCCTCTGCTGTCCCGGTCATCCATAAAACAGCTTGCTAAAATGCCCTCAATGGTAGTATTAAGGGTGTTGATTAAGAATGCCGCGCACCACAATGCGCATCCGGAACCATGCCGGCGTTGCATCGGCAGACGGGAGGGTTCATGACCGCAAAATCTAATACGCATGATACAATGAATCTCACCATATCGCGAAGGGACTTCTTGAAGTATTCCGGCATGACCATCATCGGATCGTCATTGCTTGGCTTCAGCCTGGACGCCGCGGGGCAGGAGACGGCTGCCTGGGGATTCTTGCTGCTTGACCCGAAGAAATGCCAGGGGTGCGCGTCATGCATGCTGGCATGCTCACTGGTGCATGAAGGGGTCACCAGCTTTTCCCGCTCGAGGATACAGGTGCTGCAAAACTCATTCGGGAAGTGGCCCGATGACCTTACCGTGTCTCAGTGCCGGCAATGCGTGAATCCCGCCTGCGTAGCCGCGTGCCCCACCGGGGCGCTGCACCGCGACCAATTTCATAAGAATGTGGCAACGGTCAACCGGTTCAAATGCATCGGCTGCAAGCAATGTGTCAATGCCTGTCCCTACGCTCCCGGCAGGGCCATATGGAACGCCGAGGATGGTCATTCCCAGAAGTGTGACCTCTGCGCGGCGGCGCCCTACTGGAAAGAGAAAAGCGGCCCGAGCGGCAAAAAAGCCTGCCTGGAAATATGCCCGGTCAGGGCCATTACCTTTACCACGATTGTTCCGGACCAGTCGTCCGATGACGGTTACATCGTTAACCTGAGGGATGAGGTATGGGGCTCGCTGGGGTTTCCCACGACCTAGCCGGCGGCTGAAAAAGCAGGCGCAGGCTGATCCGATGTGTTGAACCGTATATGGCGCAGGAGGAGGACACCATGTTTGGATATGCAGGCAACATACTCCGGCTGGATCTGACCGGCAGACATGTCTCAACCATTGCCACCCGCAATTACGTGCAATGGGGCGGCGGGCACGGCATGGGCTCGGCGCTTTTTTTCGACCTGGTGAAGGACAAGACCATCGGCGCGTTTGATCCCGCCAATGTAGTGACGGTGATGACCTCTCCCCTGTCAGGCACCATGGTGCCGGGGTGCTCTTCGCGTACCGAAATCCAGGGGATCGGCGCCCAGTCCTACCCGGTGGAGTGGTTTACCCGGAGCGGCTTCGGCGGCCGCTTTTCAACCATGCTCAAGTTTGCCGGCTGGGACGGGATCGCGATTGAAGGGGCCGCGGATGTGCCGGTCTGGGTGGATGTCCGGGATGGTGCGGTAACCATACGGGACTGCAGCGAGCTGTCGCTGTGGGGGATGGATGCCTTTGCGGCCCAGCAGACGATCTGGGAATATGTCGCGGGCGGCAGAACCTACGAGCAGTGGATCATGCCCCATGCCGATGGCGGTGCTCGCAGCACCCAGCGCCCCGCAGTGCTGGCCATCGGTCCCGCCGGAGAGCACCTGAGCAGGATGGCGGTCATTCAGCACGATGCGTCCAACACCTCCGGGCAGGGTGGCTTCGGCGCGGTGTGGGGTTCCAAGAACCTGAAGGCGGTCAGCGTCATCGGAACCGGCAGCATCAAAATTTTCAACCCCGATTCACTGATGCGGAAACGGATGGCCCAGGTAAAGCAGTATGCGTATGACTATGACAACCCGCGGGATGCCCTCACCCC
>CAZWCD010000146.1:2745-6228 GCA_964632275.1 uncultured Thermodesulfobacteriota bacterium
CAGCACCGGGAACATGTATTCCGAGCACATGGCCAAGCTGGTGACCTGGCACCGGTGCTATACCCGCTTCTGGAAGCAGTCGATGCTCCTGTGCGACAACCGCTGGCCCGATTTCATCAACTCCTATGCCCCGGACATGATCGGCTCAACCGGCAAGGTGGAGACCGGGTTCCTGCGGGCGGTCACCGGCAGAACCATCTCCTTCCTCAAGGGAATACAGCTGGGAAGGAAAATATGGAACCTTGACCACGCCATCTGGACGCTGCAGGGGCGTCACCGGGACATGGTGCAGTTTGCCGAATATGCCTACACCGTTCCCAAGGAGCGGCCGGACAAAAGCTGGACCGTTTACAAGGACGGCGAATGGGTTGCGTCCGGGATTGAGCCCAGGACAGTTGACCGGCAACAGTTTGAAGCGTTTAAAACCATCTTTTATGAACTGCAGGGATGGGATCCCTCCAGCGGCTATCCCCGGCGCAGCACGCTCACATCTCTCGGATTGGGATATGTGGCGGACGAACTGGAAGCTGCAGGCAGGCTGGGACAGGGGTAGTTCCTCCCGCAGTCGTGCCTCTGAGAGCAAAACCTATGTTGCATATCAGGAATTTCAGCATCATTGCCCATATTGACCACGGCAAGTCCACCCTTGCCGACCGCCTCATTCAGTACGCCGGGCTGGTTGAACAGCGCCAGTTTCGCGACCAGATCCTTGACAACATGGACATTGAGCGGGAGCGCGGCATCACCATCAAGAGCCAAAGCGTCAGCCTCCCCTACACCAGCCGTAAGGGCGAACAGTTTGAGCTGAATCTGATTGACACCCCGGGGCACGTGGACTTTTCCTATGAAGTGTCGCGGGCGCTCGCCTCCTGCGAGGGGGTGCTGCTGCTGGTGGACGCGGCTCAGGGGGTGGAGGCGCAGACGGTCGCCAACCTGTACGCGGCGCTGGAGCACGATCTCGAGATCATCCCGGTGATCAACAAGATCGACCTTCCCGCCGCGGATGTCGAGCGGGTGAAGGAGGAGATAACCGCGGAGCTGGGGCTGGATGTGTCGGGGGTGCTGCTCTGCTCGGCCAAGGAGGGGACCGGCATCGAAGACATTCTGGAAGCGATTACCGAGCGCATACCCCCTCCCCGGGGGAGCGCCGAAGCGCCGCTTGCCGCGCTCATCTATGATGCCAGCTACGACACCTTCCGCGGCACCATCGTGAGCTGCCGGATTTTCAACGGACAAGTGAAGCCGGGCGATGTCATCCGGCTCATGTCCACCGGGTCAACCTACACCGTCGAGGAGGTGGGATATTTCCGGCTGGCGCGGGCGCCCCAGAAGGAGCTGGTCGCCGGTGAGGTGGGGTACATCATCGCCGGCATCAAGACGGTGAGCGACACCCGGATTGGCGACACCGTAACCCTGGAGGCGAACCCGGTCCCCGCGGTGCTTCCCGGCTTCAAGGAGGTAAAGCCCATGGTCTTTTCCTCCCTCTATCCCATCGCCACCGAAGACTATCCCCTGCTCACCCAGGCGCTGGAAAAGTACAAGCTCAATGACGCGGCGCTGATCTACCAGAAGGATTCCTCCGCGGCGCTCGGCCACGGTTTCCGCTGCGGCTTTCTCGGCCTGCTTCATCTGGAAATCGTCCAGGAGCGGCTGGAGCGGGAATACGACCAGGCCATCATCATGACCATCCCCAGCGTCCAGTACCGGTTCCATCTCCGGGGCGGGGAATGCCTGACGGTTGACAATCCCCACTATTATCCGGATCCCTCGACCATTGAGAAATCGGAGGAGCCCTACGTGCGGGCAAGCATCTTCATCCCGCAGCGTTCAATGGGGGCGGTGATGAACCTCTGCCTGGAGCGGCGGGGGGTGAACATCCAGTTTACCTATCCCACCCCGCAGCGGATCGAGGTCACCGCCGAAATGCCCATCGCCGAGATCATCTACGATTTCTACGACCGGCTCAAAACGGTCACCCAGGGGTACGGCTCCTTTGATTACGAGTTCATCGGCTACCGCGAGAGCGACCTGGTCAAGCTGGATATCCTGGTGAACGGCGAGCGGATCGACGCGCTTTCCATGATGATTCACCGCGAGCGCTCCCGCGCCCGGGCGCTGGACATATGCGAGCGCCTGAAGGAGGAGATCCCCCGCCAGCTTTTCAAAATCGCCATCCAGGGCGCCATCGGGGGTCAGATCATCGCCCGTTCAACCATATCGCCCTTCCGCAAGGACGTGACCGCCAAGTGCTACGGCGGCGACATTACCCGCAAGCGCAAGCTGCTGGAAAAGCAGAAGGCGGGCAAGAAGCGCATGAAGATGGTGGGATCGGTTGAGGTTCCCCAATCCGCCTTCGTGGCCGTGCTCAAATCTAAAAATGAATAGGAACGCCCATCCCGGTCTCTACATTCATGTCCCCTTCTGCGTAAGCAAGTGCGTCTACTGCGACTTTTATTCGGAGACCCGCCGGTCCGATGTTTCGCCATGGCTGGAGGCCCTCGGGCGTGAGATGCTGATCTACCGCGATCGCTTTCCCGCCTTTGACACACTGTATGTGGGGGGAGGAACCCCCACGGTGCTCGGCGAGGATCATCTCGGCCGGCTCCTGGAGACGGCCTGCCGTTCGTTCGCATTCACCGATGATCCCGAAATAACCGTAGAGGCAAACCCCAATGATATAACCGCAGGGAAACTTGCCGTCCTCCGGGACTGCGGAGTGAATCGCTTAAGCCTTGGGGTGCAGTCTTTCGATGATCACGACCTTTCGTTGTTAGGAAGGCGTCACACGTCGCGCGAGGCGGAGCAGGCCCTGGAGCTGATCGGCAGCAGCGGCATTGCCAGCCTGGGCGTTGATTTGATCTACGGCATCCCCGGCCAGACCATGGAAGGGTGGCTGCGCACGCTTGAACATGCCATTGCTTTCCGCCCCGCGCATATTTCCTGTTACCAGCTGACGGTTGCCGGGGGAACGCCGCTCCACGAGATGCAGGAACGGGGAGCGGTCCGGATGCCCGGCGAGGATGAAGGGGAAGGTTTATTCCTCGCCACCGAACACTGCCTCGGGAATGCCGGCTATCTGCACTATGAAATATCAAACTATGCCCGGGGGGAGACACACATGTCGCGGCATAACCGCAAGTACTGGCGGCATGTGCCGTACCTGGGGCTCGGTCCGTCCGCCCACTCGTTCCGGGATGGCAGGCGCTGGTGGAACCACCGGTCGGTCGCCGGCTATTGCAGCGCGCTCGATGAGGGCAGGGCGCCGGTGAGCGGTGAAGAAATTTTGACCGCTGATCAGCTTGAGCTTGAATCGCTCTGCCTGGGCTTGCGAACCACCGGCGGCGTTGAGCGTGCGCTTTTTTCATCAACCAGCCGGCGCCGGGCGCTGCTGGATGAGCTGCTGCGGGCGAACTACGTGACCATGCAGGGACAGAAGGTGGTGTCCACCACCAAGGGGATGCTGGTGGCGGACCGCCTGGCCGC
>CAZWCD010000147.1:0-6223 GCA_964632275.1 uncultured Thermodesulfobacteriota bacterium
TGAAAATCAGCAAAGTAAGTACATGACGCGGCTTGAGTTCGACAAATGTGTCGAATTATTATACGAGCATAAAAACCCCTCAGCAATAGTGACTGAGGGGTTTTGGTGCGACGATGCGGGTATACGTCCTTATTCCGTAATCCCGGCCTGGCAAACCGGTTACGGTGTCACTTCGCTTTCTATGATCGGCAGCACCCGGTCGACCGCTTCCTTCAGCCATTGTTGAAGCGCTTCGTCTTCTTCCATTGCCTGGACAATAACCGGGCTCCACAGGTAGTACAGCTTGATTATCTCCCGTCCCTCGGCAGTTCTGCTCAGGACTCCGTCCCGGAAGGTCCTTAAAAGTTCGGTTGTATCTGAACTGTCTCCGTATATCCTCCTCGCCGGGCAGCGGCCGTCGGGAATGCTTGTTGTTGAAGGCAGGGTGGTCGTGGTTGTCGGCACGATCCGGCACTGTCCGCCCCGGACGGCATGAACATAACTTTCATTTTCCTTGCCGAGGGTGCTCACATCGCCACTGTATAAATTGACGATCCATGCGCTGTCCAGAATGGCGGCGTTCGTATTGGATGACCAGTTGGAGGATGGTCGTATAAGGGGAAAGAGGGGGTCCACGGAAGGGCCATACCGGGTATAATCAATGATGGACTGCAGTTCATTCCGGTTGGGCAGCCGCCAATCGTCATGTTCGGCATGGACCAGGTTTTCGCAGTAAGCGAGCGCCTCCTCCCAGGTGTAGGTATTATCCTTGTCCCGGGGGCCGCCGTCATCGGTTTTTATCTCCCACATTAAACCGGTGATCGTATCAGTGATGGTCCCATCACCGTTATCAGTAAAATCAGTTGAAGAAAGTTCACCCCGTACGGCACGAACGTTGAGCGCGTTCATCTTGCCGATGCGTTTGACGGTTCCATCGCTGAAATGGACGACCCAGGCGTAGTTTAGATTGTTTGCGTCGGCGTCAGCTGCCCAGTAGTCTGAGTAGGCGGAGCCGATGGTGTCGGGGAAATAGTCGATATTGACCGTCGGCCCGGGGTCAGGAATGCCGCTGTCAACCAGGGTGGAGAGCTCTTGTATGGTCGGCAATCGCCAGTCATCATGGTTTCCCAGCTCCAAAGCGCTGCAATAGGCGGCAGCTTCCTGCCACCGGTACGTATCGGGTGCGGTGGCCTGCTGCCACTCGAGGCCGGTCACGTTATCGCGCACAATACCATTGTCGAGATCGGTATATGAGGGGGGGTTGCAGGAGTATTGCGCATCCTGGCCATAAAACTCCTGCCCTTGAGCGGGGCAGGATATCTCGCTGTCCTCGTCATAGCAGCGTGTCTGCCCGGTGTCGGGCAGCGCCCCGGCGAATGCTGCGCCTGGTATAATCAATAAAAATGCACCTGTGAACCACAACCGTACCCTTTTCATATACGCCTCCTGTTTTGATGTCTCCCTGCATGCTCGACATATTGTAAGCACAAAGAAGGAATCCTGTCCATACATTCTTGCGCGGATCTCCGGTGTCGGTGAGGAGGGAAATGCCGGGTGTGCTCCCGGAGCATTAATCCGGGAGAGGATACCAATGACCGCACTCACAATAGTTTTGCATTGACAAGATGAGAAAATAATATTATTAAACCGCCATTTATTTCTCAGGCATAGACGCTCATGGCTGCCTTTAGAAGATTATCATTCAGAATTCTTGCCCTGTCGGCTTCCTTTTTTTTATGTGCCATAACCACTTCATTTTCGTTGAGCGGGCAATGCCGGTGCTGTGACCATGACCGGCACGGCAACAACCATCATGAGAGCAAACTCGCCGATGCCGGGAGTACACCGCGTACCCAGCACGCCACGAACTGCCTGAATTTTTGTGTTCCCACCGGCAGTGACTGCAACGAGGAAATCCTGTGGGAAGCCCAGGCGGCTTCTTCCGTTGCAAACGTCGTTCCGGCGGATTGCGCGCAGGATAATTTGCAAGCCGGATCATTTGACTCGGTCATCCTTCCCGTATACCTCATCAAAAAAAACCTTCGGCTATAAATTCCTCACATAGGATAGGCCGGTCTCCGGCAGGGGGCCGATGCTCGGCCCGGCAGGTCGTCCGCGGCGGCATACACAAGTGCCGATGCTATCGGCGGGGATCGCATGGCTGGTGAAGCGCATGCGCACCGGTGCCCGCGGTCATGGTTTGTATGACTAACATCCGGATTAAGGACATCGAAGCGATAATGGATACAGATACAGACAACCAATTGATTGGGCTGGAACGCTTCATCGGGGATCCGGTCACGCGCAAAATCTATACCCTGGTAAAACGCCCCCTTGACAGAATGCTGGCGCTTGATTCCATCAACCATGTCTATCGCGAAGCAAACCGGTCCGCTTATAACCGCATCTGCTATGAATCATGGCTGGAGACGCTCAATATTCAGCTCGACTTTGATGAACGCGACCTTGAAAAAATTCCGCGCAGCGGATCCCTGGTGGTGATTGCCAATCATCCGTACGGGGGGCTGGACGGCATTGTCCTGGCCGCGCTGCTGCACCGGGTGCGCTCGGACCTGAAACTGCTGGGCAACTATTTCCTTCAGTCGATCCCCGAGATGAAGGAGCGCATCATTGCGGTGGATCCTTTCCAGCGGAGAAGCGCGGTCCGGAAAAACTTTACCGCGCTCAGGGAAGCGATGGCATGGCTCAAAGAGGGGAATACCCTGGGCATGTTCCCGGCTGGCGAGGTGTCCCATTTGATCCTGCGCAAGGCGCACATTCTCGATCCTCCCTGGACGACGCATCTGGCTTCGCTCATTCTGCACGGGGGCGCAGCCACGCTCCCCGTGTTTTTTGAAGGGCATAACAGCCCCCTCTTTCATCTTGCGGGCCTCCTGCATCCGCGGCTGCGCACGGTCATGCTTCCGCGGGAACTGATCAAGAAAAAGTCGACACGGGTGAGTTTCCGGATCGGCAACCCCATTCCCTTCACCGCCATCGCCAGACTGGGAAACAAGCGAAGCATGGTGGAGTACCTCCGGTTCATTACCTACCTGCAGCAACACCGCACCGGCCCCAAAAAGATCTTCCCCGGGGCATTTTTCCTGCCGCGTTCTAAACGGGCCGCCCAGGAGCCGCTTCCCGGTCCGGCGCATCCGGCAATGCTTGCCGCTGAAATCGCCAGGATACCCGACGATCAAAAGATAGTCACCCAGGGCGACTATGACCTCTATTGTACCCAAGCTCAGTGCATTCCCCTGGTGCTCGGGGAGATCGCCAGACTCCGCGAGCAGACGTTCCGCGAGATCGGAGAGGGTACGGGCAAGGCGATTGATCTGGACTCCTTCGACGAGCACTATCTCCATCTCTTCATGTGGAACCGCGTCGCCCGGGAGGTGGTGGGGGCGTACCGCATCGGACAAACCGACGAGATCCTCAACCGGTTCGGCATACGGGGTCTCTATACCAACACCCTTTTTAAATTTAAAAACGAATTGCTTGAGAGGCTCAGCCCGGCGCTTGAACTCGGCCGCTCCTTTGTCTGTACCCACTACCAGAAGCGCTATAACGCGCTGGCGCTGCTGTGGCGGGGCATCGGTGAATTCATCGCCCGCAACCCGCGCTACTGCATCCTCTTCGGCCCGGTGAGCATCAGCAATGACTATCACACGGTTTCCAAAAATCTGCTCATATCATTCCTGAACAACGCCAAGCGCCATCCCTCCCTCTTTCGCTATTTGGCGCCGCGCAATCCGGTGCGACGGGGAAAGCTGGACGGCATTGACCGGCACATCTTCAGCGACCCGTGCTTCACCATCGATAATGTCTCAGCGCTGATCTCGGAAATTGAGCATGACGGTAAGGGCATCCCCGTGCTCCTGCGGCACTACCTCAATCTCAACGGGACCATTCTCAACTTCAACCTGGACAAGCGCTTTTCGCGGGTAATTGACAGCTTGGTAGTAGTTGACCTGCGCACCGCCGATCCCCGGTTGCTCAGGCGCTTTATGGGGGCTGAGGGTTATCGGCACTTCAGCACTTATCACCGTGAAAGGTGCGATACCGCCGCCGCTGCGCATGCGGGCAGTGATGCGCTGGCCGGGGCGTAAGGTCACGTGCAGGGAGAAGGGAAGAGAGGAGGATGCGTGCGGTGGCGTCTCACCGGCATGACCGGTGGGATGAGGTAAAGGGATATGACGTCTGCGTCACAGGTGCGGTTCCGAAGCCGCGGCAGCAGCCGCTCGGGATAGTCCGGGGATATGACGAAAGCGGGGGTCAGGAGGCGGGGTCCATGCCGTGCAAAAGCTTTTCCGCCTCCTTTTTCCAGCGCAGCGCGTCACATTCGCGCGTTTCGTCAGGGACGGCCTGCAATGCGTTCTGCAGGCAGGCGCGCGCCAGGTCCTTCTTCCCGGCATCGAGATAGGATTCGGCCAGGTACACCCGCGCGCGCATATTAGCCGGGGCATGGGTGACCGCTTCCTCCAGATAGGCAATCGACTTCGTGATATCCTTCATGGGCCAGGGAATATAGTAGAAATAGCGACCCAAGCCCTTGAGCGGGCCCGCGCTGTCGTAATATCGGTTGAGGGCGGCCACCTTGTCCATGTGCTCCTTGTACTCCTGCACCTTGCCCTGGGCAAGCGCCTTGAACCCCCCCACCGCGATGCTGTATTGCGAGAGGCAGATTGCATAATAGTAATGTCCTTCCAGTCCGGAAGGATTTTCTTCAAGCGCCCGCCGTCCATAATCCATGCCCTGCTGGCTCAAACGCCTGCGCTCATCCCTGGCTTCATCGCCCCCCGGTTCATCCGCCCACGGCAGACGGTTCCCCAGCGAGTAATAGGCGCGTGCCAGTTTCCAGTTGGCCTCATAGCTGTTGGTGCCGGAAGCCGCAATTGTTGCGTACCGGTCAATGGCGGCAGTAACTTTGGCGGCATCTTTTTCAGCCGCAAACAGGTCATCCGCCTCCTGCATCAGCGCCGAAGCGTCGGTGCCGGATGAGCGGCCCGGCATGAGATGCTGCAGCAGAATAACCAGCACAAGCAATCCAAAACGATACGGCTGTTTCATTCCCTGATCCTCCGGTGGGCGGGGATGGCACGGCACCTGTCCGTTTCGCGCACCGTCTTGAGACCTCAGCCACATGGTACAAGCGCAATGATCGGTTCAGCACAGCGGGCATCCATCATTCATCCATACCCCACCGTCGCTGCCAGTACTCGTACTCGTACGGGGAACGGTCCTTCTGACTCTGCACCAGCCAGCGCATCGTTTCAAATGCCAGAGTGCGCTGCTCGTCCTGCTCGGGGAACTGTCGCCGCGCCTTGATTGCCTCTGCCAGACTGCGTCCCAGGTCTGTGGCGTTCTCGATCACCTTTGCCCGCTCTTCGGGAATGTTCATCTGGTCGCTGGCAACGGCAAGGCTTCCCACCTTCCAGCATCCCAGGGTGCCGATTACGTGCGACAGGTATTTCTCAACCGGCTGATACAGGGGGCCGGCGGATGCCACCACCGCCGCCCCGTATTTCCCGGCCAATGCTTGGCAGTGAAACAAAAAACTGAAGCTGCGGTCGAGCACTGCCTTAATACCGGCGCTGACATTAAAAATATAATTGGGGCTTGCGAGCACCACCCCGTCCGCCCGCATCATGGCATCTCTGATCGCCGGAAAGTCGTCATTGAAGATGCAGCGGCCCGTCTTCTGACAGGTGTGACAGCTCTTGCAGGGGTGTATGGTCAATTCAGTCAGCAGAAATGTCTCCACCGCCGCGCCGGCAGCGCGTGCGCCGTCCGCCACCGCCATCAGCGTAGTTCCGGTTGCCCCGGCGTTTCCCGTCCCGCTGCCGTTGATTGCAACAATGTTCATATCGAGCCCTCCGTCTCCTGGTTTCCCGCTCACGCGCGAATAACCGCCGGTGATGGCCGACAATGGGGGCAAGCATAGGGAAATAGCGCTGCTGTGTCAACTGAAAGATGGATACACGAGGCATGGGCCATGGGCAAGCGGCTGCTGCCGTTTGCCAGCGTGTCCGTCCTGATGATGAGAGCATGACGCAACGGTAAGTGCGCAGCCGGTATGGAATCAGAATAAAAAAGGCAGGAATCAGGGTTGACTCCTGCCGGCGATACATGCGCCTTTTATATCGGGACGCTTTATGTGTTCATGAGCATCCGGGGGAGGCTGAGCTGCAGCTTCCGCAGGCCCTGCCCAATTCCATGCTGCTGGTGATGCTAAACCTCCGGT
>CAZWCD010000148.1:0-6170 GCA_964632275.1 uncultured Thermodesulfobacteriota bacterium
AATGGCAAGAAAATTTCAAGCGTCACCTGCTCTTTTTTACCGCTTGGGAAGAAATATGTTTTGTGACGGCGCTTGTAGTGTGTTATCGTATGGAACGGCGGCTATAATCGGGCGAGATGAATGAGGATGCATCATACGTGCATCGCCGGTTCGCTTACAAGGGTGGATGATGATATGGCGATCATCTTTAAGCATCACATGGTAGTGCGGCAGGAGCACCTCAACCAATACGGCAACCTGTTTGGCGGCCAGGTTCTCTCGGTGATTGATGAGCTTGCCTTCATCGCCTGCGCGCGAACCTACCCGCAGCACAACTTTGTCACCCGGGCCATTGAAAATGCCGCCTTCATTGCGCCGGCCATGTTGGGAGACCTGCTTGAGTTCAACGGGGTCATAGAAGGTGTGGGACGGACGTCGGTGCGGGTGCGGGTGGAAATGATTATCTATGACGGAAAAAGCGGCACGGCCAGCAAGTCATTTGACGGGTGTGTGATCATGGTGTGCGTGGACCGCACCGGGAAAGCGACGCCCGTCCCGCAACCGGTGGGGTAGGGGGGGAGCATTCCTACCGGCAATCGGCATGAGCCTCATACGGCGAGGCATCTCAAGCATTCTAACTACAGGAGGATGGTATGTGCACACAGCAACCGATTGGGCTTAAACTTCTTGTCGGGATCCTTTTTATCTTTATCGCATCATGCGGCCGGCAAACTTCTGAGGATGTGTTCACCCAAATAAATGCGCGGCTCGACCAGCTGGAGCAGAAGATGGTCCAGCTTGATAACAAGGATGGTGAATTGACCGCATCGACCAACGACGCCACGGCAACATTGTTCAAGCTGGAGGAACGGATCTCCGCATTGAGCCAGCAGCTTGAAAAGACGTCTGCGCGGCCCCCCGCGCCCGCTGCGGGGAAGACCGCGCCGTCACCGGCCGATATGTCGCAGGGAAAGAAGCATCATACGGTCGCACGGGGAGAAACGCTGTACAGCATTGCCAGAAGGTACGGCCGTTCGGTGGACGAGTTGCGCCGACTCAACAATCTCAGCCAGGGCCAGACAATCCAGACGGGGCAGAAGCTGGTGGTTGCCCCGGAACGTTAGCCAATCATGGTGTGCGGCCGGGCGCCTCGGGCATGCGGTGCGGTGTTGATTGGTTGCAGGGAGGCGCCGGCTGAGACAATTCAGCCGCACCAAAAGAAGTCGGGGCTGCGCTGTGCGGGCTTTTACTCGCCGTACTTTTCCTTCTTCCGTGTAGCGGCCCGCCGGGCTGCGTCGAGCTCCATTTTGCGGAGGCGGATGCTTTTAGGGGTCACTTCCACCAGCTCGTCTTCGGCGATAAAGGCGATAAACTGGTCAAGCGAAAGGGCGCGCGGCGGGCGCAGGGTGATGGTGGCATCAGAGGTGGAGCTGCGCATGTTGGTCAGCTTCTTCTCCTTGGTGATGTTGACCGTCAGGTCTTCGGTGCGGTTGCGCTCTCCGATCACCATGCCCGCATACACGTCGGTTGCCACCTCCACGAACAGCTCGCCGCGGTCGGCCATTCCGTGGCTGGCGTAGGCGGTTACCCTTCCCGCTCGGTCGGCAATCAGCGCGCCGTTCTGGCGCTGCGGGATGGGACCGGCCCATTCGGCGTAATCCTCGAACAAGGTATTCATCACCCCCGCGCCTTTGGTGTCTGACATGAACTGGCTCCGGAAGCCGATCAGCCCCCGGGACGGGATGATAAACTCCATGGTGATTCGCCCATGACCGTGGTTTTGCATGAGGGTCATGACGCCTTTTCGCGCCGACATGCTCTCGGCAATGATGCCGATTTTTTCCTCCGGTATGTCGAGGAACACCCGCTCGCGGGGCTCGAGCACCCGGCCGTTTTGCTCACGGGTGATGACCTGCGGCTTACCCACCATGAATTCATAGCCCTCGCGCCGCATGGTTTCAATCAGCACCGCCATCTGCAGCTCTCCCCGGCCGCACACCTCAAACGCGTCAGTCAACCCGCTCTCCCTGATCTGCAGCGACACGTTGCCGAGGATTTCCTTGTGCAACCGTGCCCTGAGATGTCGGGAGGTAAGGTACCTGCCTTCCAGGCCGGCGAAGGGCCCGTTGTTCACCGAAAAGATCATTGAAACCGTGGGTTCATCGACGGTGATGCGGGGCAGGGGGAGCGGATCCTCCTCGGAGGAAATGGTGTCGCCGATGGCGACTGACTCGAGCCCGCTGACGGCGATAATGTCGCCGGACTCGACCCGCTCGGACCTTTTCTTGTCCAGCCCCTCAAAGGTATAGCACGCGGAAAAAGAGACCCCGCGGGTGATGCCGGTTTCGCCGCAGAGGCTGTAACGCTTGTTCATTTCAATCACGCCGTTGCTGAGCCTGCCGATGGCAACCTGTCCGACATATGGATCGTAATCAATATTGGTGACCAGCAGCTGGGTCGTATGTTCATCGCTGGCCACCGGCCCGGGTATGGTGGAGAGAATGGCTTCAAAAAGGGGACGGAGATCCTCCGAATCGTCATCCAGAGCGGCATGCGCCACTCCGGCCTTGGCATTGGTGTAGAGTATGGGAAATTCGATGTGCTCATCCCCCGCGTCGAGATCAATGAACAGATCATAGACTTCGTTGACCACCGCTTCAATGCGGGCGTCGCCGCGGTCGATCTTGTTGATGACCAGGATGATCGGCAGATTTTTTTCCAGGGTTTTCTTTACCACGAAGCGGGTTTGCGGCAGCGGCCCTTCGCTTGCATCCACCAGGAGCAGGGCGCCGTCCACCAGGTTGAGGCTCCGCTCCACCTCGCCGCCGAAATCAGCATGACCGGGGGTGTCCACAATGTTTATCTTAACCCCGCGGTAACGCACGGCGGTGTTTTTGGCCATGATGGTAATGCCCCGCTCCCGCTCCAGCGCCATGGAATCCATGACCCGTTCCGCCACCTCCTGGTTTTCTCTGAAGGTGCCGCTTTGTTTGAGCATGCCGTCGACCAGGGTTGTTTTACCGTGGTCCACGTGCGCGATGATGGCAATGTTGCGAAACTGCTCTTTTCTCATGACGATCCTGCTCCATAAGCCGCCGGGGTGACCGAATCAATGAGCATACATACAGAAAAATTGAAGCGATGTCAATGCAGTAAGAGAGACCGGCCATGCTCACGCTGCCCTTCCGTTGAACTCCCCGGCAATCTTTTGCTTTACTATTAAACCGGAGTATGTTAGAAGTTCGCTGATGTTGTCCAGGCCGCTGCGTCCGGGTGAGCGTATGAACCTTAGTGCCATAGTGATCATTGGTTTTTACTTCGCCATCATCATCGTCCCGCTGGTAGTGGTTGTGCGCGCATCGCTGCGCGAGATCTCCCGGCTGGCGGCGGCGGTTCCTGATAAGCCGGAAAGGAAAAAGGCCGGGAATACATAGGGGCGTGAACATTATCTAATTTCTCACTTCAATCAATTTCAGCAAGGAGGCAGGTACATGAGTTCGACGGTGGAAGCGCCAATGCCGGGGAAAATTATGGAAGTCAAGGTCAAAGCGGGCGACGCGGTTAAGGAAGATGATGAGCTGCTTGTGTTGGAGGCAATGAAGATGGAGAACATCATCTATGCGCCTGCCTCCGGGACGGTTAAGGAAATAAAAGTCACGGCCGGGCAGAATGTGGAGACCGACCAGGTTTTGCTGGTCATCGAATAAACGCCTGCCAGGCGAGGGGACGGAGCTATCAGACGTGCTTCATGTCGGCTTGCAGTCTCAGTGTCGTGAAATCCAAATAGATTGCAACTCTCTTTCGTTTGCGGTTTAATTATTTTAAAACAAACCTGTTCTGCCGCGAGAGGGGATGCATACCATGATGGATGTCAGCGCCCCATTTTTTCTCTGATTGTAGAGATCATACGAAAAGATGGGGCGCTTGTTTTGTAAGATACGCATACGATGGTATGGTTAACCGATTACCGGCAGGCTGTTGAAAAAGACCCATCCCCTGCGTCATACGCTCATCCTTCGGCTCTGCAGCGTACTTGTATGTGCAGGGGGGCAGGTTGCCGCCTTGACGAACAATCATACAGCCGATTGATAATTGCCGGTGGCATGGCGCAAGGGAATCTCATATGAAAAGGCTTTCGCATGCACTATGTGCCTGCTTTGTTGCAATCATGATCTTTGTCCCTCCCCTGCAGGGAGCATACCCCGCAGATCCAAGCGCGGATAGTGCCTGGTTGCCGTCATGCGGGTATGCGGGTGTCGCGAGCATTCAGTGTGCCTTTAATAACGCCCGTTCCGCCGAAAATGTCCAGTTGGGAACGTCACTCCCTCCGCTCACGCTGCCGGCGCAGGCAACCTGGGATGGCCTTACCGATGGGGAGAAGATGCTCTGGCTGACCAACCGGGAGCGCAGTGATCGAGGTGTCGATCCGCTGACGGATGTGGAGGCGAATGTGACCGGGGTTGCCCAAACCTATGCGCAGTATCTCCTGGCCAATGATGCGTGGGGGCATGAGGAAGACGGCCGTACCCCCTGGGAGAGGCTGGCGGACAACACGGCTATCGGGGCCTGTCATGATTTCCTGTCTGTATCCGAGAATCTTGCCGCTTTCGCCGCGTCCGGCGGATCCATTTCTCTCCCGATTGAGCGATCTGTCTATGCGTGGATGTATGAAGATGCCGCAGCCTCCTGGGGCCACCGACATACAATTGTATGGTATCCTTATGATGACAACAGCGGATCTCCGGGAAGGGAAGGCTTTATGGGGATCGGACGGGCGAGCGGAGCCTGGCAGAGCTACCCGGTTGCCGAAATTATGGTGATGAACGTCTTCGATCCCTGCGCGAGCTGGGCGGACGTTGATGGTGACGGTGTGCGCGACGATGCAGATAACTGCCCCATGGAAGATAACCCTGGTCAGGAAGATGAAGATGGTGATGGAATGGGAGATGGATGCGATACCTGTACCGACACCGACAGTGACGGCTTTGGTAATCCGGGGTACCCGTCCAACATCTGCACTGTCGACAATTGCCCCGGCCTGGCCAACCCGGGCCAGTCTGACGGGGATGGCGACTGTATCGGAGACGCATGCGATCCGGATCCTGATGCATATGATCCTTCGGCGCCTGACTCATATCCCCCGCAGGGTAACGATATCGGCGATGCCTGTGATTGCGAGGGCAACTTTAACTGCTCGACGGACCGGGACGTGGACGGAAGCGATGCGTCAACCTTCAAATCGGATTTTGGAAGGGGTGGATTCGTACGACCCTGCAGCAAAAGCGACCCTTGTAACGGCGATTTTTCATGCGATAAAGATGTCGACGGCACCGATGCCTCCCTGTTCAAGCAGGATTTTGGCAGAAGCGCCTTCAGCAACCCCTGCCCGGCATGCGCCGGCGGGTCACCGTGGTGTGTGTATCCATAATTTCGCAATGAGGAGAAGAGCATGAAAACCATTGCGTGGGCATGCGTGTCTGCACTGTTTATGCTGCTGATGATCATTCCGGCATTCGGCGTTGAGTACGGCACCGACTTTTTGGAATCCAATAATCCGGGAGGGTGGTCGGACAGCTTGAAAACCTTTGAGGATGAATATCCGCTAAGGGAGGGGGGTACGGTTGATGTGGATATTTGGATTACGGATCTGCCGGAAGAGCTGATAACCGCGGGCTTTCAGATTGAGTACGATTCATCGCTTGTCTCTGTAATCGGTTGCGATGTGTATGACGGTTCACTGCCGGGTCCGTGGGATGGCGACATGACCACTGTCGTTGAAAATCCATCGGGATCCGGCAGGTACGTGGTGATCGTCGGCAATCTCGGATGCGTCACACCTGATGCCGGCGGTGATATTCCCATAGCCAGAGTTACCTTCAAGGGCGGCGCAGCGCCGGGTGAAGCGAGCGTCACCGTGAGACCCGTGCCTGATTTTGATACGGTGGTGGGCAACAGCGCAACCGTCTATGACCCTGAAATCGTGCTCCATACCGCAGTTCTCTCCGTGGCGGAGGGCGGGCAATGCGCCGCTGAGGAGCTCTACGGTGAACATGCGGCAGAAACGGAACTCTTGAGAAACTATCGGGACAGGGTGTTGCGTGAGACCCGTGCCGGCCAGGAACTCATCAATATCTACTACTACTGGAGTCCCGCAATTGTGAGCATGGTGGAGGATGAGGATCTGAAGGCGG
>CAZWCD010000149.1:0-6108 GCA_964632275.1 uncultured Thermodesulfobacteriota bacterium
CGCCGATCAATCCCCCGATAAAAAGCACCGCCATTACAATACTGGTAATGTCACGTCCGTCTATGTTCATGGACCCTTCCTTATGAAGAGCTCCTGCTGAATGAACCTCCCTGCAGCACGCTGTAGGGTATCAAGCTTAATTTTTCATTGTATTGTCGTTTTTTTTATACCCTGTAGCAAGCCACAGGGAATTGTGAAGCTCCCCGCCTACAAGGCGGGGCTCCCCGGAGCTTAATCATTATTTTAGATACATGCCTCTTGACCCCGCTTACAAAGCGGGGCTTGCGAGGCATGAAACCGGTCAAGTTAAATAACCATAGCGGTTGGTGAGGTTTTACAGTATCCGGACATATGATCCTCGTACGCTGTATGGAAAATTATCATTGAAAATTCGGAACGTCAATCCGAATATTCATGGTAGCTTTGACACACCGTTTTTGTCCTACTTGCCCGTGCGCCCTGTCCGATCTCGAGCAGGCACGTGCCGGTAGCGCAACCGGACAATGAAGAAGGATGAACTGCATGCAGAAGACGCTGGTTTCTCGAAAGCGAGGTTAGGCACGATTCCACCCAAACAAGAGGGCCTGATGGCTGTCGCAGACCATCAGGCCCTCAAACTCATTAAATGGGCAAACATCTTTCTACCGACAGGTCGCCACTTATCTATTCAGCAGCCAATCCCAAGATGCCGTCAATCATTGCCTTCATCTCCGCTTTAAAGGCCGGATCATTTTTGACGGCCATGGTGATGATCGGGGACCACTGGTAGTACAATTTAATGATTTCCCGGCCCTCGGGGGATTTACTGAGGACGCCGTCACGCAGAGCCCGCAAGATCTGAACTTGCGCCGAATTCTCTCCGTAGATTTCTTCTGCTGCGCAGGGACCGCCCGGCACAGTTGTAGTTGTCGTCGTCACCTGCTCACAATTCTGATGACATGAGAAGCAAACAGCTCCCCCATCTTCATGCACAATAACCAACGGACATTTCCCTGGATTGCCACTAGGATGGCATACCACACATTTGGAAGAAGCGGGCGTGTCTCCTCCTGTTGTTGCTACATGGCATATCGTACATTCCTTACCTTGATGAGTAGAATGCAGGCTTCCTGTACCAAAGCTCGAGTCATGACACACAAGACAACCTGCATCATTGACAGCTACATTGGCGGCTACGATCCCCGGGCAAAAAACTGCAAGCGAAACACAAAGACAAAAAAGTAAGGCTATTGGCTTTTTCATTAACTACCCCCTTTCTTATGTGCTGATTAGCGTTTAAGGTTCATTTTCACCACAGTGAGGCTAGCCTTTATAATGCATGCGCATAAAGGCTTATTCTGAACACCTCCTTTCAAAAGCAATGATTCAGCATTTAAGGGTTTATGCAAACTGGTGAGGCTAGCCTTTACCATACCGGCGCATCCATTTAAAAAAGATGCAACCAGTACAGTGAACTGGTGCTTTATTGATCTTCTATACAAGATATAATTATCTAACAGAATCACAAAATTCTTTCAAGGTGTATTTATCTTTTGCCGCTGTCTCACCGATCTTGATATACCGTTTCACTATTTGCATGCGCGCTTATAAATTTTTACACAATTTTGCAAAGGCGGTGCCAATAGATGCCCACCCGGCATCTCGACGGCTCATTATACATACTATCCCTATTATTGCATATACTTATACATAATTGATATCAGCCGGCATGTATGCTGTAGATTCACCTGTCTGGTTCGCCCCATGGTTCACTGCAGCCATCGTTTTTCGAATGTGGCTGAATTACACCGCTCTCTGACCGCACTAAATCTGGGATACCCCTCACCTTCTTCCCTGATGGGGAAAGGAAATCAACAATTTTCATGCATGGTGGTGCCCCGAAGGGGCATGGAGAGTTAACGCGACAATAATGTTTCTGTAGGGGCGACCGGCCGGTCGCCCTAGTCTTTGGATAAGAATTACATGGAGGGGCGCATTCCGTCGCGCCCGCTTTATGCAGGCATGACCGAGCATAACCCTCCTGTAAAATATCCCGTTGAATAACAGACCCGTATCCCGTCGCTTATCATTTCATCTGATTGGTCGACTTTTGCTGGTCCCGCTCCTTTTTCTCACCGAGCAGATACCCGGTAAGCCCGCCGGCAGCTGCTCCTATGGCGGCGCCGACCCCGGCATTGCCCCCGGCTATGGCCGCAATGCCGGCCCCGCCGGCAGCTCCGATGAGACCACCGGTCATGGTTTTCTGCTGCTTGTCTGAAAGTCCGGAACAGCCCGTGGCGAACAGAAACGCAACGATAAGGCAA
Organism: uncultured Thermodesulfobacteriota bacterium; assembly: GCA_964632275.1. Lineage (GTDB taxonomy): Bacteria > Desulfobacterota > WTBG01 > WTBG01 > WTBG01 > CAZWCD01. The sequence continues at coordinate 2,304 of CAZWCD010000149.1, forward strand.
AGTGCGATAAAGGGTTTCATATCAGTGCTCCCTGAAGCATGTGTGGTTCATCGAGCATGCTTCGTGCAAGGCGATGCGTAGCTTTGTACTTGTTCTGCCGTCTGCGCAGTGCTTGCTTTATTGCTGCAGCGGCCTGCCGGCGACTCCGGTTTGAACCTTCGGCACGATCATCGTATCCCAGATAATCTTCAGCACCGGGACTTCGAGGTTTGCCGGGTTGGATTCATAGTACCCATCCACCGCCCGGACAATGTCATTCAAGGAGACATTTTTCAAGCCCTCGGCAGCCACTGCTGAAATATTACGAACCTTTATTTCTGGAATCATCTCCATGGCTATCCGTTCCGCTTCGATCATCGAGCACATCCCCCAGATAAAAGCAACCTTTGAATCACGGCTCGCGGTGGTCCACAGGTCACCCTTTAAAACAGCAACTTCCGACTGCGAGAGGACCGGATATTTCTTTGCATCCAGCTGCGCACCTGACGCACCGCCTGCCGCCGGGGCTTCGCCTGCCGTCACGATCAAGGAAAAACTCAAGACTGCCACTAACGTCCAGATGACACCTGCAAAGCAGGCCATAGTAATCCGGCACATTGCCGTACCTCCAGTGATGGGAAATGAACAATACGTTACCCGCAATTCAATTTATCAAGAAACGCCAGAATACTCCACAGCGCTGCTGTGGAGATGCAGGGTAGGCCCTCTCCCCTGGCGGCCTGTCCGCTTCCACTTGACAGACCATGCTGAGCACCGGCCAGGGAGAGGCTTAAGGTTCTTTTAGCTTTTGATCCCCCGCAGCGCTACCGCGCTGTCATTCACTTCTTTGCCCCGGCTGCGGCGTTCCTGGTTTGATCCATGAACAGCTTCAGCCGTTCACCCCAAAACTTGAAAGCCCCCTCAACTGAATCCCACTTGCCGTATCGCTCGGTGAAGCCGGCGCTTTTTTGGTCCCGGGCAACGGCGATAACCTCACCGGTCATGGAATCGAGGGCCATCAGCTCGGAGGCGGTGGCGCCCGCGCCGCTCCACGTACCCGTGGCGCCCTTCTTTATCAGATTGATTCCCAGCCCTATGGGAGTAACCATAGTGACGGTGGTTATGCCCCCTACCGCCGGATTACTTTGTTTCAAATCAGTGATGGCCATGCGAATCCGCACCACGTCGGGACCCGGCTCAGTCACGATGGGGTAGCCTTCCTTCAGCGCATTGACCATCGCCAGGTCGCATTTTTGCGCCAACTCATTCATCTGAGATGGATCGATACCTTTATATTCTGAGGTGTCGTCAAGAAAGAAGGTTATATGTTCCAATATTACCTTGTCGTACTTTGCAAAATCAACTCCCGGCTTCAGCCAGCGCATCTTGGCCCCGCCTTCCGGTCCCTTCTCTAATTTCTGCTCATACGCTCCCAGGAATCCCGGCCCGGATCTTTTTGCTTTAGAACCGGTCGATGCGCAGGAGCACATAAACGCAACAAAAACAAACCCGATACCTAAAGCCATTGCTGCTCGTGTCAATCGCTTCATACCTTTCCTCCTTTCCGGTTAGACAAAAAAAGCCGCCAACAACCTGTAACCATGAAGCAGATCATACAGCCCCAAACCCTGACCGGTTCCCGGCGGGCAGGTCACACCTCACCACCCGGGACGCATGATGGCAGCCAGAAGCCGGGCGAACCTGCGTGCCGTCTCAAGCGTCTTCAACCGCCGGCGACCCGTTTGCGGCTTGCATGCCCACAGCGCCCCCCAGTCCCTGCGGATCCGGGAGCCGGGCAAGTTCACGGTCCTCGGCAAAGCTGTATTTTGCCTCGATCGTGCGATCCAAAAGCCCCAGTTGCTGACGCAGCTCGGCATGCCGATGCTGCGGCAGGGTGAGCATGAGATTTTCCAGCATGGAACGCATCCGCCGCATGACCTGGACGCTCCCCGCACCGTAATGACGTATTTCGGTGCACGCGAGGTGCACATAATCCTCCCAGTCCGGCGTCCGGAAGATCAGCCGGAGCTCGCCGTCCCCGTCACAGAACTCCTCGCGGCCGACATGCCGCAGACCGACCATACGAAGCAGGCGGTGAAGCTGGTCGATGGCCAGCACGGCTGTCGTCGGATCATTGATGGCCGGCGACAGCGCCTTGATGGCAATATCCACCAGGATGCGGAAGGCAAAGGTCGGGTCCTGCTCGAGGGTGCGCTCGGACCCGAGAGCGATCGACGCCTGCAGTTGACGGTCGTCTATCGAGCCGGCGCCGCCATGAAGCAGGAACAACGGTTCACCGAGCGCCACGAAATCGCCCACATGGGGCACGAAATCAATAATTCCCTTGCCGCGCCGTGCCTGCGCGACCAGCCCTTTCAGATCCAGAGCGAGCACGATGCCCGCGGCGCTGGTGTTGACAACGGTTCTTTCCGGCGATAACGGCCGGTCAGCCGAAACAACGGGCCGCGGCAGCTGTGTCGACTCCGGATAGATGCTCCGGATGACCGCTGCCCCGGAGTCGGACACCCGCTGCACGATGCTGACGGGACGCAGAAATCGGGCCGCGTAATCGATCAGATACAGGAACACCCCTATCGAAACCAGCCCCAACGCCATGGAGGCAGCGGTGCCGAACTGGTTAACCGTCTCGTTGTCCATCTTGAACAACACCCGCACGGAGAACAAAAGGGTGAAAACGAAATACCCGACGGTACACCTGATCGCGTTGTTCCGCAGCAGCGTCGTGGCGATGATCCGCGGCGTATACTGACCGCCTGCGACCTGGATCGCGACAAGCAGCGAACCGAAGGTGAAGACCATGAAGGAAAGATTCAACGTAATTATGGTCTCGAGTACCGACCGCGCTCCTGCCATGGACAAGCCGAAAAACGCAGTCGTTTCATCAATGCGTCCGGTCCGCATCAGCCAACCCTCGATGCCGTGCGTGGTACGGTTGACCAGCACATAAAGCAGTATAGCGACAAAAGGCACGAGCCAGAGCGAATTTCTGATGTAGCTCTTGACCATGTATTGCCGATTCCAGAGCATTTTCATTCTCCTTAACTTTGTCGGGTACCCTGGGCTTCCTTCAGATTAGGGCAGCCATCCACGGTCCCGGTAGGCTTGTTCCACCCTCTTGGCAACCTCTTGGGCGGTGTGCTTTGCATCTGCTTCGATCGTTCCCAGAACCTTCTCGCTTACCCCGGTGGTTACCCCGCCGACTACCAGTGGCGCGACGCTTGTTGCGGCTGCGCGCTGCTAAAAAAATGAATGACAGGAATGCCAGGCAAACACAGGTCCCCATCCGGGCAAACAGGTGATGCGAGCTGCCTCCATTCATGTTTTCCATCAAGGAATCCCCCTTAACTGTTATTCCATCCCGGCATGCCGGTACAGGATGCGCCGCACCTCTTCGATGGTGTTCGGATTCGACTGGGTAGAGTGAGCGGAACGAACCACCAGCTCTGACTCCACGGGTTCGATGTGGGCGCTGGTATACCGCACCACCCCGTCGTCTCCTTTCTCGGGAGGCCCGTCACCTTTCACGGGGATGATCGAGTTCACCTGCACCCCTTCAGCAATCGGCAGTGATTCAAGCGTCCGCAGGAAGGGATTCGACCAGTCCATGTTTTCGATGGAGGTTGGGATTCTGATCGCCGTCCTGGCTGCACCGACCGGGTTCAGTTTTACTATCTCTACACCCACCTTTGTCACCGTTGCCGGCAGGCGGATGAGCCTGCGCCCGATTTTTCCGATGATGCTTCCGCTCAGGAAGCTCCCCCGGTGCGGCGTGGCGATGAAGATCACCCGGTTCACGAACGGCAGC
>CAZWCD010000150.1:0-5865 GCA_964632275.1 uncultured Thermodesulfobacteriota bacterium
TTTAAATATTATGAGTTCAAAATTGAGCCCGATTTCGGCAAGGGAACCAGCGAGCTGAAAGACGGGTTTATCAATGTCAACTATGTGCCCTATGCCCAGGTCAAGGTTGGACAGTTCAAGGAGCCGTTCAGCCTGGAACGGATGGCTTCTGCCAACTATATGGACTTTGTGGAGCGCTCGCTGCCGGTGGACAATTTGACCCCGGACCGGGACCAGGGGATCATGCTGCACGGCGCCTATGCGCCCATCGGGCTCCATTACGGGCTGGGAATATTCAACGGGGTGCGGGCCAATGAAAGCGACGTGGACGACCACAAGGATGTGGCCATGCGCATTGGGCTGACTCCGTTTTACAAGAAAAAATCCCTGCTGCTCAAGGGGCTGTATGTGGGCTTCTCCACCACCTACGGTGAAGAAGAGATGACCTATCCCGATGACCAGGACGCCTTCTGGAGCAAGGGCAAGCTGGAGACGGCGGGTGACACCAAGTTTTTCCAGTTCAGCAACGGGGTGCAGCACGACGGCAGCCGGCAGCGCCTGGGGACGGAATTTGCCTGGGTGGTGGGGCCCTTGTCGATCAAGGGAGAGTGGATGCGGATGGATTTTAACGGCCTGAAGAATCCCACCGGACAAAGCCACGACCTATCCATGAACGGGGAGTATATCTCGCTGGCCTATTTTCTGACCGGTGAGACGCAGCAGTTTGACCCGGCGCAGGCGGTGTTCAAGCGGACCAAGCCCAACACCATATTTGATCCCAAGAACGGCACCTGGGGCGGTCTGCAGCTCTTGGCGCGGTATGAGCGGCTGGGATTGAGCGACGGATTTTTTGATCACGGCTATGCCAACCCGGCCAAGTATACCGACTGCGCCAAGGGGTTCACCCTGGGCCTGAACTGGTATTTGAACGAGATGGTGCGGGTGATGCTCAACTACAACCACATTGAATTTGACGATTATGTGCTGGAAGCCAACGACGACAACGAGGATGTATTCCTCGCCCGCTTCCACCTCGAGTTTTAGATTATACCAAATCAAATACCGAATCTATTTACATGTCATAAACCATATTCAAAAGGAGGACAGAATGATTAAAAGATTTCTCGCTCTGGTCGCAGTTGTATTCATGATAGGTTTGTGCATCGTTCCATTGGCAGGGGCGGAAGAGCTGCTGGGCGCCGGGGCAACCTTCCCCTATCCCCTGTATTCAAAAATGTTTGATGTGTACAGCAAGGAATACGGTGTAAAAATCAATTACCAGGCCATCGGGTCCGGCGGCGGCATACTGCAGCTCAAAAACAAGACGGTTGATTTCGGCGGGACCGATGCTGCCATGAGCGATGCGGAAATGAAAGACCTGCCGCCGATTATTCATGTCCCGGTTTGTCTGGGCGCCGTTTCGGTTACCTACAATGTGCCTGGAAATCCTGAGCTTAACTTCACCCCCGATGTGCTTGCGGATATCTTTCTCGGCACCATCAGCAAATGGAATGATCCCCGGATTCAGCAGATTAACAGCGGGGTGAAGTTGCCCGACATGAACATTGTGGTGGTGCACCGCTCAGATGGAAGCGGGACCACTTTTATTTTTACCGATTATCTTTCCAAGGTGAGCGCCGAATGGCGGGTGAAGGTGGGAATGGAAAAGTCGGTGAACTGGCCGAGCGGTTTGGGGGCAAAGGGCAATCCCGGCGTGGCCGGACTGGTGAAACAGCTTCCCGGGAGCATCGGGTATGTTGAGCTTATCTACGCGCTTCAAAACAACATGCCGGTGGCGGCGCTGCGGAACAAGAAGGGAATGTTCATAAAGCCAACGCTTGCATCAACCAGCCTGGCGGCTGAGATAGCCATACCGGATGATACCCGGGTATCGCTTACCGACACCGATGCGCAGGAAGGCTACCCCATCAGCGGGTTTACCTGGATCATAGCTTTTAAGGATCAGAATTATAATGTGAGAACCATGGAAAAGGGCAGGGCGCTTGTACAACTCCTCTGGTGGATAACGCATGAGGGACAGAAATATGTGGAACCCCTCCAATACGCGCCACTTCCCAAGGCGGCGGTTGAAAAGGCCGAGAAAATCATTGGGTCTATGACCTTTAAGGACAAGTTTATACAAACACTTGACAAAAAGTAAGGAGCGTTGATAAGAACTGAACTATAAATTTACATTCCAGAAAGGTGCCGCCATGACTGTATCTACAAAAAATTATATGATTATGCTTTTTGTCACCATGTTTTTTGTGCTGCCCGTAACCTGCCATCAATGCCTTGCGCAGTCAGATCATGCTGCAGAGATAACCCCCACCGTTTATGGCAGAGGCGTCATCCCATTGACGCCCGGATCATCGACCTCACTGCAAAATATGCCCGGTCAGGCAAGGACGTTTGTCACCGTGCTTGCCCTCGGGCAGGGAACGCTCAAGGCAACCTTGAGTAAGAAAGACACCGCCAATGATGTCATCAGCATCCTGCTTATCGGTTATCCTGCCGATCCGGCCTTTGTGCCGGGCTTTGGCATAACCCCGGCCGATGTTGCGGTAAGCGCCGCAACTACGGATGCATTTGGCGGTTATGGTATTTTCTTCATAATCACCACCATCGCCTCAGCGGAAACGTATGCCAGCTCCCTGTCACTCAAATTAGAATAGGCGTTGCGCGTGGCTGATCAAAAGATGATAGCCGAGATAGACGGTGCCGTCATTGCCCCGTATGCAGTCGGCAATAATACGGAAGCATATAAGAATCAGGGCCCGGGGGCGGACCGGTTATTTTTCAACCTGCTTAATCTGTCCGCGCTCCTGGTGCTGGTCCTGGTGGCGGCCATCTCCATCACCCTGCTTGTCTATGCGATTCCTTCAATCCGGACCTTCGGGGTTGCTTTCTTCATTCAAAAGACCTGGGATCCGGTAGCCAGGGTATTCGGCGCTGTGCCCTTCCTGGTGGGGACGCTGCTCACTTCCTTTATTGCCCTGATCATCTCCATTCCCTTTTCCCTGTCCATCGCCATTTTTTTGGGCGAATACGCAACGGACGGGAAGGTCTCCTCCTTGCTGAAAAGTGCCGTGGAGCTGCTTGCGGGCATCCCTTCCATCGTCTACGGTTTCTGGGGCATTTTTGTGCTGGTGCCGCTGATCCGGAATCTGGAGCTGAAGCTGGGGGTGGCGCCGTACGGCGTGGGCATATTCACCGCCTCGGTTGTGCTTGCCATCATGATCATTCCCTACTCCGCGTCCATTGCGGCGGAGGTAATCCAGCTGGTGCCCGCCGACCTCAAGGAGGCCGCGTTTTCGCTCGGCGCCACCCGCTTTGAGGTCATCCGCAAGGTCATCATTGCCTATGCCAGCTCCGGGATAGGTGCGGGCATTCTCCTTTCCCTGGGCCGGGCGCTGGGCGAGACCATGGCGGTGACCATGGTCATCGGCAATTCGCATTTTCTGCCCACGTCCATTTTCAGCCCCGGCAACAGCATGGCCAGCGTGATTGCCAACGAGTTTACCGAGGCCACCGATGAGCTTTACCTTTCTTCACTGGTTCAGATTGCGCTGCTCTTGTTTGTGGTGACCATGATTGTCAATCTCATCGGAAAATACATCATCGGGAGGATGAGCATTGAGCGTTCCGGCAGCGGTACCTAATCTAACCTATCGGGTGATCAAGGACAGGGTGTTTCAGGCCCTGGTGGTGCTCTTTTCGTTCCTTACCTTCCTGCCCCTGCTCCTGATCATTTTCCACATCGTGCAAAACGGCATCGCGGTGGTGGACTGGCAGTTCCTTACCCACCTGCCCCGGCCGGTGGGCGAAGTGGGGGGCGGGATTGCCAACGCCGTGGTGGGAACCCTCATGCTGATTGTCATTGCATCGGTGATCGCCATACCCATCGGCGTCTGTGCCGGCGTGTACCTTGCCGAGCGAAAAGAAGGGAAGGTATGTTCTCTGGTCCGCCTGTGCGTGGAGATTCTTCACGGCGTGCCCTCCATCGTCATCGGCATCATCGCCTATGCGTGGGTGGTGATCACCTTAAAGACCTTTTCGGCGCTGGCGGGGGGCATTTCGCTGGCCATCATGATGCTCCCGGTGATTGTCCGGTCGACCGAAGAGACGCTCAGGCTTATACCGGATACGCTCCGGGAGGCTTCCCTGTCGCTCGGGGTTCCCTACTACCGGACGGTGCTTAAAGTTGTCATGCCCGCGGGCATGAGCGGGATTGCCACCGGCATTTTGATCAGCGTGGCGCGGGTGGGGGGAGAAACCGCTCCCCTGCTTTTCACCGCATTCGGCAGCCCCTATATGGAAGTGAATATTTTCAAACCGGTCAATTCGCTGCCGCTGGTAATTTTTAACTATGCCACCAGCCCATACCCCGAATGGCACGCGCTTGCCTGGGGCTCGTCATTCGTGCTGGTTGCGTTTGTATTGCTCTTAAACCTGAGCGCAAAGTTCTTGACCCGAAAATGGAAAGTTCAATTTTAAGCGTCAGGACATTTTCTGCCTACTTCGGAGAGCATGCCGTTCTCACCAACGTCAATCTTGCCATCACCGAGCGGAAGGCGACGGCGATCATGGGCCCCTCGGGGTGCGGGAAGACCACGCTCATCCGCTGCATCAACCGCATGCACGAGCTCCTTCCCGGCGCGCGGGTGAGCGGCGAGATACTGCTCCACGCGCAGAACCTCTACGGCATGAATCCCATCGCCGTGCGCAGAAAGATAGGCATGGTGTTTCAGAAGCCCAATCCCTTTCCCACCATGAGCATCTATGATAACGTGATCGCCGGATATACCTTGAACGGGATTAAGCTCAAAAAAGGGGAGAGGGATCGAATCGTCGAGGAATCATTGACCGGCGCCGCCCTGTGGAATGAGGTAAAAGATTCGCTGCACCGCAAGGGCACCTTTCTGTCGGGCGGCCAGCAGCAGCGGCTCTGCATTGCCCGCGCCCTGGCCATGCATCCCGAGATCATGCTGCTCGATGAGCCCACCTCCGCGCTTGACCCCAGGGCCACCGCTCATATCGAGGAGCTGATCGAGGAGCTTAAAAAGCAGGTGACCATCGTCATGGTCACCCATAACATTGCCCAGGCGGCGCGCATATCCGACTATACCGCATTTATTTATCTGGGCGAGCTGGTTGAATACGGCACCACCCAGAAAATGTTTACCGTCCCCCAGGATAAAAGGACGGAAGAGTATCTTACCGGCAAGTTTGGTTAAAAGGGATGCATATGCTTGAGGAAAAAATAAGAGATCTGAAGCGGGAGCTGGTCGGGTGTGCCACCCTGGTTGAGCACATGATTGAAAAAAGCACCACTGGTCTGGTCAGGCGGGACAAGGCGCAGCTTGAATCGGTGGAGCGGGTTGATGAGCCACAGGTTAACGCGCTCAATAACCGGATGGATGAGCTGTGCACGACGCTCATCGCGCAATACCAGCCACGCGCGAAGGACCTGCGGGTGATTCTGATGATATTAAAGATGAACGATGTGCTGGAGCGGATGGGCGACCACGCGGTGAACATTGCGCAAAGCAGCCTGTTTTTGCTGGCCAACCCGCTGGTGAAGCCGCTCATTGACATTCCGGAGATGGCGGCGCTGGCGGCCCAGATGGTCAAGGACAGCATAACCGCGTTCATCAATGAAGACGGTGCGCTGGCGAAGTCGGTGTGCGAGCGGGACAGCATCATCGACCGGCTCCGGGACAAGACCTACAGCGAGCTGATCGAAGTGATGAGCGCCAATCCCTCCACCATTGAAAAGAGCCTCAACCTGCTCCGCATTTCCCGTAATCTCGAGCGCATCGCCGACCTGTCCACCAACATCTGCGAAGACGTCATATTTATCATCGAGGGGAAGATCATCAAGCA
>CAZWCD010000151.1:0-1893 GCA_964632275.1 uncultured Thermodesulfobacteriota bacterium
TCGGCCCGGTCTGCGAGGACAACCACCGGCAGCTGGGCGCCCAGGCGCTGGCCTACAACCTGACCGTGGTCGCCAGCAGCCCCATCGACATCAACCTGGCCAAGCAGCTCAACATCCTGCTCAACAATCTCGGGGTTCCCCTCGATAAAATCCTCATTGACCCGACCACCGGCGGGCTGGGCTACGGGATTGAGTATACCTACTCGGTCATGGAACGGATACGGCAGGCAGCGCTGACCCAGGACGATGACAAGCTGCAGTGCCCCTTCCTCTGCAACCTCGCCGACGAGGTGTGGAAGTGCAAGGAGGCAAAACTTCCCACCGACGCCAAAATGGGCGACGCCGCCACGCGCGGCGTGCTCATGGAGGCCATAACCGCCGTCACCCTGCTCAACGCCGGGGCGGCGCTGCTGGTCATGCGCCACCCCGAGGCCATCCGCCGGGTGCGGGAGTACATTGCCGAGCTCGGCGGGTTTGCCCCGCCGGCGCCGACGCGGGCAAAGGTGGTTCCGGTGAAAAAGGCCGCCGCCGCGCCCGGCGCTGCCGCCGGCATCTCCTCAGCGGTCATGGCATCGCTGCGGGAGGGCGCGCGCTGCAAGGTCCTGCAGTGCGTGGACACCCCGTCGGAGCTCTCGCCGGGCTGCGCCATGGCGCTGATCAAAATCATTGACGATGACGAAGCGGCGGGGGACGAGCTGGTGCTCATGGCGCCGCGGGCCGTCCCGCTTGAAGCGACGCCGGTTCAGGAGTGCGCTCCTGCGGCACGGGAAGCCAGGAAGCAGGAGGCGCCCCAAGCCGAGTTCCAGCCGTCGCCGGTCTGGTCGCCCATCGAGGACCCGACCGAGGGATACGGCTACACCCTTGAGGAAAAGAAGGATTTTGCCGGCCGGCCGGTCAAGCTCATTCAGAACACCTATGAAGCGGGCCAGGCGGAAGGAAAGGGCGACTGGCGCGCCAAGCTGAAGGACAAGGACGAAATGATCCGGCAGGTGAAAACCGAGCTTCATTACTGGTACGGCGAAGGATACGGCAGTGAGCGGCGCAAGAAGCCGGCATAGGGAAGTACCAAACCCAGGCAAGGAGGAGCACCGTGTCTAAAATCATCGCATCCGCGGCCATCCGGGGCGCTCACAAGATTGCCCACCGGGTGGAGAAAAAATATGCCGAGGCCCTCGCCCGGTACGGACCCGGCCGGCAGATTGGATTTCCCGACACAGCCTATTACCTGCCCATCATCTACTCGATGCTGGGCATCCCGGTGAAGAATCTGGGCGGCTGCCAGCCGGTGTTCCGGCGGTGCCGGGCGCTGCTGCCGCCGCTGGTGAAGGAAGCGCACCACCTCCCCTATCTTGCGCCGGCCCTGGACGCAGGGATGGCCACGCTCTTTTACGAAGAAGTGGAGGAGGCGATCCGCTATCTGGAGCAGCCCGATTTTTATCTTACCGGGGAGGAGGTGTCGGACAGCAACATCTGGCTGGGCGCCGCCAATGACATCATCCTGCGGAAGCGGGGGGTGGAATTTGTCGACGGCAGCGCGCCCGGTTTTGCCGCGGTGGTGGGCGCGGCCCCCGACAAGGAGACGGCGGCGAAGATTGCCCACGAACTGCAGCTCAAAAACCTCTATGTGTTCATGGCCTCACACGACAGCGGCGTGAGATTTGCCGAGCAGCTGGTGGAGGCGGGCGTGCAGATCGGCTGGAACACCCGGCTGGTGTCCTTCGGCCCCGACATTTCAGCGGCGGTGTTTGCGCTGGGCTTTGCCTCGCGCGCCGCCATGGCCTTCGGCGGCATCAAGCCCGGGGACTTCAGAAAGAACCTCATCTACAACAAGGACCGCATCTTTGCCTTTGTGCTGGCGCTGGGCTTTGTTTCCGATGAATGGTATGCCAACGC
>CAZWCD010000151.1:1993-5768 GCA_964632275.1 uncultured Thermodesulfobacteriota bacterium
GGGGGAAGGACGCAGATGATCGAGATCTCCGAGATGAAGGACATGTCGGAGGTTGAGGACGGCAGGATCGAGGTGATGGGCAAGGATATTACCGATGTCCCCGCGCAGAGCAGGCTGCCGCTGGCCATCTTTGTTCAGATCGCCGGCCGCCAGATGCAGGAGGACTTCCTTCCCATCCTGGAGCGCCAGATCCACCACCTGATCAACTACGCCCAGGGCCTGATGCACATCGGCCAGCGCGACATCGCCTGGATCCGCATCGCCAAGCAGGCGGTGGAAAAGGGGCTGACCCTCAGGGACATCGGCAAGATAATCCATGCCATGTTCCACAAGGATTTCGGCGCCATCCTGGACAAGGTGCAGATCACCATCTGCACCGAGGAGGAGAGGGTGCAGGAGATCACCCGGCACGCGCGGGAGGTGTTTAAGAGCCGCGACGAGCGCATCGCCGGCATGACCGATGAAGATGAGCCGGTGTTCTATTCCTGCACTCTCTGCCAGTCGTTCGCCCCCTCCCATGTCTGCGTGGTGACGCCGGAGCGCACCGGGCTGTGCGGCGCCTACAACTGGCTCGACTGCAAGGCGTCAAACGAGATCAATCCCACCGGCCCCAACCAGCCCATCGAAAAAGGCGATGTGCTCGACGGCCGCTACGGCAGCTGGGCCGGGGTCAACAACTTCATCAAAAAGGCCTCCCGGGGCAATGTGCAGGCGGCCAACGCCTACAGCATCATGTCCAACCCCATGACCTCCTGCGGCTGCTTCGAGTGCATTGCCGCCTATCTGGACAAGTGCAACGGGGTGATGACGGTTGACCGCGATTTCAAGGGTGACAACACGCCCTGCGGCATGAAGTTCACCACCCTGGCCGGAACGGTGGGCGGCGGCAACCAGACCCCCGGCTTTGTGGGACACAGCAAGCATTACATCGGCTCAAAAAAGTTCCTCAAGGCCGAGGGGGGCATCAAGCGCCTGGTGTGGATGCCCCGGCATCTCAAGGAAGAGCTGCGCGACAAGATCGATGAGCAGGGCCGGCGGCTGGGGGTGGAAAACCTGGCGGACCGCATTGCCGATGAAACGGTGGGGGTGAGCCAGGAGGAGATCCTCCCCTTCCTGAAAGAGAAGAAGCATCCCGCCCTGGAGATGGAGCCGATGATTTGATGCTCTCACGCAGTGGTTCCGAATAATTTGTTGTGGCTGAAAAGCCCTTCCCCCGTGAGCCGTTTCAAGGTCCGGCTCGTGCGTGCAGGGAAGGGCTGCACCGCCCGCATAGGAGGTAATGATGGCGCTTACCGGTATTGAAATATTCAAGTTGCTTCCCAAAACAAACTGCCAGGAATGCGGGGTTCCCACCTGCATGGCGTTCGCGGTGAAGCTGGCGGCAGGGCAGGCGGAGCTGGACTCCTGCCCTTATGTCAGCAAGGAGTCGCGGGAGAAGCTGGAGGAGGCGTCAGCGCCGCCCATCCGCCCGGTGGTCATCGGATCCGGGGAGAATGCCCTGAAGATCGGCGGTGAAACGGTGATGTTCCGGCACGAAAAAACCTTTGTCAACAAGCCGGGCATCGGCCTGCTGGTCACCGATGCCATGAGCGATGCCGAGCTGGAGGGCCGGCTCGGGACATTCAAGTCGCTTGAATACGAGCGGGTCGGGCTTCGCCTGAAGGCGGACATCGTTGCCGTCAAGGACACCTCGGGAGACGCGGGGAAATTTGCCGGGGTGGTGGAAAAGGTACAGGGGACGGGGATTAAAAACCTGGTGGTCATGAGCGATACAACCGCGTCCCTGAAGGCAGCGGTGCAAGCGGCGGCTGATTGCAAACCGCTGATCTATGCCGCAACCAATGGCAATCTCGAGGAGCTGGGCAACCTTGCCCTGGAGCATAGCTGCCCCCTGGCGGTGAAGGGCAACGGCCTGGAGGAGGTGGCGGCCATGACCGCCCGGCTCACCGACATGAAGCTCAAGGACATCGTTATTGACACCGGGGCCAGAAAGCTGAGCCAGGCCTTCCAGGACCACATCCTCATGCGCCGGGCGGCGCTGATCGACCGGTTCCGTCCCCTGGGGTTCCCCACTATCGTTTTTCCCTGCGAGATGACCGACGACCCGGTGCAGGAGGCGCTGATCGCCTCCACCTTCATACCCAAATACGGCGGCATCCTCATTCTGTCAACCGTCGAAGGGCACAACCTGTTCCCGCTGGCGCTGCAGCGAATGAACATCTATACCGACCCGCAGCGGCCCATGGCCACCACCGAAGGGATTTACGAGATCAACAACCCCGATGAAAATTCGCCGGTGCTGATCACCAGCAACTTCTCCCTCACCTATTTTATTGTGTCGGGCGAGGTGGAGTCCAGCCGGGTTCCCGCCTGGCTGCTGATCAAGGACACCGAGGGCCTGTCGGTGCTCACCGCCTGGGCGGCGGGAAAGTTTGTGGCCGATGCCATCGCGCCGTTCGTGAAAAAGTGCGGGATCGAGGGCAAGATAAAGCACCGCAAGCTGATTATCCCCGGCGCGGCCGCGACTATCAGCGGCGAGCTGGATGAGGAGCTGGGGGACTGGGAGGTCCAGATCGGGCCGCGCGAGGCCGCCCACATTACGCCGTTCCTGAAGAACCTGACCGCGGGAAAAGCGTAGGCGCATTTACTTACCCCATTGCTCTCCTGAGCGATGCACTATGATGATGTCATTCTGAGGCGCCAGCCGAAGAATCTCTGTTTTCCAACTCATTGATCATATGAGATTCTTCACGGAGTGTATCCTGAGCGAAAAAGTGAGATTCTTCGCTTCGCTCAGAATGACGGTTGGAAGGGTTCAGGGAGAAGGGGGCGAGTGCTACATGTGAGCAGGAATTTTTAAGTTTGAAAAATATTAAATACAAAGGGGGAACGCCATGATCGTAGCCATCGCCGAAAGCATTAATATCATGTCCAAGACCATCGGGCCGGCCATGCGGGACAAAAACCCCAAACCCATTCAGGAAATGGCCGTGGCCGAGGCAGCGGCCGGCGCCCAGTTTCTTGATGTCAACATCGGGCCGGCGCGCAAGGGCGGCGCCGAGATGATGGAGTGGCTGGTCAAGACCATCCACGAGGTGGTGGATCTGCCCCTCTCGCTTGACACCACCAATCTTGAGGCCATGGAGGCGGGCCTGAAGGCCCACAAAAAGGGCGGCCGCCCCCTGGTCAATTCCGTTTCCTGCCAGCGCGACCGCATTGAGCCGGGACTGGACCTGGTAAAAAAATACGGCGCGCTCATGGTGGGGTTGCTCTGGGGCACGGACGGCATGCCCCGCGACGTGAATGAACGGGCGTCTCTGGCCGTCGACCTGATCATCAAGGCGAACGAGAAGGGGATCCCCAACGAGGATATCTTCATCGACCCCATTGCCACGCCCATCAGCGGCGAGATAAACCAGGTAAAGGCCTGCGCGGAGTTTATGAGCATGCTGCAGGACCTGGGCCCCGGCTGCAAATCGACGGTGGGGCTGTCCAACGTTTCCAACGGCGCCCCCGACGCGCTGCGGCCGTTTCTGAACCGTCCCTATCTCCTGATGCTGCATACCCAGGGACTCTACTCGGCAATCGTGGACGCATACGACAAGGAGATCATGGCGCTCTGCCGGGGCGACATGCCGGAGCTGCTCAGCCTGGTGACCAGGCTGATGAAGGGAGAGCCGGTGGATATGGCCGGCCTGTCGGAGAAAGAGAAGCAGTACGTTAAATCAGTGAAGGTGCTCCAGGGGCAGGTTTTGTTCTCCAACTCCTGGCTGGA
>CAZWCD010000152.1:0-4056 GCA_964632275.1 uncultured Thermodesulfobacteriota bacterium
CGCTCCCCGCAGCGGGGGTCTTCCTGCCAGTGCCCGTCGACAACAAATTTATATTCATGACGCCCCGCCGGAAGCACGACCGCCCGCTCCCACGTTCCCTCAGGCGATTTTTCCAGCGGGCAGTCATCAGGATTCCATGCGTTAAAATCCCCGGCCAGCGACACGCGTGTTGCCTCCGGGGCGTACAGGCTGAAGATTGCCTGTCTCTCATCAGGTCGCGTCTCGCGCTCACCGCGCATCGCGCCGCGCCTGGACGCGACCAGATGCCTTCCCGATTCGACAAGCCTTCTGATTCTGTTGCGAACCGTCCATTTCAGTGACGGCACCGCACCCTGCTCGCTGATACCAAGCTCGTCAGTCATGGCTGCCGGCCTCCCCCGGTCCGGACCCCTGGCGCGCTGGCCCGTGTCGTCCACAACGCGGTTGAAAGGTTTGCCCAGCATGGTTGCGTCCATCCGCGCCGCATTGCTGCAGCGGAAGCATCTTCAGCGCTATCGTTTCGGCAGCTCTCCGGGGGTGTAGCCGGGAAGGCCGGTTACCTTGGCTTTATCAATCTTATCAGCCTCTTTGTTTTGCATCGGCTTCTTCGGCTTCTCTTTTTTTGGTGTACCCTTCGCCTTTTTCATGTGCTGTACCTCTGCCGGCCTCCCCCCAAGGCGCGGTCCGCCGCTGTGCTGATCGCTCGCCCCCGCCGCTCCCGTTTCCTGCAACCTGCGCATTTGAGAATCACCGGGCGCACCAGAGCCCGCGTGATGGTGTCTCAGCGCTCAATAAAGGTTCGCAACAGTTTGCTTCTCCTCGGATGCCGCAGTTTCTGCAGGGCCTTGCCCTCAATCTGCCTGATGCGCTCCCGGGTCACCTCAAAATCCTGTCCCACCTCCTCCAGGGTGTGATCCGATTTTTCTCCGATGCCGAACCGCATCCTCAGGATCTTTTCTTCCCGGGGGGTCAGGGCGGACAGGATCTGGTGGGTCTCCTCCTGCAAATTGAAGTTGATCGCCACATCGCCGGGAGACGCGGTCTTCTTGTCATCGATGAAATCGCTTAAGACGCTGTCCTCATGGTCACCGATGGAAATCTGCAGCGACACCGGCTCCTTGGCGATTTGCAGGATGGACCGCACCTTGTTCAAGGGCAGGGAAATCTTCTGGGCTATCTCTTCGGGGGTGGGCTCCCTCCCCCGCTCCTGAAGCAGCCTCCGCGAGGCCTTGATCATCTTGTTGATCGTTTCAACCATGTGGACCGGCACCCTGATGGTGCGCGCCTGGTCGGCGATGGCCCGGGTCATGGCCTGGCGGATCCACCATGTCGCATAGGTGCTGAACTTGTAGCCCTTCTGATATTCAAACTTCTCAACCGCCTTGATCAGGCCGATGTTGCCCTCCTGGATCAGGTCGGCAAAGTGCAGGCCCCGGTTGGTGTACTTCTTGGCTAGGCTGACCACCAGGCGCAGGTTGGCCTTGAGCATCTCATCCTTGGCGACCCTGACCCGGATCTCCGCCTCTTCGACCGATCTGACGGCGCTTTTCAGCGAGCGCGCATCGAACCCGGACTCCTGCTCAACCTGCCGGATCGCCTCCTGCCGCGCCCGGCGGGACGATTGCCGTTCCGCCCGCTCCAGGCAGTCGTGAAAGTCCTTGAGCCGGCGCGCCATCCGGGCAATCTGCTGCTTGCTCAAATCAAGCGCCTTGAGCAGGCTGATGATGTTTGCCCGCTCCTGCTCTATCTTTTCCGCAAGCCCCGCCCGTTTCGCCCGATCCCCCCAGCCGTTGGCAAGCCTGCGTTCCAGCCCCTTCTTGTTTGCCTGGCTGCGGCTGATCTGCTTCACCAGGTCGATGACCTGCTTCCGATAACATGCCTCATCGACATCGGCATCGCAGTCCTCCAGCCCGCTGACCACCTCCCGGATGGACAGTCGGTCCGCGGCAAGGCGCTGCGCCAGGGCGATCACTTCCGCGATGACAAAGGGCGCATGAATGATGATCTCGCGCAGTTCCCGCTCGCCGTCTTCAATGCGCTTGGCGATCTGCACCTCTTTCTCGCGGTCCAGCAGCGATACCGTGCCCATTTCCCGCAGGTACATCTTCACCGGATCGATGACGCCGGCAACCTCCGCCTGGTCAACCTCATCCAGCGACTCGCCTTCAGCCTCATCCGCCGACAGGCCCCCGCTCTCCGCGCCGGGCAGCGCCTCCTCCCGGTCAAGATCATCCATGTCCATCCCGTCCAAGAGCACCACCAGGTCATCGACCTGTTCCGACGGAATATTGCCGGGGGGAAACATGTCATTGATGTCATCGGCGCGCAAGGGCGCCTTTTTCTTGCTGTAATGCTCCGTTCGCCCGGCGCCCTGGCCGGCATTCTTTTGCATCACGATGGTTGTGCTCCCGCGCATGGGGTTGACGATACGCCGGTTATGAACCGAAACCGGTTACCGGCAAGAGAGCAACCTTTGTGCCAAGGTGTGCGCGGTCGGGCGGATGGGGGGCAAGGTAGCGAAAAGTGGACGGATTAATGGTTTGGGAAACCGGTGCCGCTGTTTGCCCCGGTACTAATATAAGAGCCTTGACATCCGATAAAACAGGAGCTATAAAGACCGCATCATAAAATTAAGAGGTTTAAGAACCGATGCTCACCCGGGTTATAGTGGCCATCGACAAGAAGAAGCTGGAGCGCCATGTTCATGCGCTTATATCGCAGCATGATGTCATGGTGGAAACCATCAGCAAAAAATCGCACCTCCTCGAGCGCGTCTCCCGCGAGAGCAGCGACCTGATCATCATCAGCCAGTCCCTCATCCCCGAACCGGTCTTTGATACCATCAACCTCTTCCAGCAGCTCCCTGACGCCCCGGGGGTCATCATCATCTCCGAGCGGAAGGATCCCGAAGAGCAGGCGCAGTTTATCGCCGCCGGATGCGACGCGGTGGTCCATGCCGGCCTGTCCGACGCACGGCTGCAGAAGGTGATCACCGCCCTCATCGCCAAGCGCTCCGCGCTGCAGCAGAAGGCGCTTTCCGCCGTCCGCCCACTGGCGCAGCCCCGCCTCACCGATTTCGTGTCCGCCAGCCCCGCCATGCAGACGTTCATGAACATCGTGCGGCGGGTGGTGGCCAGCGACGTTCCGCTGCTCATCCTCGGCGAAACCGGGGTGGGGAAAGAGCGGCTGGCGCGGGCTATCCACGCGGAAAGCGCGCGGTCAAAGGGTCCGTTCATCACCGTCAACTGCGGGGCGCTGCCGGAGACCCTGCTGGAAAGCGAGCTCTACGGCCATGAGGAGGGCGCCTTTACCGGGGCGATTCGCTCGCGGCGGGGATGGTTTGAGCTGGCGCACCGCGGGACCATCTTTCTCGATGAAATCGGCGAGCTCCCCAACCAGCTCCAGGTGAAGCTGCTGCACGTGCTGCAGGAGCATGAAATACAGCGGGTGGGCAGCGAGAAATCCTTCAAGGTGGACGTGCGGGTGATGGCCGCCACCAACCGCGACCTGGAAAAAGAGGTGCAGTCGCAATACTTCCGCAAGGATCTGTTTTACCGCTTGAGCGTTATGGCGCTCAAGATCCCGCCGCTGCGGGACCGCTGCGAGGACATCCCGGTGCTGGTGGAAAGCTACATCCACTACCTCCGCCCCCGCATCGGCCGCGAGATTTACAGCATCACCCAGGAGGCAATGGACGCCCTGTGCGCGTACGCCTGGCCGGGCAATGTGCGCGAGCTGATCAACGTCATCGAGCGCGCCATGCTCCTCTGCAACGGCACCGCCATCACCCTTGAAGACATGCCCACCGCCATCAGCAATATCGATGAACCGGCGCAGCCCCACCCCATGTCCCTGGCGTTCGCGCGGGACGGGGGGAACCTGCCCGAGGTGTGGCTGCAAAAACCGCTGCACGAGGCCCGCCGGGAAATGCTGGAATGGTTTGAACGGAGCTACCTGATGGGCCTGCTGCACCTGAACAGCGGGAGGGTGGGAAAAACCGCCAAGAAGGCGGGCATCCAGCCGCGGTCACTCTTCGACAAAATGAGGCGGCTGGGATTGCGCAAGGAGGATTTCCGG
>CAZWCD010000152.1:4156-5725 GCA_964632275.1 uncultured Thermodesulfobacteriota bacterium
CCATCTCCGCCAGCGACGTTGCAATGCGCGGTGTAAGCTGTGCGGCCAATACCCGCCATTTCCAGTTCCCATCCGTCACCGAGGGGCGGTTCATCCGCGCCTCTTCCCCGAGCCCCAGCACGTCCTGCAGGGGTATGATCACCGTTTTCGCCACCGACATCATGGCCAGCCGTATCAGCTCCCAGTGAATGGCGTCCGCCTCCGGTTCCCGGCCCAGGTAGCGGAAGAAATTTCGTTTCACCTCCGGGGTCGCTTCGCCGTCAAACCATCCGCGCGCGGTGTTGTTGTCATGGGTGCCGGTATAGAGCACGCAGTTCTCCACGTGATTGTGCGGGAGATAGGGATTTTGTCCCTGAGCGTCATCGAAGGCGAAGAGCAGCACCTTCATGCCGGGAAATGCAAAGCGGTCCATCACCGCATTCACATCGGCCGTGATAATGCCGAGGTCCTCCGCGACAATGGGGGCGCCGGGGAACCGCGCGGTCAAGACGCTGAAAAAATCCTCCGCCGGCGCCTCAACCCACGCGCCCTCGATGGCGTTCTTTCTGTCCGCCGGAATCTCCCAGTAGCCGACAAACCCGCGAAAATGGTCGATGCGGACCATGTCAAACAGGGCCAGGTTGTGGGCCATCCTGCGCATCCACCACTCATAGCCGTTGCGCTTCAGCACCTCCCACCGGTACAGGGGATTTCCCCAGCGCTGACCGGTCTCGCTGAAATAATCGGGGGGAACACCCGCCACCGCGGTGGGCCGCTTTTCCCCGTCGAGCTTGAACATGTCGGGAAACTCCCACACATCGGCGCTGTCATAATCGACATAGATGGGCATGTCACCGAAGAACGATATCCCCCGCCCGTTGCAATAGCGCTTCAGGTCGGCCCACTGGGTGAAGAACAGGTATTGCAGGAATGTTTCGTAGCCGATCTGATCAGCGAACTGTTGCGCCGCCTGCTGCATGGCGGAGGCATTCCGGTCACGCAGGTCGACAGGCCATTCGCCCCACACCCCGCCTCCGAAATGCGACTTGAGGGTGACGAAAAGAGCGAAGTCCTTAAGCCATTGCTGATGTCGCTCGCAGAACTCTTCATAGCCTTTGTTGCCGGCCGGGTTGAAGCGCGTGTAGGCCCTGCGGAAGAGCCGGTTTTTATAGGTGATCACTGCGTGATAGTCCACGCAGTCCCGGGGGAATTCGGGAAGCGGCTCAAGGGCGTCGCGGGTCAGCAGGCCCATTTCCACCATGCGATCCGGGCTGATGAGATACACATTGCCGGCAAAGGCGGAGGTGCTGTGGTAGGGGGAGCTGCCAAAGGCGGGATCGACGGGGTTCAGCGGGAGAATCTGCCAGTACCGCTGCCGCGCGCCGGCCAGGAAATCGGCAAAATCATAGGCGGCATGTCCCAGATCTCCGATGCCGTATCGCGCGGGCAACGAGGTTATAGGCAGCAATATCCCACTTCCCCTCTCTTTCATCTGTTCTCCTTTTGGGTGGCAACACTGATCTCCTGTTCGGGCATCTGCATCATGGCTTACAATAATTTAATCTCCCTAAAAAGCAAGTGCTATTAGCG
>CAZWCD010000153.1:0-5721 GCA_964632275.1 uncultured Thermodesulfobacteriota bacterium
TCAATCTAAGGGAGAACGCCATGAAAAATGACTGCATCACAATTTCCAGCAACAACCTTAAAAAATCGCTTCCTGACGTGGCCTACAATGCGCAGGAGGATGCATTTTTTGTCTTCTGGGCCGCATCCCCGGGAGACGAGAGTGACACCGCGGATTACTTTATTGCCGGGCAGAAGCTGTCCGGCCAGGGCACGCCGCTGGGCGGGCCGGTTGAGCTGGTGAAGACCGAGAACATCGCCTTGCGGCCGGTGGCGCTGTACAATCCGAACAAGAATCAGTATCTGCTGGTCTACTGTCTGGGTGAAGACTATATGAATCTCCGGGGAGTCATCCTGGACGCAAACGGGAAGGCGGTGGGGAATCACTTCAGGGTTACCGATGCCCCCGCCAACCAGGTCCATTACACCATGGCATTCAATGCGAAAAGAAACCAGTTTCTTATAACCTATAACGACAACCGCAACGGCACCCACAAGGTGTTCGGCATTATTTTTGATGACCGGGGCGGGGTGGCGAAACAGGAGTTCGTCATCAGCGACGCGCCGGGCCATCAGATTAATCCGGTGGTCTGCTACAATCCCGCGGAGGATACCTACCTTATCAACTGGGAGGATTTCAGGGCCCACGGCGACAGTCTGACGCCGTATGGAACGCTTGAGGTGATGACCGATATCTACGGCGCGCTGCTTGCCGCGGACGGCACGGTTCTGGTCAATGATATCCCCATGTGCGCTGATGCCGGCGGGATTAACGGCGACCAGCGCTTTAACGGCATCGCGTATAGCGCGAAAAAAAATGAATTCCTGACCAGCTGGACCGACAGCCGCGAGGGCATGCGCAACGTGGGGATCATGGGCCGGATAGTGAAGCCGGACGGCGCCATGCCGGCGCAGGATTTTGTCCTGGTCGACGAACCCGGCGCGCAGATGATAAGCCACTCAGCCTACCTGCCGCAGCAGGACAAGTATTTTATTGCCTTTGAGTGCTCCCGCAACGAGCTGGAGAAATTTTACTTCAAGGACATCAATGCCCGCCTCGATATAGGCGCGCGGTGGCTTGGCGCCGACGGGCGGCCGGAGGGCGGCGTCATCGATATCTGCAGCCGCGAGGGAAACCAGCGCTTCGTGCGCTTCGCCCACAATGCCAAAGGGGATACCTTTTTACTGGTCTGGCAGGATGACTTTCCGGGCGTGTCCGATTCGGTGGAAGGCCATATCATGAGCGCCGGCGGCAATATCATGGGCGCGCTGTATAAGAAGTGATGTCCTGCCCCGGGGGTCGCTGCCGCATATAGAAAAATGAGGCATCTGATTGTTCGCTCTTTGTCATTCCCCGGGGTGATGGGTAGATCCGTGTTGTATATGCAGGTAGGGGCGACCGGCCGGTCGCCCCTACAAATTATTCATAAAGATTATACCCTGTCATTTCGATGGAGCGCAAGCGACTGAGAAATTTTATTCTATTGCTCAGGGGTAATGATCACGTATTGTGAGTAGGCGCCCCGCTTCACCAGCAGCAGTATTTTGCTGCCGCCTTTTCTTTTGTTCAATGCGCCGGCGTACTGTTCCATGTTTTGAACCGGATTCCGGTTTACCTCCAGGATGAGATCTCCTTCTTTCATGCCGGCCTCATCCGCCGGGCTCCCGGGGGCAACCTGGGTGACCACCACCCCGGTCGTTCCGGTGATCTTATAGACCCGGGCAAGCTCCGCGGTCAGCGTGCTGACCGCCATCCCCAGTCCTTCCTCAGCACCGGATTCGGAGGCGGCATAGGTCTTCGAGTCCTGCAGTTCCTCAATGGTAACCTTTTTGCTCAGCGTTTTACCGCCGCGCACGATGGTAACCTCCGCCTTTTTGCCGATGGGCGTCTGCGCCACCAGCAGCGGCAGCTCATTCGTCTCGGTTATATCCTTCCCGTCAAAATTGACAATGATATCCCCCTTTTGAATGCCTGCCCGCGCCGCCGGCCCGCTTGCATCAACGTCCGCCACCAGCGCTCCCTTGTTCTTGTCCATGTTAAAGGACTCCGCCAGGTCGGCGGTCAACGGCTGTACCACCACCCCGAGCCAGCCGCGCACCACCTTGCCCTTGTCCTTGAGCTGCCCGACGATGTTCTTAGCAAGATTGATGGGAACGGCAAAGCCGATTCCGATGTTGCCGCCGCTGGTGGAGAAGATGGCGCTGTTGACCCCCACCACCGCCCCGCGGGTATTAAAGAGCGGACCGCCGCTGTTGCCCTGGTTGATGGCGGCATCGGTCTGAATGAAATCCTCATAGGCGCCCATGCCCAGTTTGCGCCACTTGGCGCTGACCACCCCCACGGTTACGGTTTGATCCAGGCCGAAGGGGTTGCCGATGGCCATCACCCATTCCCCCACCTTCAGCGCGTCGGAATCGCCCAGCGCCGCTACCGGAAGGTCCTTGTCAGGCGTTATTTTGATCAAGGCAATGTCGGTTTTATCATCCCTGCCGATTATCTTCGCGTCATACTCTTCCTTGTCGGAAAGCCTCACCTTGATCGCGTCCGCGCCCTCAATTACATGATTGTTGGTGATGATATACCCTTCCTTGTCAATGATAAACCCGGACCCCAGGCTGGTAAGCTTCTGTTCACGCTGCGGCATGCGGCCGCCGAAAAACCGCCGGGAGAATTCATCGCCAAAAAAGTCCCGGAAGGGGTCTTCCCGGAAGGGCTGCATGAACGGTCCCTGCCTTCCTTTGATTATTTTGGTGGTGCTGATATTGACGGTGACCGGCATCAGCTGTTCAGCCAGGGCGGCAAACGACTGGGGTTCTCCGGCTGCCGCCGGTTGACTGATGCCTGCCGGTTCATTGTCGAATGCCTGCAGGCAGGATGAGATTTTGAGGCTTGACGACACCAGGATGCCAATGAAGAAAGAGAGTATGGCCACCCCGGTGAGCAGCGGCAGGATCCTTTTTTTGTTGGTCAGCAGTTTACGCATCGCGCCTCCTCTTCAGCTATGGTTTGCAACGCAGCACCGGCTCCATGCTTATATGGTTCGTTTTGTGCCGTTTTTAACCGGTTCGATGTCCGCCAGCAGCGCCCCGCAGACAACCCGGCTGCCGGTTTTTAGCACCGGGAACGGGCTGAGCCGTATAATCCGCGCCTCTTCTCCCTCGTACCTGATCTTCTGCCCCAGGCGGAAAACATGGTTTGGGGCAGAGCGTTTTTTTCTGAATGGCACTATAGTATTTCTTGATCTAATAATAGTTAACATGTCCGGCCTCCGGCATGGGGAATGGCAAGTGCATCAGGTCCATCCTTATTGTTGTGTGCAAAGAGCAGTCGTGTCAGCTGCAGTGAAAAAAAGCACTTCCGGGCGCTCCCGGGCGACTCATAGGAGGAGGGCGGAGGTGAGAAGGTAGCGCGGCGGACTTGAAGCTGCAACCCGCTCCGCATGATGGTATGCGCAGCTGCCGGCGGATGAGCAGGCATGTGCGTTCGACCTGCCGTGCAGAACGGGTAAAGCCCAATCATCGTCTGAATCGATAGGTGGCAGCAGAACATCGCCTTCCGATGGCTGACTGCATAATCCGAAAAAACCATGATTCGGGCCATGGTTAGCGGCGCTGTGTGGGTGTGGACATACGCCGCTTATGCCGGCGACATGATCGGCCGCACTGCGGTGCAAACAGCCGGCGCCGCAACGCATCAGCTGATTGTAACCATTGATGCCGGGAAACATGCCCATAGCCATGATCGCAATTGCGGCCAGGCGTCGCACCATGCTCATAGGATACGGGGTAACGGGATTATGAATCATAATTGCACCTTACTAACGATTGATGCGGATGGGGGTTTTAATCGATTTGCCGATCGCAGACGGCATGGCTACCGCAGCGATGCCGGATCCTGATTGTAGTACAATTTCAGTTCCGCATACAGCTCCGGATGTCTCTCCTGCAGCGCGCGCGGGATCTCGAAGAAGCCCTCGGTTGCCACCGCGAAGAATTCCGCCGGGCTGGTGGCGGCATAGCCGTCCAGCACCGTTGTGCGCCCCGCGGCAATGTCCTGCTGCAGAGCGCGGTATTCCCGGCCGAGTATCCGGGCCCAGGCGCCGTACAGGGAGCCGCGGGGAAGGGTCACCGACCCGTCAGCCTGCTGCCCGTCCTCGATATCAAGCTGGTGGGCAAACTCGTGGTAGACAACGTTATGTCCATCCTGCGCGTCGGCGGCCCCCGCCCGTACGTCATCCCAGGAAAGCACCACCGTGCCGTGCGACCAGGATTCGCCCTGGCGCTGCTGGATTCCCTCGGTAACCAGGCCGGCACTGTTCCGTTCCCGATGCTGCGCAAGGTAGGCGGCGGGATAGACCAGGATGGAGACCAGCCGGGGGAAATAGTCGGTCTCCCGGTGCAAGAGCAGCCGGCATGCCTGGGCCGCTATGGTCAGCTTCATCTCCTCGCTAACCGTGACCCCGGCGCACCCTTCAAAATATTTCTCGGCAAGGAATACGTGGATGTGACCGTGCAGCTCCTCCCGGTCAGCCGGAGAGAGCCTGCCGTAGAAGGGGACGTTCTTCTGAAGGATGTGTATCCAGGCCGCGGGAAAGGGTTTCCGCCGCCGCCTCCTCCTGCGCATCTTTTTGAAGAAAAACATAATTGAAGGGAATGCAGGTTGCTTGGGTCGCGCCCATAACCACTAATCTATAATAACATTTCTTATGGCTTATTTAAATACCGGAAACAGGCGAATGAGAGCACGTTAAAAACTTTTGAATAATATGGGTGTATAATACAATCAGACTGTGCTATGGTTCCCGCCCGAGAGCATCAGTCCATTGCTGCTTGAGATACAATCAGCCCGGGACCCATTGTTGTGATACGGGAGGTGAGAAAGTGAAAATCGGCTTTGAGCTCAAAAATGGAGCAATCGTTGAGACGAGTGAGGAATCGGCAGGCATTCTTCTGTTTGCCGCACCCAACGACAGAGAAAAACAGCAAATCATTCAGGCCTTGGCCCTGGATCCCTATGATCTGGAGTCGGCCCTTGATTCGGAAGAGATATCACGTATTGAGTTTGCGCCTGATCGTGTTTCTCTTATTTGGAAGAGGCCGAAGAGCGCATCATTCGATGAGCAATTGCGGCTTGATGTTTCATCAGTCGGGTTTTTTCTTTACCAGGACAGGCTTACCATAATAATGAATGAGAAGGCAATTCCCTTTGCCGCCAAAGAGTTTCTCGGGGCCAGTTCATCAGTTGACGTTCTTTTGCGATTCCTCCATTATACGGTTCATCACTATCTGGCTCATCTCAAGATGATCAAACAGCTCACCATCGAACTGGAGTCCAAAATCAGTGCTTCCATGGAAAATCGTTACCTGCTTCAAATGTTTGCCCTCAGCGAGAGCCTCATCTATTATCTGAACGATATTGAGGCCAATGGTACCGTGCTCACAAAGCTGCGCGGGTCCGTCGAGAAACTCGGACTGTCAAAGCAGCGCATCGAGTTCCTCGATGATATTACCCTCGATAATCAGCAGTGTGCCCGGCAGGCGCAGATATACAGCACCGTTTTGTCAGGACTTATGGATGCCCGGGGAACACTGATCAACAACAACATGAACGTGCTTCTGAAAAACCTCACCCTTATCAACATCATCTTCCTTCCGCTCAATCTCATCGCCAGCATTGGAGGCATGTCCGAGTATACCATGATGACGAAAGGTATCGACTGGAAATTAGCGTATGCGCTTTTTT
>CAZWCD010000154.1:0-5709 GCA_964632275.1 uncultured Thermodesulfobacteriota bacterium
ATGGAGTTCTGTGAGCGCCTGCTGCCCTCCCCTGCCCAACTGAAACGGGCACTCACCTTTGCCGGCAATAACAGTCTTGCCTTTACCCTGGTAACCCCCTACGTTACCGACAATGGCCTCACGCAGGTCGAGAAGCTGGTGAGCATGCTCTGTGCGCTACGGCCGGAAAGCGAGCTTGTTTTTAATGACTGGGGAATTTTTCACCTGCTGCAGGAAAAGCGCTATCCGGTAAAGCCGGTCCTGGGGCGGCTGCTCAACAAGCTGAAACGGGGTCCCCGGATTGTACCGGTCATGGACAGAATACCAAAAACCGCTCTCGACTACTTCATGACACCGAATCTCTCAATCCCGGAGGTCCGGTCATTTTTGCTCCAATGCGGCATTCGGCGGGTGGAATGCGACAATCTGCTGCAGGGATTGAATCTGGATGACGTGGGAAACGATGTGCGCATCTCCCTCTACCTGCCCTTCGCCTACGTCACCACCTCGCGCTTCTGTCTCATGCCGGCCATCCGTGACCCGGAGGAAATAAAAATAGGCATCCTGCCCTGCAAGAAAGAATGCCGACAGCATGCGTTTTCGCTGTGGAACCCGGTCATGACCGTTCCGCTCATACGCAAGGGAAACACCATCTTCTTCAGCAATGAACACATCCCCGAGCAGCTGATACGCGAGGGAAAGATAGACCGGATCGTTGTCGAGCCGGAGATACCATTATAGAAGGGAACAGGGTGCAGGGGTCAGGGGAGAGCAGGAATTGCGGAATGCGGATTGCGGAGGAAAACAAATCCAAAGCATGAAATTGAAATGTCGGATTTTTCAAACCCTGTACCACGAAGCGCACGAAGGAAAAGACAGGTACGAAGAACACGAAGAGAATCATTGAATTGTAGGGGCAACCCCCTGTGGTTGCCCCCACAGACCAATTTCTCAGCCGCACCGCAACTTCGAAATGACAATTCAGCGTTTGCCATCCTGTGACTTGATCGCAGGTTCCAGTTTCAGGAGCGTATCTCCCTGTAAACTGTCAACTGAAAACGGCAGACTATCATCTGTCGACCGTGGACTACGGACCGTCGACCGCTTTTCCCTGCACCCTGCACCCTGCACCTTGTACCCTGAACCCGGAAACTGTCAACTGGCAACTAAAAACTGATGGCTTTGACCCCGTACCCTAAGACCTCATCCCTGTATGCATATGAAAATTCTATCTCCACTTGATGCGCCCGAAGAAGTCGAACCCCTTATCGAGGCAGGGGCAGGCGAATTGTACTGTGGTGTGCTGGAGGAAAGCTGGTACAACCCCTACCCGGTCATATCCATCAACCGCAGGCCGGCCGGCAAAGGCCACATGAGAAATTTTGCCGAGCTGGCTGATGCCGTCATCCTGTCTCATTCGCATGATGTCCCGGTTTTTTTTACCATCAACGAGCATTATTACACCCAACCACAACTGCCCCTGGTGAAGGATTACATTGCAAAGGCGTGCGATGCCGGCGTCGACGCCTTCATCATCGCCGATTACGGGCTCTTTCATGTAATCCGGGAACATGCCCCGGCCGCCGCGATCCACATCAGCACCGGGGGAACGGTATTCAACTGGAGGACCGCCCGCTTCTATCAGGAACTGGGGGCATCCCGCATCACCCTGCCCCGCCATCTCTCGCTGGATGAAATGAAAAAGCTGGTGGCGCATCTTCCGGGGATGGAAACCGGTGTTTTTGTTTTCAACTCCCGCTGCATCAATGTCGACGGATTCTGCACCTTCCAGCACGGCCTTTCCGGCAGGCAGACGCCGGCCTTTTACCGCAACGCCTGCATGCTTCCCTATGAGATCACGCCGATCCCGCTCAGCGCGGCAGCGGCGGAGCAACCGGTGGAGGAGACAGAGCAGCTTGTCTCACGCCAGCGCGTGTGGGAGAAAGTGCACCTCGATGATTTCCCCTGCGCCGCCTGCGCTCTTTTCGAATTCAACGAAATGAACATCACCAGCCTTAAAATAGTGGGGAGAGGGAATACCACCCTGCGGAAAACCACCGACGTGTCCTTCTTCAAAAATCTTTTAACCCATCTCTGCGGCGACCGCCCTGCCAGAAAAGATTTCAGGGAATATGCGCGCGCCCTCTACAACCGCACCTATCAGCGCACCTGCCGGCCTTTCATGTGCCACTATCCGTCGGTGATGGAGTGAGTGAGGAGTGGAGGAGTGGAATGATGGAGTGTTGGAGCGATGGAGTAATGGAATTATAGGAAGGTGGAGGGCCATGCTCTGTCATGGCCGTAAAAAAAACGGACGCGAC
Source organism: uncultured Thermodesulfobacteriota bacterium (assembly GCA_964632275.1). Lineage (GTDB taxonomy): Bacteria > Desulfobacterota > WTBG01 > WTBG01 > WTBG01 > CAZWCD01. The sequence continues at coordinate 2,301 of CAZWCD010000154.1, forward strand.
AGAGCGCGTCTCTCCACTTCCATTAACAGTTCACCGCATCGCTCCATTACTCCACCACTCCAGCTTTCAGTGGTACACGATCCTCAAGTCTCGCGGCGCCGGCTTCTCCTCCTCGCCTTCGATGAGATCCTTGGTAAAGCGCTTTTTACACTGCATGCAGAGATAGACCGACACCTCTTCGCTCTCCAGATCATCCAGCTCAGCCAGATCCAGGTCCATGGTTTCCTTAAAAAGGCCCTGCGGTCCGGCCGGGCGATCATCATCCCATCCCGCCTGAAAACCGTCATACTCGGTGGCGATGTGGATGCGAACGATATATTTTAAACTCCGCTGTGGAAGCCGTTTCCCGCAAAGGGCACAGAGAACGTCAGACATGTGGTTACCTCATCAAGGTGTGCGTGACGGAACCGTCACAGATTGTACAACTCATCTCCCAGGGTATGCACCCAGTTTTCCTGCAAAACTTTTTTCGCTTCCTCAGTCTTATCCACGCCGAGTATCACCACCGCCTGGTCGCTGGACCGGCCCAGGTAGGGATACAGATAGTGCACGTTGATGCCGGCATCCTTCAGCGGCTTGAGCACGGCGTTTAGACCCCCCGGATGATCCGGCGTTTCCACCGCCAGCACATCGGTTTCCTTCACCGCATAGCCGCTGGTCTTGAGAATGTTCACCGCCTTGAACGGCTCATCCACCACGAAGCGCACCGTGCTGATATCAGCGGTATCGGCCACGGAAATGGCCCGGATATTGACGCCCCCGTCGCCCAGGATCTCGCTCACGATGGACAGCGCCCCGGGCACGTTATCTAAGCTTACCGACAGCTGCTTGATGGCCATTACTGCTCCTTTACGAATTCATACCCCTGTCCGAGGGCTTCCTGATTTATCTTCAGCAGTCGCTCACGCTTGGCGCCCAGAATGTCGGGAAGGTTTTTGAGCAGCCGGGGAAACGATATGATGCTGCTCGCCCTGACAAAGGCCCCCAGCATAATCATGTTCGCCACCTTGAGGTTGCCCAGCTTTTCCGCCAGCTCGCTGGTTGGCACTTCCACCACCTCAATATCGCCCCGTACCGACGACGCACTCACCATGGAGGAGTTGACCAGCGCCAGCCCTCCCGATACCAGCATGTTCTGAAAGCGGACAAACGCCGGCTGATTCATGGCAACCACGAACTCCGGTTCGGAGGCCACCGGCGACGCAATCTCCTCATCCGAAACCGAAACGGTGCAATTGGCCGTTCCGCCGCGCACTTCCGCGCCGTAGGAGGGAAAATAGGTGACGTGCTTGCCCTCGAGCATGGCTGCGGTTGCCAGCGCATGACCCATGGAAAGGACCCCCTGCCCGCCGAACCCCGAAAAAACCGTCTTGATCAGCATTGTGCCTCTTTAATCACGCCCAGGGGGTACTGCTTGGACATCACCTCATCGATCCAGCGGCATGCCTCCGGGGCGGCCATTTTCCAGTTGGTGGGACAGGGTGAAAGAATCTCCACCATCGAGAACCCCGTTTTTTTAAGCTGATGCTGAAAGCCTTTGGCGATGGCCTGTTTGGTTTTTCTGATATTGGCCGGGCTGTTCACCGCCACGCGCTCAATGTAAGAGGTTCCCTCGAGCTGTGCCAGCACCTCGCTGAACTTCAGGGGGAAACCCTGCAGCAGCTGGTTTCTGCCCGCCGGCGACGTGGTGGTCTTCTGTCCCAGAAGCGTGGTCGGCGCCATCTGGCCGCCGGTCATGCCGTAGACCGCGTTGTTGATGAAAAAAACAGTGAACAGCTCTCCCCGATTGGCCGCGTGAAAGGATTCGGCGGTGCCGATCGCCGCCAGGTCGCCGTCGCCCTGGTAGGTAAAAACCACCGCGCCGGGCCGGGCCCTTTTAACCCCGGTTGCCACGGCCGCCGCCCTTCCGTGGGGGGCCTCCACCATATCCACATCAAAATAATTATAGGCCACCACCGAACATCCCACCCCGTCAACACAAATGGTCTTGTCCCGCAGCTTCATCTCGTCAACCACGTCGGCGATGAGTCGATGGACGATGCTGTGTCCGCATCCCGGGCAGTAATGAAAGGGGGTGGAATGGAGCGATTGGGGCCTGGCAAACACTTTTTTCATGTCTTGCGCTTCCTCTGTGACTGCAGGTAATGCCGGGTCATGATCCGGTACAGCTCAATGGGCGCCGGCAGCACGCCGCCCGGCCTCCCGTAAAAATGAACCGTGCCCTTTCCCTCCAGCGCCAGCTTGACATCCTCAATCATCTGCCCCGCGCTCATCTCAAAGACAAAAAAATCGCGAATGCGCTTTGCCGTGTCTTTGATGATCTGGGCCGGAAATGGCCAGAGAGTTTTGGGGCGGATCATCCCCACCTTCATGTTCTCCTTGCGCATCCGGTTGATCGCCCCCTTGGCAATCCGGGCCGCTGTGCCGTAGGCAATCACCGCCAGCTGCGCGTCATCCAGCAAATAGGTCTCATAGCGGACCTCGCGCTGCTCGATGCGCTTATATTTTCGCATCAGCTTCCAGTTGTGCTCCTCCTGGTCCGCCGGGTCCATTCTGAAGGAATGAATCGCCCTGCACGGCCGTCCCTTTGCCCCGGTGAGGATGTAGTCCAGGTCCCGCTCGCCTTCCTTCCGGGGAGCGGGTATGCGCACCGGCTCCATCATCTGCCCGAGCACCCCGTCAGCCAGCACGATCACCGGCGTGCGGTAGGTATCGGCCAGATCAAAGGACGAGGCGGTCATGTCCGCAAGCTCCTGCACCGACGCCGGCGCCAGCACAATGGTTCGGTAATCGCCGTGCCCGCCGCCCCGGGTTGACTGGAAATAGTCCGACTGGGCGGAGTAGATGGACCCCAGGCCGGGCCCCCCGCGCACCACGTTCACAATCACCGCGGGCAGCTCCTGGCCGGCCAGGTAGGAAATGCCCTCCTGTTTCAGGCTAATCCCCGGGCTGCTTGATGAGGTCATGGCCCGTCCTCCCACCACGCTGGCGCCCAGGACCATGTTGATGGCACCAATCTCGCTTTCCGCCTGGATGAACACGCCCCCCGGCACCTCGGCAAGCCGCTTGGCCATGTACTCGGGCAGCTCATTCTGCGGGGTGATGGGGTAGCCGAAATAGAACCTGCAGCCCGCCTGGATTGCCGCCTCGCCGATGGCGCTGGTTCCGCTCATAAGCTGCTTATTCACGATAAACCTCGATGGCAATCTCCGGGCAGACCAGGGCGCAGGTACCGCAGCCGGTGCAGCCGTTCCCTTCATCAAACTCGGCGACAAGATAGCCCTTGACGTTGAGCTTCGTTGATTGGGACAGGGATTTTTTTGGACAGAATGACGCGCAGAGCAGGCATCCCTTGCACAGCTCCTGATTTATGGTAATTGACCCCTTCATGCACCTCTCTCCAAAAACA
>CAZWCD010000155.1:0-5642 GCA_964632275.1 uncultured Thermodesulfobacteriota bacterium
GAGAATGACCCCAGAGAGACGGGTTTGTCTTTTCTAAATGGTGGAGGCGGCGGGAGTCGAACCCGCGTCCGGAAATACTCCACTTAAAGTTCTACATGCGTAGCCTGAGTTTTGTGTTTCGCCCCGCACGACTCCCGCAGGCAGGATTCTTACGAGGCTAGCCCATGTAGCGCTTCATTCACACCCCCACGAGCAAGAGGTGAGAACTATCCCGCTGAGTCGACATCCTTTACAGCCCCGCGGGCAAAGACTGCAAGGACGCTTGCTGCCTAGTTAGGCAGCAAGGGCAAAATCATAATCGTTTGCGATTATGTTTAGTTCCACCCGTTTAACGAGATGATGGAGAGCTCGGCATGCCCCTTAAGCTTCAATTATCCCCGTCGAAACCGTTTCGCCCCCCTTCGTTTAAATGATGCATGATGCAGGAACGTTCCTGCTGCCTGACATTATAAACCACGAAGAGCACGAAGGAAAAGCACGAAGCACGCGAAGAGAAAGTCAAACGATATCACAAAGATGTTTTCAGAGGACATCAGCGCATTCAAATTGTTTGTTAATCACCAAACAATTTGAATGCGCTCGAAGCTTCGTGTTCTCCCTCTTTTTCTTCGTGCTCTTCGTGGTTCAAAAAGCAGTTTTCAGTTGAAGGGTTGACAGTTGTCAGGAATCTACCTGCATCCTGTATCTTTTTCAGTTGTGCCTGTAAACTGTCAACTGCAAACTCTGTTCTTCCCATCTATGCCCTGAACCCTGTCCCCTCTTTTAAATTCTTCCTTTAATTTTTCTGCCTCCGAATTCCCGCTCCGCCTCGCGGGCGAAATCCTTTTTCTTTATATCCTCACGTTTGTCATGCGGATTTTTACCCTTGGCCAAAGCCATTTCAACCTTGACCTTCCCGTCCTTGAAATACATTTTCAGGGGGATGAAGGTTAACCCTCTTTCCTTTATTTTTCCGTAGAGCTTTTTAATTTCGCTCTTGTGAAAGAGCAGCTTCCGCTGTCGCAGCGGGTCATGATTGAACTGGTGCGCATAGTCGTACGGGCTGATGTGCGCATTGATGAGAAAAATCTCACCATCCTTTATGCGGGCGTAACCGTCCTTGAGATTGGCTTTTCCCGCCCGGCATGATTTTACCTCGCTTCCCTGAAGCACAAGACCCGCTTCACAGGTATCAAGAATGTGGTAATCGTACCGTGCTTTCCTGTTCTGACAAATAAGCTTTTCTGCCATAGTGCGCTTTATGCATATTGATGAGCAATACTACCACAATGACACCGGTAATACAAGCAGGGAAGACAGAGACCGGTTGCAGTCAATAGAAGTTGATTGTTGCCAACGTGCGTGGTAAGGTTTTACAAACATACACGATGCAGGGTGGTGGGGCAAATTCGAATTTATACTCCACCCTGAACCCTGTTGCTACTTGAAACTGCAAACCAGGAGTTTCTCCACCATGAAAACAAATCGCGCACCACGATGCCGGACCAAGGCGCTTCTCGCCTGCATGCTCCTTTGCTGCTGCAGCGCCTGCATATTTTTGCCGTCGCTAGCGCCGAAGCCGGGGGAAGAGGAAACCCTTTTTCAGAAGATCATCGAACTTTCCGAGGCGCGGGTCTATGAAGAGGCAATCACGGCATGCCAGGAATTCCTGGAAAAGTTCCCCACATCGAAGACGACCGACGTGGTGCTGCTCAAGCTGGGTGAAGCGTATGAGGGTCTCCTGAAGCCGGGCTATTATCAGCCGGTGGAGGAGGGCGTGCCGGCGGAGGAGGCCAAAAAGCAATTCATGAAAAAGTACGGCCGCTATGAATGCTGGATCGACACACCCTGCGGCTTGCAGTACAACCTGTCACACTACCGGCAAATGATGGAACGGTTTCCGGAAAGCAACTATGCGGATGAGGGTGAATACCACCTCATTACCTGGTCATGTGATTACAAGGGGCTGCCGGAAGGCCCTCTGGGCGAAATAGCGCAGATTGAAAAGGTTCTCCAAAAATATCCCACCTCCTCGCTTAAGCAGGAAATGTACTACAAAATAGGCCATTGTTTTCATGTGCTCTATGAGATGATGGCCTTTTCGCCGCAGCAAAATCTGCGTGATCCGGCGAAAGCGCGGGAGTATAAGGACAAGGCCTTCTATTCCTACCGGATGGCCCTGAAGCAGCCCATGCAATCAAAGTTTGCGAAGAAGGCCTGGGAAGACCTGGGCAGGCTGGAGGATGGCAAAAGAATGTATATGACCGAGTGAATCTTCCGACCGGCGCTGTGACTACGGAAGAAGCGCCAGCACGATTGTTTGATGGGTGGTAGTGGGTATTTCCTGCGCCCCCATGGGCAGGGGGGCCGCAATGGTCATCTTAAGATCCATGTCAACCTTGCTTTCCACGATGAGGCCCTGTTCGTAGGCAACGTAGGTTTTGCCCACGCCGGTGCCCTCACCCTTCATTTTCATATCCGCATCATCTCCGCCCTGTACATTCATTGCAATGGTATAGTCCAATATCGCGCAGTGATGGCCGTTCTTTTCCTCGCGCCGGGTATAGGTGTACTTCGTTTCGACAACGACCTTCATCTGCGACTGGGGGAGTTCTTCTTTTTGGGTCCAGGAATCGCCTACCTTGAGCTTTTGTTCGGGAAATTTGGGGTAGAGGCTGAACAGCACATTATTAATATCAGCGCCCAGTCCCTGGAGCGCAACCATGGACTGAAGTCCCTTTGGTTCGATGACCTCGCCCATCTCGCTCAGCTTCATGGGAGTCTGCTTTCCCGCCATCGATGAGCCCATCGCGTTCGGTATGGTCTTGCCCCCGATATTCATCTCCATGTTGTAGGTATCGCAGGTGATGGTGATGTCCGCAACCCCCTTGTCGACCCGGTCCACCTTCTGGGTGAGGGTAACCTCGGTTTTGCTCGGCATCTCCATTTTCTTGCCCATGAACTCGGTGGTGGTGGCGGAATCCTGGGTGACTTTATATTTGTAGACATCACCCGGCTTGAATTTCAATCGCAGCTTGAACGGTCTTTCACCGCAACCGAGCGAACATATCAGCACAAGGGCAACCAGCCAGCATAAGCCCGCGACTTTCTTCATAGGTATAACCTCCGTTTCATGCGTCATGTTCCCTTCTGATTATAACGATTCATTGCCGCCTGAGTTCCTTCCTGCAAGAGCAACTCAAGGGCTTCCTGCGCCACCGCGGTTACCTCGCCGAGGGTTTGCCGCTCGGTCCGGTCAAATGGCTGAAGGACATAGTCCGCGGTATCCATCCCCCCGGGCGGTCTTCCGATGCCGACCTTGATTCTGAGGAAATCGCCGCTGCCCATGGCATGGATGATCGACTGGATGCCCTTATGGCCTCCGCTTCCGCCTTTTTCCTTGATCCTGATTCTTCCGAAGGGGAGATCTAAGTCGTCGTGGATTATTATAAGCTGATGCGCCGTGAGGGAGAATGAAGCGGCAAGCAATTTCACCGCGTCACCGCTTGCGTTCATGTAGGTGCGGGGGTTGGCGAGAATGACGGGGCTGCCGGCAATTGCCCCGCGACCCCAGCGGCTCTTGTATTTCCTCTCTTCGAGAGCGATGCCGTGGGTCCTGGCCAGCCGGCTCAGCACAAGAAAACCGATGTTATGTCTGGTCGCCTCGTATTCCTTTCCCGGGTTTCCGAGACCCACAATAAGTTCCACGCCTGCACCCGGTTGAGGGGCTTACTTTTTGCCACCCTCATCCTTCTCGGGCTTTTTCTCCTTTTCCTCAGCCGGCTTCTTTTCGTCCGTCGCTGCCTCGGCTGCCCCCGCCGCTTCTGCTTCAGGCGCCGCTTCCTTGGAGACTTCTTTTTCAATGGTGGGCGCGAGCACGGTCGCGATGGTGGTGTCCAGATCGTCAAAAAACTTTATGCCCGGTGGCAGCTGCATATCTTTCAGGTGGACCGAATCGCCGATGGCAAGAGCGCTGACATCCGCCTCCAGGCTGTCGGGAATCTGGGAGGGAAGGCACCTGATGCTGAGCTCTCTTTTGACCTGCTGCAGCACGCCGCCAACCAGGACCCCGGCGGGGGTGCCGGTGAGCCGGACGGGGATGGAGAGGGTTACTTCCTCATCCATGGCGACTTCGAAGAAATCGACGTGGAGGAAATGCCGCTCCACCGGATCAACCTGGATCTCTTTGATCATGACCGTCTTTTCGGCCGGTTCGCCATTGCCTTCAATGGACAGGAGGAAGAGCTTGCGCTCACTTTTGCCTGCGCCCAGGAGGTCCTGCAAGTTCTTTAGTTCGATGGCGAGGGGAATGGCGGCGGTTTTGTGGCCGTAGACGACTGCCGGCAGCATTTCCTTGCCGCGCAATCTTCTTGCCACCCCTTTCCCGGTTGCCGTGCGAGCGGTTGCCTTGAGTTTTGCCTGTTCTGCCATGGATGCTCCTTACCAATAACCGTGTGGGATTGTTTACACAAAAAGCGAGCTGACCGAGTCGTTGTTATGAATGCGCTTGATCGCTTCGCCGAGCAAAGTCGCCACTGAGAGCACTACTATTTTCTTGCAGGATTGCGCTTCCGGCTTGAGGGGAATGGTGTCGGATACCACCATTGCTTCCAACGCAGACTGATTGATCTTCTCCAGCGCATGTCCCGACAGCACCGCATGGGTGCAGCACGCGGCGACCTTTTTTGCGCCCGCCTGCATAAGCGCATTGGCTGCCTGGGTCAGCGTGCCCGCGGTGTCCACCATATCATCAAGCAGCAGGGCGGTCTTGCCCTTTATCTCTCCAATGATATTCATGACCGTGGACTCATTGGGCTGTGACCTTCTCTTATCAATGATGGCCAGGCTTGCGCCGAGCCTTTTACCGAAGGCGCGCGCCCTTTCAACCCCGCCTGCATCGGGGGAGACAATCACCAGGTCATTGACATACTCCTGTTTGATGTAGTCCATCATCACCGGGGCTGCGTAGAGGTGGTCCACCGGAATGTTGAAGAAGCCCTGTATCTGACCCGCGTGCAAATCCATGGTAAGAAGCCGGTTTGCCCCCGCAACCGTGATGAGGTCAGCGATCAGCTTGGCGGTGATGGGCACCCGCGGGGCTACCTTCCGGTCCTGCCGCGCATAACCGTAATAAGGCAGGACGGCGGTGATTCTCTCTGCCGACGCCCGTTTGACGGCGTCGATCATGATCAGCAATTCCATCATGTAGGTATTCACCGGCGTGCAGGTCGATTGCACTAAAAAGACATCCATGCCCCGGACATTATCTTCAATTTCAACCTGAATTTCGCCGTCGCTGAACTTTTTTACATTTGCCTTGCCCAGGGGAATATCCAAGCCTTTGCAGATTTTTTCGGCGAGGGGGATGTTAGAATTGCCGGATAGTATCTTGATATTTTTTAACACGGGGAATCCCTGTAACTATGGAAATTATAAGGTTATGGCCTTTGAACCAGTGCATGCTTATATACAAATTTTGTTTGTATGTCAATAGTAATATCGTGACCGGTTTTCCAGCTGGCGGGCTCACAGCGGGTGAAGCTGACACGGGATGCGTACCGCATTGCGCAAAAAAAGTATGGCTGGGGTGGGAGGATTCGAACCTCCGAATGTAGGATCCAAAATCCTATGACTTGCCGCTTGTCGACACCCCAACCGTGCTG
>CAZWCD010000156.1:0-5627 GCA_964632275.1 uncultured Thermodesulfobacteriota bacterium
TCAGAAGGCTTTACAATATTTTTCGCAATAGATGTTTTAGCGAATGTAGGGGCGATCGGCCGGTCGCCACTGCAAGGTTCGCTGTGTCATTCTGAACGCCGTGAAGAATCTTCTTTTATCGCTCTGGCAGGCTGCGTGAAGACAATCAAAAAGACGAAATCCTTCGTTTCACTCATGACAAACTAATGCACCGGCCTGAGGGCGTATGGCCATACGCCCCTACAACCGATACACCAAGTGCGTCCGAAATCCGCATTCCGCAATACCTCATTCCCCGGCCACCAGCCCCACCCCCGCCTCGAAGGCCTTGCAGAGTTCCGCGGGAAACTGTGCGACCGTCCCCTTTCGCTTTTCGTCGAGGCCGTGCAGAATTCCCTCGAACCCGCAGGCGGAGAGGGCCTCAACCGTTTCGACCTTGTGCATGTTTAAAACCAGCATGACATTTTCCATGACATGGTCATAGGTGTCGATGTACGGGTAACCCCAGGTCCCGATGACCAGGGCCCTTCTGCCCGGTTTCATCGATGCCCCGAATTTAAACCGCTCAAAGCAGTCCCAGCGGTCCAGGAAGGTGGAGAGCTGGGCGCATTCCCTGCCGGTGTAAATGGGGAACCCGATGATGACGGCGTCCGAGGCGATGATCTTCTCATAGAGGCCGGTCATGTCGTCTTTGACCGTGCACATGCCTTCATATCCCTCGTCCTTGCATTTCCGGCATCCGATGCAGAAGCCGAGGTCAATCTTCTGGAGCATAATTTTCTCTCCGCTTGCTCCGGCGCTCGCGGCGCCCGACAGCGCCTCATCGATTAAAAGATCGGTATTTCCGTGTTTTCGAGGGCTGGCGCAAAAGGCGATGACCTTCATCTGACTGGCCGATTTTGCCGGCTTGGAGGGGTTCGGTCTCTCCCATCGCCGGACCTGGATGGGCAGGGCACGGTACGCCTCCATGTCGTCGTAAATGTCGAGCGCCAGTTTTTTAAACTTATCCATGTCCTCCATCATGTGGAAGAAGGGGTCATAGGACCTGGGGACCACCAGCCGCAGCGCCTCGGTCACCTCCTCCGGTCCCACCTCCTTCTTCCCGCGCAGCGCCATCACCATCGAGAGCACGTAGAAGATTTTTTCCCTCCTGCGTTCCCGCATGATGGCCGGCCAGACCCCGACGATCCGGTCCAGAAGAGTTTTTCCCGCTTCATTGATGGATATTTCAGACATGCTTCCTCCTGCGCGTGAGCGTTCAGCCGGTTGTAGGGTGTGATGGGGAGCCGACGGGCATGCGCCGGCTGATCCGCGCCCATTGTAACGGAGAGGCGCATGAATGGCAAGCGATATGAGGGGGGGACCGCTTGAATAAGCTGTTTGACAATAACGACAAATTATTATAAACTCCGAAAAAATAGTTGTATTCGGCTCACACTGCCGGGAGGAAAATGCTGAAACGGGGAGTTGCATGGTGGGTGACAATCGGTGCGATGATCCTGGCCGCTGCCGGGCATGCCGCGGCTTCGATCAAGGTGGGGGATATGCGGTATTTTTCCGCCCCCGATCACACCCGCATCGTGGTTGACAGCGATCAGCCCCTTTCCTTTCAAACCATGGAGCTCAAGGGCCCGGAGCGGCTGGTGATCGACCTGAAGGACGCCGCTACCGCCGTCGCGTCACCCCGTTCCTTTGCCGTCGGCGACTCGATTGTCCAGCGGGTGCGGGTTGCCCGGTATGACGCCGGCACCGTGCGGCTGGTGATGGACCTGGTTCAGCCGGTTCAGTCAAAGATTTTTTTGCTCAACCCGCTTGAGGACAAGCCCTACCGCCTGGTGATTGATTTGAACCGGTCCGACCTGGCTGAGAAAGAGCACAAGGCCCGGGTCCAGGAGCAGAGCAAAGAGCGCCGGATCATTGTGATTGATCCGGGGCACGGCGGAGATGATGTGGGGGCGGTCAGCCGGCAGGGAACCTATGAGAAGAACATCGTGCTGGCGCTGGGAAAAAAAATGCGGGACTGCATCAACCGCAAACCCGGCTTCAAGGCCTTTTTGACCCGCGACGGCGATTACTTTATTCCCCTGGAGAAGCGGATCGTCATAGCCCGCGATTACAACGCCGATTTTTTTATCAGCCTGCACACCGATGCCAATTTGAACAAGGGCGTGCGAGGGGCGTCGGTCTACTGCCTCTCGCTCAAGGGGGCCAGCGATGAGGCCGCCCGCCTGCTGGCGGAGCGGGAAAACGCCTCCGACATGTTCGGCGGGGTTTCCTATGCCGACGACAAGGATCTGAACAGCATCCTGGTTGACCTGGTGCAAACCCAGACCATGAACGACAGCCTCCACTTCGGCGGGCTGGCACTGAACGCGCTGGCCGGCCTGAACCAGGTCAAGTTTAAACAGCCCAAGCAGGCGCGGTTTGTGGTGCTGCGGGCGGCGGACATTCCCTCGGTGCTCATTGAAACCGGGTTCATCACCAATCCCGAGGATGAGCGTTTATTAAAGAGCGCCTCCTTTCAGCAGAAGCTTGCCGGTTCCCTTTCCGATGTGACCTATGAGTTTGTGTCCCTCCTGGCCAAGCGGGACGGCATCGCCCTTCCCGGCGCGCCGGCGGAGACGGGGAAGACCGGCAGGCATCTGGTGCAGCCGCGCGAGACGCTTTCGCAGATTGCTCGGGAGTATAACGCCACGGTGGGGGAGCTCGTCAGAATAAACAACCTCAGGGGAGGAGATCACCTTGTCGCGGGAAGAGAGCTGGTCATCCCCTGATCAGCGTCCTTCATCCCGGTTGATCCCGGGCAGGTACCGGATGTACAAATGAGAGGTGTGGTGCATGCTGATTGAAGTGAAGGTGAAAAATCTGGCGTTCGATCTGGCCAAGAGCGGGGCGATGGTGTTCCTGGAGGAACTGAACGGCCCCCGGGTGTTGCCCATCTGGATCGGCATGTTTGAAGCGAATGCCATTGCCCTGGAGCTGCGCAAGATCAGCACCGCCAGGCCCATGACCCATGATTTGATCTTCAACGTCATCAAGGGGCTGGGGGGGGAAACCACCAAGATCGTGGTGACGGAGTTGAAGGACAACACCTTTTACGCGGTCATTCACATCAACACCAGGAAGGGCGCGGTGGAAATCGACTCCCGGCCCAGCGATGCCATCGCTCTCGCCCTGCGGGTGGGGACTCCCATTTTTGTGGCCGAAGAGGTGATCAAGAAGGCCGGCCACACCGGTGAAGCCGAGTCGGAAGAGAAGCCGGATGATTTCACCGAGTGGCTGGAAAAGCTTGACCCGGATGATTTCAAGTACAAGATGTGAGGCGGCAGGGCGGCGGCTTCGGGCCGTTCCGTTTTACGCGCGGCTGCCTGCCCCGGCATCACAACGCACATTTTTATGAGGGCGGTCCCATGGCAACAGTATTGATTGTGGACGATGAGGTCAACCAGCGGAAGCTGTATCAGGAGGAATTGCGCGACGAGGGATACCAGATACGGCTGGCCCGAAACGGGAAGGAAGCGCTGGACAGCATAACCGAGGCGCCGCCGGACCTGGTGGTCCTGGATATCCGCATGCCGGTCATGGACGGGCTGGAGGCCCTGGGGAAGATCATCGGCAAGGAGAGAAATATCCCGGTCATCATCCACAGCGCCTATTCCAGCTACAAGGATGATTTCATCAGCTGGGCGGCCGACGATTTTGTGGTCAAGTCATCAGATTTGACCGAGCTGAAACGGAAGATCCGCGCCCTTCTGGAAAGGAAGCAGGGATAAGCAGTGAAGTCGGTCACGACATTGGTGATGGCAGGGGGGAAGGGGGAGCGTCTGTATCCGCTGACCAGGGACCGCGCCAAGCCGGCGGTTCCCTTCGGCGGCATTTACCGGATCATCGATTTTACCCTGAGCAACTGCATTAATTCCGGGATGAGGCACATTTATGTCCTTTCCCAGTACAAATCCCTTTCCTTGAGCAGGCATATCCAGCAGGGGTGGAATATTTTGAGCGGCACCCTGGGGGAATATGTCACGGTGGTCCCCGCCCAGCAGCGGATCAACGAGGACTGGTATAAAGGCACCGCCGACGCCATTTTTCAGAACATCTATCTGCTGCAGAAGAAAACGCCGGACATGGTGCTCGTTCTCTCCGGCGACCACATTTACAAGATGGACTACCGGGAGTTGATTCATTTCCATTTGCTCAAAGGCGCCAGTGTGACCGTGGCATCGGTGGAGATGGACAAGGGCCTGTCGAATCAGCTCGGGGTCATCGAAGTTGACGCGGATTTCAGGATACAGGGCTTTCAGGAGAAACCGGAACAACCCCGCACGCTTCCCGCCAAGCCGGACAAGATTCTTGCCTCCATGGGGGTGTATGTTTTCGACACCGCAATCCTGGTAAAGCGGCTCATTGAAGACGCGAAGAGGAGCAGCAAGCACGATTTTGGCAAAAACATCCTGCCGGCCATGGTTGAGAGCGGAGACAGGGCGTTTGCCTACAGCTTCGTGGACAGAACGGGGGAGACTCAGTACTGGCGCGATGTGGGGACGGTTGAGGCCTATTTCGAGGCCAGCATGGACCTGGTTTCCGTCTGCCCGCTTTTGAATCTCTATGATGCGGCATGGCCCATTCACACCTATCACGCCCCGAGCCCTCCGGCGAAAACCGTTCTCTCCGAAGACACCGCGGCGGGGGGGCGGCGAGGGGCGGCCTACGATTCAATTATAGCGGGCGGCGCCATCATCAGCGGGGGGGATGTGCGCAGGTCAATCATTTCAGCCAATGTGCGGGTGGACAGTTGCGCACAGGTTGAAGATTCCATCCTGCTCGACGGCGTTCGGGTGAGGGAGGGCGCAAAAATCAGGAAGGCCATTGTCGACAAATATTCGGAGATACCCGAGGGCATGGCCATCGGATATGATCCTGCAGAAGACAGGAAGAATTTTACGGTGACGGAGTCGGGCATCGTGGTTGTTTCCAAAGGCTTCAGGGTGCGCTGAGCATGCGGGTGCGCGAGGGATGTGCGGTATGAGAGGATGGCTGATAGCAGTGGCTCTGGTGCTGACGCTGGGCAGTGCCACCGGGGTGCGGGCCACCCCGCTCTATGGCGGGTATAACGGCATGAGTACCTCGTGGGTCGAATACAAAATCGGCGATGTGGAAACGTCCTGGACTGCCGCATCCATTCTCTTCGGCGCGGACACCAATGGGAGAACGTGGGTGCGCATGCGCATCTCCCTGGTCCCCCTGTTAATGCGGCTGGAATACACGCGCGATTACCTGGGCATTCAATCGGTGGCCGTGAACACCCTTTTCCCCTGGCCGGTGCAGCTCGGCAGTGAATTAATGAAAACGCCGGGTGAACTCCCGCCGTGGTGGATCACCGTGTATCTCATCCTCGGCGTGGGAGGGTTTACCAGTGACGGGTCCAACTGGTCGGAAACCGGCATCCCGGGGGTCTATGGGATTGGCGCTGATAGCAACGCCAATCAGTGGCTCTGGGTCAAGTCAGGCAACTTCCTCCAGGGGTACGGCGAGGACTTCAATCCGGTGGTGGAGCCGGAGGACGCGGCGCGGGACAGCGTCATGGCGCAGGCCGGGGCATCCATGAACGCCCTGCAGTCCCGGTTCGACGCATCGGTTGCAGGCGC
>CAZWCD010000157.1:0-1830 GCA_964632275.1 uncultured Thermodesulfobacteriota bacterium
GCCGCGGGGCGGTACACATCCGCGGGGACCAGGAGCGGCTTGTGGTGCTGCTCCCGCACCAGCCGGGCAAGCTTGCCGATGGTGGTGGTCTTGCCGGAACCCTGCAGGCCCACCACCATGATCACGTGGGGCCCTTGTCCCGACAGGGAGAGACGGTGTTCGCCCTCTCCCATGAGGGCGATAAGCTCGTCCCGTACAATCTTAATGAACTGCTGGGCCGGGGTCAGGCTCTTGAGCACCTCCTGTCCCAGCGCCTTCTCCTTGACCCCCTCGATAAAACCCTTAACCACCTTGAAGTTGACGTCGGCCTCGAGGAGGGTGATGCGGACTTCCTTGAGGGCCTCCTCGATATTCCCCTCACTGAGCTTGCCGTGCCCGCGCAGGCGCTTAAAGGTCTGGTTCAGTTTTTCGGTGAGGTTCTCAAACATGACCGATTATGGCCCGTATTTTTATTTGCTAAAATTAATAACCCTGCAATATAAAATTATTTTTTTGCCTTTGTCAAGCGATATTTTCCTGCATTTTTTCAAGGCACATGAACTGATGAAGAACTAATGCCACCGTAACATTCGGATGCAGCGGCGTGCGTCCCTCAATCAACCCACCCCTTTTGATTCCCGCAGCCGCACATAAGACAGATACCACATACCTGTTGACAAGTACCGTGTGAATGCGCATAATCCGCAACCAGTTGCGCGGCATTTTATATAGCCGCGTCGGTTTTGGTCATACCGGCACTGCCGGAACCAGCAATCTCATCTCACAGGAGCGACGCATGATTATCGGGATTCCCAGGGAAATAAAGCCGGAGGAGAAGCGGGTTGCGGTGACGCCCGCCGGGGTCGCGCGCCTGGTCGGCCATGGGCATAAGGTGCTCATCGAGCATAACGCCGGGGCAGGCAGCGGCATTGATGATGCCTCCTTTAAAGAGGCGGGGGCCTCCATCCAGCGGGATGTCGGTGAGGTGTGGCGCAGGGCGGACATGATCCTCAAGGTGAAGGAGCCGCTGGAACCGGAGTTTGCTCTCGCGCGGCCGGGACAGATCGTGTTTACCTTTTTTCACCTGGCAGCGGACCGGCACCTGACCGTGTCGCTGCTCAGAACCGGTATTGTCGGCATTGCCTACGAGACCGTCCAGCTCGCCGACGGCAGCCTCCCCATTTTACGATCAATGAGCGAGATCGCCGGCTACCTGTCGGTGCAGCTGGCTGCACGCGGGCTGGAGGCGATCAATGGCGGCAGGGGCGTGGTGATGGGCGGCATTCCCGGCCTGGCGCCGGCCCGCGTCACCATCGTGGGGGGAGGGAGCACCGGGGTCCGTGCCGCCGAGGCCGCGGCGGGCATGGGGGCGCAGGTGACCATACTGGAGATTGATAAAAAACGGATCAGGGAACTCCGGGCAATGCTGGGAGGACGCGCGCACGTCAAGCTGCCGGCTGCGCGTGAGGTCGAGCATGAGGTGACCCGGTCGGACGCGGTGATCGGATCGCTTTTAAGCCCCGGCGCCAGGGCATCCAAGGTGGTTACCCGGGCAATGGTAAAAAAGATGCACCCGGGCTCGGTCATCGTGGACGTTGCCGTGGACCAGGGCGGCTGCTGCGAAACCATCCGTCCCACCACGCATGACCAACCCTTTTATTCTCTGTACGGCGTGGTGCATTGCGGCATCACCAACATGCCCAGCGCGGTGCCGCGTTCCTCAACCCTGGCCCTGACCAAGGAAAGCCTTCCCTTTGCCCTTGAGATTGCCGACAAGGGCTACCGCGCCGCTGCGCGGCAGAACCCGGCGATCATGAAAGGCGTGGACCTGCTCGAGGGAAAGCTGACCAA
>CAZWCD010000157.1:1930-3386 GCA_964632275.1 uncultured Thermodesulfobacteriota bacterium
AAAGACAACCGGGATGTAGTTGGATGACCACCCCCGCAGCTGCCCGGGTTGTCCGTGCGCCCCGCCTTCCACCAGTACCGTGAGTTCCTTTCCGATGAATGCCGAGTAAAATTCCCTTCGCTTTTGTGCGCCGATGCTTCTCAGGGCCGCGCTCCTGGCTTTTATCACCTGCTGCGGGACCTGACCGGGCAAACCCGCCGCCGCCGTTTTCTCTCTCCGGGAATAGGGGAACACATGGGCATAGCTGATGGGGAGCGACTCGATCATCTCGCAGGTTGCGCGGAACTGTGCCTCGGTTTCCCCGGGAAACCCGGCGATGAGATCGGTGCCCAGGCACAGGTTCGGGATGGACGCGTGCAGCGCGGTGACCAGCTCCCGAAAATCGGCAGCCCGGTAGGGCCGGTTCATGAGGGCCAGAATGGCGTCGTCGCCGCTTTGCAGGGGAAGGTGCAGATGGGGGCATATGGTGCGGGAGTCGGCGAGGCAGGCGATGAGATCCGGACCCATATCCATCGGCTCAAGGGAACTGAGGCGAACGCGCGAGATGGGCGGGTTTCGGTCAATGCGCTGCAGCAGTGCAAGAAGGCTGTCGCGGGGGGTGAGGTCAATGCCATACGCGCCGAGATGGATGCCGCTTAAGACCACCTCCCTGAAGCCTGCCTCGCTCAGGGCACACAGGCGACTGATGACATCATCCGGCGGCAGGCTGCGGATCCTGCCCCGGGCGAAGGGAACGATGCAATAGCTGCAAAATGATTCGCACCCGTCCTGGATTTTTAAAAATGCCCGGGTGTGACCGGCGAATGAGCGCAGGGGCGGGTCATTGAAGCCGGCGGCGCTTCCCGGATCGGAGGTGATCGTCCGTGCCGGAACCGATGCGCCTCCGGCCGGTGCAATATAATCGGCAATGCGCTGTTTCTCGGCGTTTCCCAGAACCAGCGAAACCCCGGGTATCTGCGCGAGCGCTTCCGGAGCAATCTGGGCATAGCAGCCGGTCACAATGATCTGCGCCGCGGGATTGGCCTTGTGCGCCCGGCGGATGAGCTGGCGGCACTGGTAGTCGGTTTTTTTGGTGACGGTGCAGGTGTTGATGAGGTACGCATCCGCCTTGGACTGAAAACCGGTTATCCGGTACCCCCGCGCCGACAGCGCTTCCGCCATCGCCGCCGATTCATACTGGTTGACCTTGCATCCCAGGGTGGTGATCGCAACGGTTGTGGTTGTCATGGTTCAAGCGGGTTAAGGACTGATATGAATCGACACGAACGTCCGACATCGAACGCTCAAAAGGTAATGAAAAACGCTTTTCCTTCACTCACGGTTACGTGGTGCAGCGTATCAATTGCCACAAGTGTTAACCCTGATTTTTCCGAAAAGCAAGCGAAAGAATAGCATCTGTTTTTAAAAGTGCTTGATTAGGAATACCGGCTGTGATATGAGCGAGACCGAAAAAGGT
>CAZWCD010000157.1:3486-5581 GCA_964632275.1 uncultured Thermodesulfobacteriota bacterium
GGGTGGATTATGGCTACCATCGTTGGTTTTAAAGGGGTCTTGTACGACCGCGACCGGGTGGGCGATGTGAAGAAGGTGACCGCGCCGCCCTATGATATTATTTCTCTGGCGGAGCAGGAGGGCTACTACAACGACAGTCCCTACAATGTGATCCGGCTGATACTGGGGAAACAGGGCCCGGATGATACGGATGCGGACAACCGCTATACCCGCGCAGCCGCCTTTTTCAAGGGGTGGCAGCAGGAGTCGATTCTCAAGCGGGATACCGATCCCTGCCTCTACGCGTATCATCAGGAGTTCAACGGCCCGGCCGGGAGAATGACTCGCGACGGCTTCATCGCTTTGGTCCGGCTGGAGGAGCGGGAAGAGGGGGTGATCATTCCTCATGAAAAAACCCTGGACCAGCCCAAGGCGGACCGGCTGAAGCTGATGCAGGCCTGCTCGGCAAATTTCAGCCCGATCTTTTCCCTCTATGCCGATCCCGCCGACGCGATCAACGGCATGCTCCGGCACACTGCCGTCGCGTCGGTTCCGCAGGAGGCGACCGATCATGAGAACACCTTCCATCAGCTCCGGCGCGTGTCCGATCCCGGGGTCATCCGGGAGGTATCGCGGCGGCTCAGCGGCCAGCCGCTTTTTATCGCGGATGGACATCATCGCTACGAGACGGCGCTCAATTACCGGAGGTGGCTGCGGGAACAGAACCCCCGGCATACCGGAAAGGAATCCTACAACTACGTGATGATGTACCTGACCCCGCTGCAGGGAAAGGGACTGCTTATACTGCCGTACCACCGCGTTATCGAACAGATAAAGTCTTTTAATTTTGATGAGTTTGAGCGGAAGCTTCAAGAATATTTTGATATATCCCGGGTTGCCATTGACCGCAACAATCCGGGGGCGTCATGGGAGGCGTTCATGGGCCGGGTGCGTGCCGCCGGTGCACGGCTTCCTTCCTTCGGCATGTATGGCAGTCAACAGACCTGCTATCACCTGCTTACCCTTAAGGAGGGGGTGTTCTCATCCCTGCGCGACGATGACACCGGCTCGGCCTCCCTGAAGAAACTTGATGTCAATATTATCGAGACCTTCATTTTTAAGAAGGTGCTGGGCATCACCAGCAAGGACCTGCAGATGCAGCAGAACATCACCTACGTGCATCATGGGACGGAGGGGCTGGACCTGGTGCAGAACAAGGGCTACCAGCTGGCCTTCATTCTGAATTCCACCCGGGCGGAGGAGATCCAGGACATTGCCGGCCGGGGGGAAACCATGCCCCAGAAATCCACCTTTTTCTACCCCAAGCTGTTAAGCGGCCTGGTCATGAATCCGATTGTTCCCGGAGAAATGATTGAGCCTTGATGGAAATGGACCGCTGCATCAGGGAAGACGAAAAGCTCGACGAGCTGTTTGACGGACGCATCCGCGTCATTCAGAAAAAGACGGGCTACCGGTTTTCACTTGATGCCATTCTCCTCGCCCATTTTGCCGCACAAATGCCCGCCGCTTCCATCATCGACCTGGGGACGGGCAGCGGCATTGTCCCGCTCATTCTCGCCCGGAAGCAGGCCAACACGACCATTGTCGGGGTTGAGCTGCAGCCGGGCCTGGCCGACATGGCCCGGCGCACCATCGCGCTGAACGGTCTTGCCGAGCGGGTTTCCATCATGCAGGAAGACCTGCGGGAGATCAGGCGCAGCTTTACCCCGTCCTCATTTGACCTGGTGGTCAGCAACCCCCCCTATTATCCGGTGATGAACGGGAGAATCAATCCCGATGGCGAGAAGGCCATCGCCCGCCACGAAATCATGGCCACGGTGCAGGACTTCATACAGGTTTCGAGCTATCTTGCCTCGTCCGCCGGGTCGGTGCTGATCATCTTTCCCGCCAAACGGCTGATGGATCTGCTCACCGCGTTTACCGCCTCCGGTCTCAAGCCCCGCGCCCTGCGCATCATATACAGCCAGCTGAATGGAGAGGCGAAGCTGGTCATGGCGGAAGGATGCAAGACCGGCAATCCCGAGCTGGAAATTGCCGAACCGTTTATCATCTATGGGGCGGACGGGGAATGCTCGGAGGAGATGCAGAGGATTTA
>CAZWCD010000158.1:0-1610 GCA_964632275.1 uncultured Thermodesulfobacteriota bacterium
TCTTCCCCCAGACCTCCCACATCGAAACGGTCGCCCGCCTGGAAAGAACGTCCTCAGATTAAATGCTTTGCATTGATTAAAGCTTAGATTACGGGTACCCCCTCACCCTAACCCTCACCCACGATGGGGAGAGGGAATTATTTTTTTCCATCTTTTTATGGAAGTAAGACCGAACCCGTGTACTTCCTCGCACCTTGGAGACAGTGTCATAATGAGGAAGGGTTGTCATTCCGAACGAATGTGAGGAATCTTATACAATTGATTTTATTATTGTATAAGATTTCTCGGATTCCCTCGAAATGACAAAACAGGAATTGCGACACAGTCTCCGGCGGGGAGAGGGTGCGTGTGAGGGGTATACCGTATAAGCGATTTGCATGCTTCGTGGCTCCCCCAAGGAACATGGGAGTTTGATTAGAAAACAATGTCTGAATTGTAGGGCGACCGGCCGGTCGCCCCTACAGTTCTCCAAGGGTCCCTCTATACATTCATCATACAACCCGCTTGTGCGCACATCACCGGATCCGCACAGCAATTCAGTGCCTGCGGAAACGGAAGCGGATCCACTTTTCCATGCCCACCACCCCATAAATGAACAGGCTGTTCACAATGATGCGCAACCATGCATCCCAGGAAATCGGCGCGCTTTGAAAAAAAAGGTTCATGGCGGGAACATAGGTAAACAGCAGCTGTAAAATGACCATGATCAAAACACCGCCCAGCAGCCAGCGATTCGAAAAGAAACCCAGAGCGAATGCCGAACGAGACAGGGAACGGCAGTTAAAGAGATACAAAAGTTCTCCCATGACCAGCACGCCGACGGCAGCGGTGCGGGCTTCTTCAACTGATGAACCGTTACTTTTCTCGTAAAAGAAAAGACCAAAAACACCCAGCGCCAGCAGCGTACCCACGATTATCGTCCGCGCGATCAGGTCGCCGGTCATAATCGGCACCTTGGGATCCCGCGGCGGCCGTTGCATTAAATCCGGCTCCTTGGCTTCAAAAGCCAGGGTCATCCCCAGACAGAGCGCGGTGGTCATGTTGATCCAGAGTATTTGCACCGGGGCGACCGGCAGCACCAGCCCTCCGAAAATGGCCACCATGATGGCAAGCGCTTCACCCAGGTTGGTCGGCAGCGTCCAGACAATGAATTTTCGCAGGTTGTCGAATACGCAGCGCCCTTCCTCCACCGCGGCTTCAATGGAAGCAAAATTGTCATCGGTGAGAACCATATCCGCCGCTTCCTTGGCCACCTCGGTTCCGGCGCGGCCCATGGCAATGCCTATATTGGCCTGTTTCAGCGCGGGGGCATCGTTGACCCCGTCACCGGTCATGGCCACAATATCTCCCTCCGCCTGCATCGCCTTGACCAGCCGCAGCTTCTGCTCCGGGGTCACGCGGGCAAATACGCTGACGCGGTCAACGCATTCCCGCAGCGCTTCGTCGTCCATGCGCTCAAGCTCGCTTCCGCTCAGCGCCTCCAATGTTTCGGACACGCCCCCGTCACGGGTGCGGGCGCTGAGATTGAGCTGCCCGGCAATGGCTCGCGCCGTCAGCACGTGATCGCCGGTTATCATCTTCACCCGTATCCCGGCGGAGTGACAGCGCCG
>CAZWCD010000158.1:1710-5492 GCA_964632275.1 uncultured Thermodesulfobacteriota bacterium
CCTTCGGTCGGATCGCCTTCCACCTGCGGCAGCCCTTCCCGCTCAACGATCCTGCTGTCGTTACAGAGATAGCCCGCTGCCAGACATTCCTTAAGCGCCACCGAAGGCGCTTCGCCGGTCTGTTCCGCAACTGGCCGGATGGAGCCCTCGAAGCCATATCCCGCGCCCGACACCCGATAGGTGTGGCCGCCGCTGAAAATCTCCTGCACCGTCATTTGGTTCTCGGTCAGGGTTCCGGTCTTATCGGAACAGATAACCCCGGTGCTGCCGAGCGTTTCCACGGCCGGCAGCTTTCGAATGATGGCGCGGCGCTTCGCCATGCGCGCCACGCCGATGGCCAAGGTGATGGTCACCGCCGCGGGCAGGCCTTCGGGAATCGCTCCCACGGCAAGCGCAATCGCGGCCATAAACATCTCCACAAACGACTGCCCCCGGATCACCCCGACCGCAAAGGTGAGTCCCGACAGGGCGAGGATGACATATAAAAGGTAGCGGCTGAAATAAGCAATCTTGATGGTCAGCGGGGTATCCAGATTTTCCGCCGTGGAAATCAATTCGGAGATTCGTCCGACCTCGGTGGCATCCCCCGTGGAAATGACAACCGCCCTGCCCCGGCCATAGGTGACAAAGGTTGAGGCATAGAGCATGTTTGAGCGGTCCGCCAAAACCGTCTGCGCCTCCAGCGCCGCAACCTGCTTCTCCACCGGCACCGATTCCCCGGTAAGCGCCGATTCGTTGGCCTGCAAGTCCCGGCACTGGATGAGGCGCATGTCGGCGGTCACCTTATCCCCGGAGGAAACCACCACCACATCCCCGGGCACCAGCTCGGTGGACGCCACCTGCTGTTCCTTCCCGTCCCGCACCACCGAAACCGCGGCGGTCATGGAGCGGGAAAGCGCCTCGAGCGCCTTCAGGGCCTTGGCTTCCTGCAGGAAGCCGACGACGGCATTGACAAAAACCACCCCGAAGATGACCGCGGCGTCAACCCATTCCTTCAGGAAGAGAGTGGTCACCGTGGCCGCCAGCAGAATGTACACCAGCGGCTGATGAAACTGCAGCAGGAAATGGAGCCAGGCCGGCACCCCCTTTTTAGGCGTAATCTGATTCAAACCGTAGCGTTTCCGGCGCTCCCCTACTTCATCCGCGGCGAGCCCCGCAGCACCATCGACGTCGAGCCGCCTGAGCGCTTCCTCAACCGGGAGCGCATGCCAGGATTCCTGAGAAAGAGGTGCGGTTTGATGAGGTATCATGCTTGTCCTCCCCGTGAGTGCGTCTCAGATTGAACAGGAGCCGGCAGGCGCGGAGGCGATCTCCACCCCCGGGAAACGACGGTTGCAGCTTACCTGATGAAGAGGTTCTTGGTGGAAAAATCGGGGTCGCTGGTCACGTTGATGCCAAGCCGTCGCAGGCCCGCCTCGTCGCCGGGGGTGGGAATGTGGGTCATGTGCATTTCACAGTCCTTGAGGTCCTTGAGCTTTTCGATGGCCAGCTGCGCCGCGGGATTGGACATGGCGCTGATGCTCAGGGTGATCAGCGTCTCCTCCAGGTCCAGGCTCGGGCTTTTGGTGCCGAGGGTGGTGGTCTTGAAATTACAGATTGACTCGGTGATGTTCTGGGGGAGCAGATGTATCTTCTGGGGGATTTCCGCCAGGTGCTTTATGGCGTTGATCACCAGGCTGGACGCGGCGTGCAACAAAAACGAGTTGCTGCCGGTGACGATGTGACCGTCGGCCAGCTCGATGGCGGCGCCGCAGAATATGCCCTCGTTGCCCTTATGGTCGCTCTGTGCCGCCGCCGCGGCCCGCCGTGCTGCGGCCACCACCTCCCGGTCATCCGCCCTGACATCAAGCTCATTCATCAGCAGCTCAACCCGCTGCGCCGTTTCCCTATCCATGAGTCCCATGGCATACTCGCAGTGGTAGCGGAAAAATCGTCGGATCAGCTCCTGCCGGGCCGCCTGCTGCACCACCTGATCATTGGTAATCGCCGATCCCACCTTGTTTACGCCCATGTCGGTGGGAGACTGGTACACCGATGTCGTCCCGGATATTTTCTTGAGAATGCTCCTCAGCACCGGAAAGACCTCGATGTCCCGGTTGTAGTTGACTGCGGTTTTCCCGTGGCACTCAAGATGGAAGGGATCAATCTGGTTGAAGTCCATGATGTCCGCCGTGGCCGCCTCGTAGGCGACGTTGACCGGGTGCTTGAGCGGCAGGTTCCATACCGGGAATGTCTCCAGCTTGGCGTAGCCGGCATTCACGCCCCTTTTGTGTTCGTGGTAGAGCTGGGAAAGGCAGGTGGCCAGCTTGCCGCTGCCCGGCCCCGGCCCGGTCACCACCACCAGCGGTTTCCCGGTCTCGATGTAGTGATTGGCCCCGTAGCCTTCATCGCTCACGATGGTGTCGATGTCGGTGGGATATCCCTTGGTAAATTTGTGCACGTGAACGGTAACGCCCCTTCGTTCCAGCTTGTTTCTGAATATTTTTGCCGCCGGCTGGTCGTCAAATCGGGTTATGACCACGGCGGTGATATCGACACCCCATTCATTCAGGTCGTCGATGAGCTTGAGCGTGTCCGCGTCATAGGTGATGCCGAAATCGGCGCGGACTTTCTTCCGCTCGATGTCCCCGGCGTAGATGCAGAGGATGATGTCGGCCCGGTCCTTGAGCTTCTGCAGCAGCTCCATCTTGACGTTGGGATTGAATCCCGGCAGCACCCGCGCCGCGTGGTAGTCGAAGAGCAGCTTGCCGCCGAACTCCAGGTAGAGCTTGTTGTCAAACATCCTGACCCGCTCCAGAATGGCGGCGGTCTGTTCGCGAAGGTAGAGCTCATTGTCAAATCCGGACTCTCTGATCACCGTTTGTCTCCCGAAAACCGGTCCGCCGGCAGTTGCCGGCGGCGCCATGATTAATCATGCCGCTTCAGTTGTATTTCTATGGGCCGGGCGCTGTCGATGTGCAGGTCGCGCTGGGGATAGGCCATCACAATCCCTTCCTGGCGGAACAGTTCATCGATGCGGAAGCGGATGTCGCTTTCGACCCTGCCGATGCTGATCTGGGCCTTCCCGGTGCGGGCCAGGCTGATCCAGATGTGCAGCACAAACATGAGGGCGCTTTCACCGAAGTCGCTGAAAAGAACCAGCGGCGCGGGATAGCGCTCCACCAGCCGGTGCTCATCGGCCGCCTGCAGGAGCAGCGTTTCCACCCGGCGCACCGGCGACCCGTACATCACGCCGACGGTAATCACCCGCTTTACCGTATCATCAACCAGGCTCCAGTTGATGATCTTATTCTGCAGCAGCACGCTGTTGGGGACCACCAGCCGCATGTTGTCGCCGGTTCTGATCCGGGTGCTCCGGGCCCCCACCCATTCCACGGTGCCGCTCACATTTTCAACTTCAATGATGTCCCCGATCTTGATCGGCCGCTCGAGCATCAGGATCAGGCCGCTCAAGAAATTATTGACGATGGTCTGGCTGCCGAAACCGACGCCGATGGCCAGCGCCCCGCCAACCACGGTGAAGAAGGTCAGCGGTATCCGCACCAGGTTGAGCACGAAGAGCAGCAGCAGGACCAGGAGCAGGTAGTGCACGATCTGCTGCCAGGCAAAGACCGCCGCTTCATCTACGGCAAACCGCTGCTTGAGCTGTTTCCCCATCTGCCGGGTAAGCAGCTTTGAAAGGAAGTAGCCGATGATCAGCAGCAGCACCGCGGCAATGATTTTCCCGACGGTGATGGGGCGATCATCGACCGAGGTCAGCTCATAGCGCCAGATGCGGGAGA
>CAZWCD010000159.1:0-5427 GCA_964632275.1 uncultured Thermodesulfobacteriota bacterium
CGCCGGCTTTCCAAGGTGGAAAACATCCTGTCGGTCAGGCAGATCACCCTGTGATTAACACATCGGGAACCGGCAGGCTGTTGAAACATACCCATCTGATTTGTGGCTCAGAGGGAAGGGGATTTTGAGCCTTGGAACAGTCTGTACGAGGTCACGCGAATGGAGACTAGCAGCCTGGTGGGAATCATATCGGATACCCACGATAACCGGAAGGCGATCACTCAAGCGGTGGCGCTTTTCAACCGGCGGGGTGTGGGGAAGGTGTTTCACGCGGGAGACATCGTCTCTCCCTTTACGGCGCCCGATTTTTCAAAACTCGCCTGCGGCATGATCATTGTTTTCGGCAACAATGACGGCGAGCGCATTGGTCTGCAGAAGACCTTCAGCCCGCTCGGCGCCATCGCCGAAGGACCGTACCAGTGCGAATACGGCGGCAGGCGGTTTGTGCTCATGCACGAGCCTTCCTGCATCGAAGCATTAACCGCAGGCGGCGCGGTTGATGTAATCATCTACGGGCACACCCACGAAATCGACGTTCGACCCGGCAGGACGCTGATTGTCAATCCCGGCGAGGGCGGGGGCTGGCTGAATGGCCGGTGCACCGCCGCCGTGCTTGACCTGGCCACCATGCAGGTGGAGATAGAGGATATCGGGTGAGCGGAAGCATCTTTAAGCTTGGGGTCAGCCCTTGACATTGGACATTTTCAGGAAGGGAATTAAAAAAATAGTCTGCAGCAATCAGTCGTCAGTCGATCAAGGACGTCTCCTGCCATTTTGTCCAAAGTCAAGGGCTGACCCCAAAAAACACAGGTCACTCATCCCGAGAAATTTGTTTTAAGACTTTCAGTCTGCGTGTTCCGCTAACGGCAGGTCCAGGATAATTTTTGTGCCCCAGCGAGGTCCTGACTCGATCCTGAGCGAACCTCCCAGATGCTGAAAGCGCTCTCGTATGCTGAAAATTCCGAATCCGCCCTCCTTGCTCACCTGGAACCCGTCCTGATCCATCGAAAATCCCTTGCCGTCATCTGCAACGCACACATGAACTCCCTGATCATCTTTGCGAAGCGAGACCGTTGCCGTCTGTGCCTGCGCGTACTTCACCACATTTATCAGCAGTTCGCGGATGCTCTGGTAGAGAAGGATGCGCACATCATCATCATAGTGTTCCGCCGCGTCATCCCATGCCAGTCTCGTTCTGATGCCGTGCTGCTTCTCAATATCCTCGAGCAGCCATTCCAGCGCCTTCTGCAGGCCGAACTCATAGAGAAAGGGGGGTGATAGATCAAACATGAGTGAACGGGTGTCATGAATGCATTGGTCGAGGAGTGACCGGATGGCTGCCAGATTCGCATTTTCTTCCTTGAGCGATAATTCTGCTCCCAGCGCTCCCAGCTTGATCTTGGCAAGGGCGAGGGACTGGCTGATGCGATCATGGAGCTCCGCGGCAATGTGCCTTCTTCCCTGTTCTTCGCTAAGGGTTAATTGTGAAGCCAGGCTCCGCAGCTGCTTTTGGTACTCAAAAAGTTTTTTATCCGCAGCCTTGTGCTCGGAGATATCCCGCGCGCAGGCCACCAGGCCGGTAACCTTGCCCGCGGCATCCCGCAAGGTCCCGATGCTCACTGCCAGATCAATTATCCGTCCGTCTTTCCTGACCCAGTGGTGCTCATAGGCGCATACCGGCATCCTGCCCGACACCAACTCCTCCAGCAGCTTGTCGCGGTCATCCCACTCATCCTGGGGAATAAAATCATGTGTTCTACGCCCCTGAAGCTCTTCCTTGGAATAACCGAGTATCCGTTCCGCCGACTCGTTCATCATGGTAATGGTGGTCAGGGTATCGGCTACAATAATGCCGTCCGCCGATGTTTTGACGATATCCTCCATGAAATTCCTGGCATTAATAATGGTTTGTTCCGCTTTTTTTCTCTCGCTTATATCCCGGCATATGGTGACCACTCCCATGCGATTGCCGCTCTTGTTATATACGTAGAACATGGTCTGCTCCACCGGAATAAGCAGCCCGTTTTTGTTAAGGTAGCAGAATTCCACACCTGATATGCTTCCTTCTTCAATCATCCTGGCCATGAGCTCATATGTTTTGCTGTAAAAGATCTCGTCTATTTCTATGGCGCTCCCGGCGCTCGACTGGTAACGACCCGGCCCGGGCGGGAAAAGGTCTCCCAAATGTTTTCCGACGAGCTCCGCCGGTTCATAACCGGTAAGCTGTACAAACGCCTTGTTGACCCTGGTGATATGTGCCAGAGGATCACTGATGACCATGGGATCAAGTGAGCTTTCAATAATGTTGTCGAGAAAGCTCAGCGTCTCCTTCATCGCTTCTTCGGCACGCTTGCGCTCGGTTACGTCGGTGATGAGAACATAGCCGGTATGCCTTCTTTCAGCGCTGTAGCTGAATGAGAAGCGCAGGTTTACACAGCATTGCGTACCGTCTTTGCGGCACAGCCAGGTATCAACCGCTGTGGGATACTCGCCGGTTGTGCGGGTTTCCTGCAGAATCTGTTCCTTGCGGCGCCATTCGACAGGGGCAGTCAGGTCAGGCCCCCAGAGAGAGACGAACTCCTCTCGGGGATAGCCGCATATGCGGCATGCCTGATCATTGACATAGACGATCTTTCCGTCTTCCACAATAATGATGCCGTCGTTTATATTGTCGGCCATGCTTCTAAACCGCAGTTCACTTACCTCCAGCGCCCGCTCCGCCTTTTTCTTGTCGGTAATGTCGCGGGCAACCGCAACAATCAAGGAAACCTTGCCGTCTTCATAGATTGATGCATTCCGCATCTCCGCAATTTTAATCGTACCGTCTTTGGCAATCAGTTCATATTCAGCCGATACCACGGGCTCACCATTGAAAATGCGCATGGTATCGGCGACCGCCCGGGCAAGTGACTCCTCTGACAGCAGCCCCAGTTCGGGAAAGGGTTTGCCGATCAGCTCTTCGGGCAGATAACCCAGATGCTTTTTTACCGATGCTGATAGTGATACAATTCTGAAATCGGTGTCCATGGTATAAATGACGTCGGGCGCCTGATCAAAATGCAAAAAATATTTTTCCATGTGCTTCATTACTGCTGCTGTACCGCCCTGCTGAGCGCTTCTCCGGGTCAGCGTCTGCTTCTCATGCTCGCACTCCGCCGCGTAGGAAATGCGGGAGGCAAGCAACGCTGCCTCCTGGTGCCCGCTGACCCAGCCGATGATTGCTCCATCGCATTCAATGGGATACGATGCCGGATGGGCTTCCCTTTCCCTGCCCAGGAGGAGGCTCCCGTCCTTGGCTGTAATGGAAAAGGCACTGTCAAAGGTTTCAGCAAAACGGGAAATGATGGAAGAAACCTCCGGCAGAATCATAAGCGTTGCGATATCCACCTCTTTCATGACAGCACCCATGGAGTGAAAATGCTCTGTGGTACACACGCCGGTTATAATAAAACTGATTGCGCGTCGTGCCGCTTTATAGAATCAGGAAATGCCGAATGCAAAATAACAAATCCCACCCTTTCTGGACCTTCTTCGCAGCAGAAAAAGCGGGACGATATCGGTTGTTGGTTTTCACTGCCCCCTCCTGTGCGCCTCTGATGTATATTTAAAGCACAGTCCAAGGGCGAATTCAAGCCATTTTCGGGCATCTCATCCGGCCCTGGTATCGTTTATTCGTGGTTGAAAGGTGAGGGTACAGTAGAGGCGGGGTACAGGGTTCAGGGTACAGGGCGCAGGAAAACGCCCTTTTGTATCGCATGTCCCACATCTCACATCGCCATATTTATTCCACGTAGTCAGCAACGTCCCTTCGGTACAGCTATATTTTTCCTAACCAAGAACGGCCATTGTGTCGATAAGCTTCGTGCAGAGAAAGAACGCAACGGACTGAGTTCCCCTATCCCTGGATTGAGGTGCGTTTTTTATATTGTGCCATCACTCCACTACTCAGTATGCCATGTGCAGGGAGGTATGTCCTATGTTCTACAAAAAAGCAGCTGCCATTTGTATCCTGTTGTTCGCATGTGTTGCGTGCGATTTACAAATACCTGAAGCGTTGCGGCCATTGGAAGGTGTTTGGGATCTGAACACCTTCGGCGCGGCTCCCGGTACAACCATCAGTGCGGTAGGGACACGGTGGATACTGTCGACCCTCGGATCGGCAAATATAGATGACGTGGAGGTGGAGTGCCTGTATGCCCGGGATTATATAGAAGCATCGAACCCATATGTCGGTTTTGTGTACGATACGATCTATTATTCCGGCGGTCTGGTTGCCAATCTTCCGACTGTCTGTCAGAATGAGGCCGTCGGCTATCAGTGGTTTGTGCGCAGCGAGGAATATATACGCGTGGATGAATATGAAAAGGACCCCATCGCGGTCACGATCACCAAATGGTATTTCAACTTTATGGGTGAGAATACGGCGCAAGGCATTGTCTCGAACAGCGAAGGAGGGTGGAGCAGCTTTGAAGGAACACGGTGATATAAAGGAGGACGCTCTTAAATAAGTAAATTGACAATACCGTATGGGGGTATGTGTTTGCCTATATTTCCTCTTTCAAATCGGGCAGGTGCTCTTTTTTGCTAAGGCATGAGCAGTATTCTTAGCGTAGGGCACTCCGTGGAGAGCGGAAAAATATTACATAAGATAACCGCCAGCTATCAGTTAGTTATTTTCTTAAGAGCGTCCCCCCTTCTCCGCGCAGCTTTGCCAGCATGCTTCTAAAATAGCGGACGACGCGGGGCAGCAGAAAAAGCGTAATGATCAGACCGGCCACAACCACGGTGAGGAGCAGGACCGGATAAAACGCCGCCAGCAAAACCGAGCCTACCGCAAGCACATCTTCCCCCAGGCTCGCCGCCGCATTGGTAACCGGTTCGGGGCTGGTGTTGATTGCCATGCGCGCGGCTGCCTTGGTTCCGTGCGAGCTTAATGCAAGCCCTCCCCCCAGCAGAAACGCCACGACCTGGAAGCCCCGGTCATAATCACCAAATGTTGCCGCCGCCAGCGCCGCGCCGGCGGGAACGCGGATAAAGGTGTGGATCGCATCCCAGATGCTGTCAACCACCGGTATCTTGTCGGCGATGAACTCGATCAGGTACAGCACCAGCGCAACCCCGATTATCCACCAGCTGGTCAATACCGAAAGTTCCCCCGGTAATTGGAGATGGGCAAAGCGGCCCAGCAGGCCGAGGGTTGCCACCGCGGCATACAGGTTTAAGCCGGATACCCAGGCCGATCCCAGGGCGAAAGCGAGTGTGCTGAGGAAGTTCATATGGTTGTTACGTGCATTTCATGAAGGGAGTGATTGGCAAACGCCGGATTGAGGTGACAAGCGAGACCGGTCTGACACCTGCACCCATCAGATCAGTCCTTTGCTTTCAAGGTAGTTTAATATGCGGTGCAGGTACATGCGGCAGGGCGCT
>CAZWCD010000160.1:0-1156 GCA_964632275.1 uncultured Thermodesulfobacteriota bacterium
GATGGATGCCCACGATGGCATAGACAAAATCGATTTCCTCGGCCAGTTGCACTGCGCTCCGGCATGACTCCAGGTCAATGCCCACAGTAATAATATAGTCAATCCCATCCTCCCGGGCCCTTTTGATTAGGTCATTTCTGTCCCGGTCAAATTCCGGCATGTCCAGATGAGCATGGGTGTCAATCAGCATCGAGGTTCCTCCGTAAGACACTGCGCTATTACCGTACTATGAATTCCTTCCCTGAAATCACTTTTGTAAAACATTACCACTATGCTTCGGAGAATAAAACGCATTTCTTATAATTCGCGGCTGAAGCCGCTCCTGCAATGGTGGTTGCCGCATTGCCTGTGATTTCCGGCATGCTTTTTCTTGACGCATGGATTGTAGATGCCTATACTGTCCGCATGCAACGTCAACCAGATGAAAGGAGGCGGTCATGGACAAGAGTGTGAGGTTCGTATCGGCGGCAGCGGTTGCTATTGTGATGTGTTGGGTGCTGCTTTCCCTTCCCGCAACAGATGCGCAGGCACAGCCGAAAAAGCCGGTGGCGCTGGAGGGGGTAAAGTTTGATACCGCCGCACCCTTTGAGGATAATCTCAAAGCCTACGTGGGCAAGGACATCATTGTCCATCTGGAGTCGGGCGCCACATTTCAGGGCTACGTCAAATCGGTTCACGACGATCTGCTGCACTTGGAAAAACTTGCCGGCAAGGACTTCTATGACGCCCTGATCCGCATCGATGATATCAGCGTGCTTGAGGTGAAATTCCGGGACATGAAATAGCCCGTTTCAGGTTGAGGCAGGTTTGCATGGCAACGGTCCTCAAAATCATCTTTGCCGCATTCGTCATTACCGGTAGTGCCATTTCTTATTACGGCTCCCGGGAAATCATGGGTACGAGGAATCTCGTTCAGAACGCCCCGGAGCGCGTCCGGGGCGTTTTCATCGGCTACTGCCGGGAAGAGGTGGTGTCGCGGAGCTCAACCACCAACCACCTGGGCGAGATTGATTTTCAGGACACAACTTCCTATATGAGCTACCCTCAATTCGAGTTTGTCACCAAAGATGGCACAACAATCCCGGTCGTGGAATCAAAGCATCATGTCATCGAGCGTTTCAAGCCGGGGCAGCCGGTGGAAATCATCGTCTCGCCG
>CAZWCD010000160.1:1256-5346 GCA_964632275.1 uncultured Thermodesulfobacteriota bacterium
CTTCAGCAGCTGCACCTGGGCTTTGGCTGGGGATTGACCGAAGCATTACAGAAACAACGTTTTGAAGAAGCCCGCAGATTGATTCTCCAAGGGAAGGGAATTAATAAAGTCAATGAATATGACCAGACCCCCCTGCTCCTGGCGCTGGAGGCAGGCCAATGTGACCTGGCGCGTCTTCTCATCGAGGGGGGGGCAAAGGTCAACGTCACAAGCAAGATGTATAAGACACCTCTGCTGGTGGCAGTGCAGGCGGGAAACCTGGAGATGGTGGAACTGCTCCTGACCAAGGGGGCATCACCCGATTCTCCGAGTGATGAAATGCCCCCGGTGTTCCATGCGCTGGCAAAAAAACAGTACGAGATCGCCCGCACGCTGATCGAGTCCCCCTGTAATCTCCAGCGCTGTTATACCGACGGGCAAACCAGCCTCACCGTGGGCGACATGACGGTACTGGCCCGAAGACCGGAATTGACCGAGCTGGTGCGGCGCCGCGGCGGAACCTTTACTGCATTCCCACAAGCCCGGTGAAATAATTGAAATAGGGTCGGTCCAGACAACTCGCTTGATTTACAATGATTATCATCTTCAAAACCGGTGTTTTTAAGCCTTGCAAGGGCTCCCCCCCCAAACGACCTTGTAAGCGTCAGCTGTTTTTCTGATTTGAAGATGCCATTCTCATCACGCCCCTTTTGATAACCCGTTACATCCACATCGAAACCCCACGCACCATCGTCCCTTACGATGATGCCTTGATGCTGCCGAGCAACTGTTGCGCTTCCACCGAGTCGGGCGCGATCTTCAGAACCGCCGTGCAGTCGGCAATGGCCCGCTTCGTGTCACCGACCAGGACATGCGCCTTGGCCCTGCTGCACAGCGCGTTCACATGATAGGGATCGATTTTGAGGCAGGCAGAAAAGTCCTCAATTGATTTGTCGTGCCGGCGAAGCAGTTGGTGGATTAATCCCCGGCTGTAAAATGCGCGATGATTTTCCGGATCGAGTGACACGGCGGTGGAAAAATCATGCAGCGCCTTTTGATAGCGCCGGTCGGCAAAGTAAGCCATTCCCCGGTGGTTGTACAGGAGTGAGCGGACATGCAGCGAAAGCTTCTGCTTCAGGATCGAGCTGTAAATGGCGATTGCCTGCTGATAGTCGTTGTTGTTATGCGCATGCAGGGCCTTTAGCAGCAGCCCATCCACCCGTTGCGCCGTGCCGTAGCTCATGCCCAGCGAGCGAGCCGGTTCCTCATATCCCCCGCGGCTTTTGTTTTTTTTACCGGGCGCGCCCTGACGGCCGCCCGCCCCCGCCGCCCGTGCTGCGGCGGTCTGCAGAAACCGCTCCCGTCGCAACCGGACCTGCTGCTGTATGATCCGCTGCGATTCCCTGATCTCCTGGAACAGAGTATCGGCAAGATTCAGATTTGCCTTCAGGGCCGCAAGCTTTCTTTTCACATGCTCTTCAAACGGCTGAAGCCCCCCCTTGTAGACCAGCTCGTGCTCTACTTCCGCCCACGCCTGCTGCAGGATAGTCCGCAATTGTATTTCACAGATCAGCCCCCCCGGGAAATTATGACGCCGGCAGATGGACTGCGGAACCCGGGCCAGCATGTGCACTGATTCGTAGCCGAATTCTCTGAAAGAGTAGCTGCGTGACTTGTCATCAATCTCAACAATCTCGTACCGACGGGCAAGCACCTGTTCGACTTTCTTCACATCCTCCAGGAAAGGACAGACAATGCGAAGCCCGAGCAGATCAGTGACATCCGCACCGCACCGCCCTCCGGGTGTGGACCGCCGCTGCCGAAGCGTTTTCTCAAAATAGCTGTCAAATGATTTGAGCCTGGCCTGTACGTCAAACTGAAGCGCGCTGTCCGACAGCGTCTGCTCAATGGCCTCCTTGAGCGTCGACAGCACCGCGCGGTAGTCGGACTGCCGGTCCTCGTACTGTTTCTTCATGCGAAGCTGATGAGGCAGACTGAAATGATCATGCTCCATGTCGTAACCCCGTTCTCACACGCAACCATCCCGCAGCGGCGCACGCGATTGCCGCTCCATGGCCGCGAAACAACCTAATCCTGCCGGCTGCTCTTGAAAAAAAGCGTGGCCAGCGGCGGCAGGGTGACCGCCAGTGACCAGTCTCTCCCGTGCGCGGGAAAGGGGAGCGCATCAACGCCGCCGGCGTTGCCCTGGTTGCTGCCGCCGTAACATTCCGCGTCGCTGTTGAGCTCCTCCCGCCAGAAGCCGCCCCGCGGCACGCCGATGGTGTAACCCAGGCGGACCACCGGGGTCAGATTGCACACCACCAGGATGATGTCGCCGGCATCTTTCCCCCGCCGGATGAAGCTGATGGTGCTGTCCTCCCAGTCATGGCAGTCGATCCATTCAAACCCCCCACTCTCGAAATCAAGCTGATGCATGGCCGGTTCGGCGCCATAAAAACGGTTCAGGTCGGCGAGCCATGTCATCAGCCCCCGCTGGCCCGGATACGCAGCCGCGTGCCATTCGATGCTCTCCTCGTGCACCCACTCCCGCCACTGCCCCCATTCCCCTCCCATGAACAGCAGCTTTTTCCCGGGGTGGCCGAACATGTAGCCGTAGAGCAGGCGCAGGTTCGCGTAGCGCTGCCATTCGTCGCCGGGCATCTTTCCCGCCAGCGCCCCCTTGCCGTGCACCACCTCATCGTGGGACAGGGGAAGGACAAAATTCTCGGTAAAGGCGTACCAGATGCTGAAGGTAAGCTGGTTGTGATGATATTTCCGGTAGACCGGGTCCTGGGAGAAATAGTCCAGGGTATCGTGCATCCATCCCATGTTCCATTTCATGCCGAAGCCGAGCCCTCCCACATAAGCGGGCCGGGAGACCATTGACCAGTCGGTGGATTCCTCGGCGATGGTCTGCACATCGGGGTGATCCCGGTAGACCGCCTCGTTGAGCCTCCGCAGGAAGTGGATCGCCTCAACATTTTCCTTCCCGCCGTATTGGTTGGCCACCCATTCCCCCTCCTTGCGGGCGTAATCCAGGTAGAGCATAGAGGCAACCGCGTCCACCCGCAACCCGTCCAGATGGTAAGCGTCAAGCCAGAAAAGGGCGCTGGAGATGAGGAAGTTTCGAACCTCGTTTCTTCCATAATTGAAGATGCAGCTGTTCCACTCAGGATGGAACCCTTTGCGGCGGTCAGCATGTTCATAGAGATGGGTCCCGTCAAAATAGGCCAGCCCGTATTCATCCGCCGGGAAGTGTGACGGCACCCAGTCCATGATCACTCCTATGCCGTTGCGGTGAAGCTCGTCGATCAGATACATCAGGTCCCGGGGTGAACCATACCGACTGGTCGGCGCAAAGTAACCCAGGGTCTGGTATCCCCACGAGCCGTAAAAGGGGTGCTCGGTCAGCGGAAGAAATTGCACATGGGTAAACCCGAGATGTTTGACATGCTCGATAAGGTAGGGAGCGGCTTCGCGGTAGGTAAGAAAGCGGTTGTTCTCCTCCGGCACTCTTCGCCATGAACCGAAATGGACTTCGTAGATGGAAAAGGGCGCTTCCAGGTT
Organism: uncultured Thermodesulfobacteriota bacterium; assembly: GCA_964632275.1. Lineage (GTDB taxonomy): Bacteria > Desulfobacterota > WTBG01 > WTBG01 > WTBG01 > CAZWCD01. The sequence continues at coordinate 4,803 of CAZWCD010000160.1, forward strand.
GTTCTTCGCATGCCTGGTTTGCATCCACTGCGCGTCATTCCAGCTGTAGCCGGCATCCCACACGATGGAGGCGGTCCGGGGCGGGCACTCCCAGTACCGGGCGAAGGGATCGCCCTTGTCTGCCTCGTACCCGTTATGCCGCGCGCGCAGGTGATATTTATAGAGGGCGCCATTTTCAACGCTCGGGATAAATCCCTCCCAGATGCCGGAGCCGTCCTCCCGCGCCTTGAGAAAATGAGAGGCGCTGTTCCATCCGTTGAAATCACCCAGGACCGACACATCCCTGGCATTGGGCGCCCAGACCGCAAAGTAGGTACCGCCCCCGCCTTCACGCTCCAGGAAATGGGAGCCCATTTTATCGTAGAGCCGGTAATGGCTCCCCTCACGGAAGAGGTAGATGTCATGATCGGTAAAGAGGCTCACATCGTAGCGTACGGCGCCGGCTCCGTTCATAGTAGTTCCTCCCCTGCGTGTGATCGCTCAACCGTGCAGATTAAGCCTCATTAAAATACTAGCAGGTTAGCGCTGCCATGGCAACGCTTTT
>CAZWCD010000161.1:0-5344 GCA_964632275.1 uncultured Thermodesulfobacteriota bacterium
TATTCGATGACGTCCGACACCACGCCCGCGCCCACCGTCCGCCCGCCCTCGCGGATGGCAAACCGCAGCTCCTTCTCCAGCGCGATCGGCGTGATCAGCTCCACCGCCATCTCCACATTGTCCCCCGGCATCACCATCTCCACCCCCGCCGGCAGCGTCGCGTTCCCGGTCACGTCCGTCGTCCGAAAATAAAACTGCGGCCGGTAGCCGTTGAAAAACGGCGTGTGCCGACCTCCCTCTTCCTTGGTCAATATGTATACCTGCGCCTTGAACTTCGTGTGCGGCGTGATGCTCGAAGGCTTCGCCAGCACCTGCCCCCGCTCCACTTCCTCGCGCTTCGTCCCCCGCAGCAGCACCCCGATGTTGTCTCCCGCCTCCCCCTCATCCAGAATCTTCCGGAACATCTCCACTCCCGTGCATACCGTCTTCTGCGTCGGTCGGATCCCCACGATCTCCACCTCGTCCCCGATCTTCACCCTCCCGCGCTCCACCCGGCCCGTCACCACCGTCCCCCGTCCCGATATGGTGAATACATCCTCCACCGGAAGCAAAAACGGCTTGTCCACTTCACGCGCCGGCTGCGGTATGTAATTGTCCACCGCCTCCATCAGCTTCCACAAACATTCGTACTCCGGCGCGTTCGGATCCTTCGAATTCGACTCCAGCGCCTTCAACGCGCTCCCCGCTATGATCGGTATCTCGTCCCCCGGAAAATCATACTTGCTCAACAGCTCCCGCACCTCCAGCTCCACCAGGTCCAAAAGCTCCTTGTCGTCCACCATGTCCGCCTTGTTCAAAAATACCACGATCGACGGCACCCGCACCTGCCGCGCCAGCAGTATGTGCTCCCGCGTCTGCGGCATCGGCCCGTCCGCCGCGCTGACCACCAGGATCGTCCCGTCCATCTGCGCCGCGCCCGTGATCATGTTCTTGATGTAATCCGCGTGCCCCGGACAATCAATGTGCGCGTAGTGCCGCTTGTCCGTCTGATACTCCACGTGCGCGATCGCGATCGTCAACCCCCGCTCCTTCTCCTCCGGCGCCTTGTCGATCTGATCGTACGCCATGAAATCCGCCTGCCCCTTCAATGCCAGCATCTTGGTGATCGCCGCCGTCAGCGTCGTCTTCCCGTGATCTACATGCCCGATCGTCCCTATGTTGATGTGGGGCTTCGTCCTCTCAAATTTCTTCTTCGACATGGCTCCTGCCTCCTTTGTAGGGTGAACTAATCAACCGCGCGCGCTGCCCGGCTCTGCAACAATGCCGGCGGAAATTGAGCTCGGGGTCTCCTGGTATCTGAGGAATAAAAGGGTGTGGAGCCCCCGCCCCTGGGTTATGGACCGCAGCACGGTGGAATATCCGAACATCTCGGCCAGCGGCACCTCCGCCTTGATCTCGGCCGTCCCCTGAAGCACTTCCATGGAGAGGACCTTGCCGCGCCGCGAGGAGATATCCCCGATCAGATCACCGAGAAACTCTTCCGGCGCCACCACTTCCAGGGACATGATCGGCTCCAGCAACACCGGTCCGCCTTCCTCGAGCACGCCCCGCTTGAAGGCCATTGACGCCGCAATGGTAAAGGCCATCTCCGAGGAATCCACCGGGTGGTACGAGCCGTCGTACAGGGTGACGCTCACGTCCATCACCGGATAGCCCTTCCAGATGCCGGTTTCCGCCGCCTCGAGCACCCCTTTCTTAACCGAGGCAATATACTCACGCGGAATGATGCCGCCGGTAATGGCGTTGACAAAGCTGACCCCCGATCCCCGCTTGAGGGGCTCGAGCTCGAGCCACACGTGGCCGTACTGGCCGCGGCCCCCGCTCTGCCGGATGAACCTGCCTTCCACCTTGCACTTCCTGGTAATGCCCGCCTTGTAGGCCACCTCGGGCTTGCCGATGGAGGCATTGACCATAAACTCCCGCAGCAGGCGGTCCACCACTATTTCCAGGTGCAGTTCCCCCATGCCGGATATGATGGTCTGGCCGGTTTCCTCGTCCAGGTTCAGCACCAGCGAGGGATCCTCGAGCGCCAGTTTGCGCAGCGAGCTCACCAGCTTGTCCTGGTCGGCGCGGGTCTTGGGCTCGATGGCCAGCGAGATCACCGTCTTGGGGATTTCCACCGGCTCCAGCATGATCGGCCGGTCCTCGTCGCAGAGGGTGTCGCCGGTGGTGGTGTATTTGAGCAGCGCCGCGGCAATATCGCCGGCGCTGATTTCCTCTATTTCCTCCCGCCGGTTGGCATGCATCTTCAGGATGCGGTGCACCCGCTCCCGCTTCAGCTTGCGGGGGTTGTACACCGTGTCACCCTTGCGCAGGCTTCCCGAATACACCCGGAGAAAGGTGAGCTGCCCCACGTACGGGTCATTCATGGTTTTAAAGGCCAGGGCGGAGAACGGCTCGCCCGCCTCCGCGGCCCGCGTTTCCTCTTCGTCCTTCAGGTTGAAACCGTTCACCGCCGGCAAATCAAGGGGCGAGGGCAGGAAGTCGACCACCGCGTCGAGCAGCTGCTGGATGCCCTTGTTTTTAAAGGCCGACCCGCAGACCACCGGCACGATCGCCAGCGACAGGGTCGCCCGGCGGAGCGCCGCCCTGAGCTCCTGCGGGGTGACCGGCTCTTCGGCCACGTATTTGTGCATCAGCTCGTCCGAATAATCGGCCGCCACTTCGAGGATCCGATCGCGGTGGACCTTCACCAGGTCCATCAGCTCCGGCGGGATCGGCTCCCGCCGCACCTCCATCCCCAGGGTGCTTTCATCGTAGCAGACCGCCTCCATGGCGATGAGGTCGATGATGCCCTTGAAACGGTCCTCCGCCCCCCAGGGGAGCTGCACCGCCAGGGGATTGGCACGCAGGCGGCTTTTCATCATCTCCAGCACCCGGAGAAAATCGGCGCCGGCGCGATCCAGCTTGTTGACGAAGGCAATCCGCGGCACCCGGTATTTGTCCGCCTGCCGCCACACCGCCTCGGACTGGGGCTGCACGCCGCCCACGCCGCAAAAAACCACCACCGCGCCGTCGAGCACCCGCAGCGAGCGCTCCACCTCCACGGTAAAATCCACATGGCCGGGGGTGTCGATGAGGTTGATGCGGTGGCTGTTCCAGAGGCAGGTGGTGGCGGCCGAGGTGATGGTAATGCCCCGCTCCTGCTCCTGCTCCATCCAGTCCATCACCGCCGTTCCGTCGTGCACCTCGCCCATGCGGTGTGACGCGCCGGTGTAATACAGCACGCGCTCCGAGGTCGTAGTTTTCCCCGCATCGATATGAGCTATAATGCCGATGTTTCTTACCTTGTCCAACTGGGGCGTATTGACTACTTCCAGCATCACGCGCCTGCTACGGGTTATGGATTCATCCTGCGTGTGCGCCAGCTGCGCACCAAGATACCTGACCATGAACGGATCTGTGCTCCCGATATGACCGTCGCTATTCCTACCACCGGTAATGGGCAAAAGCCTTGTTGGCTTCAGCCATTTTGTGGGTGTCTTCCTTCTTTTTCACCGCGGCCCCGCGGTTATTTGCCGCATCAATCAGCTCGGCCGCGATGCGCTCTTCCATGGAGTGTTCCTTGCGATCGCGCGAATAGGAGATGAGCCAGCGCATGGCCAGGCTCATTTTGCGGTCCGGCCGCACCTCCACCGGGACCTGGTAGGTCGCTCCGCCGACCCGACGCGACTTGGTTTCGATCACCGGCTTGATGTTGTCCAGCGCGGTGCGAAACACCTTCAGCGGGTCGGTCTTGGTTTTCTTCTCGATGGAATCAAAGCAGCGGTAGACGATGCATTCCGCCTTGCTTTTCTTGCCTTCCCACATGATCTTGTTGATGAACTTGGCAACAAGCTTGTCTTTGTACTTGGGGTCCGGTAATATCTGTCTTTTTGCAGCGACCCTTCTCCTGGGCATCGTAAAACCTCGTTACGCAGATTGCGGGTAATGGTTAACCGGCTTGCTGATCGTGCGGCAGGCCTTTCCGGCTGGCACAACGCACCGGCCCCGGAACGGGGACGGCGCCCCGACTCGGCAGCTTACGCCTTCGCTCGCTTGGTTCCGTACTTGGAACGGCTCTTCTTTCTGTCCTGCACCCCCACCGAATCCAGCGTTCCCCGGATGATGTGGTAGCGCACCCCGGGCAGGTCCTTGATCCTGCCTCCCCGGACCAGCACCACCGAATGTTCCTGCAGGTTGTGCCCTTCGCCGGGTATGTAGGTGGTGATCTCCAGCCCGTTGGTCAAGCGCACCCGGGCGACTTTTCTCAAGGCCGAGTTGGGCTTCTTCGGGGTCGACGTATATACGCGCATGCACACGCCGCGCTTCTGGGGCGATGACTGGAGCGCTGGGGCCTTGGTCTTGTACTTGATTTTACTGCGCCCTTTTCTGAACAACTGGTTGGTGGTAGGCACGACGCTTCCTTTGCTGCAAAAGAGTGGGCAAAAAAATTGGTTAAATATCAAATAAAAACTTTTTTGTCAACTGTTTTATTTCGGGCCGGCGGCGGTTATGCCGGTGCCTCGCCGCCCTCATCCTCCTTGACGCTGATGCCCACGTTCCGGTACTGGATCAGGCCGGTGCCGGCGGGTATCAACCTGCCCATGGAGGTGTTTTCCTTGAGCCCCCGCAGATAATCGGTTTTTCCCTCCACCGCAGCCTGGGTGAGCACCTTGGTGGTCTCCTGGAAGGATGCGGCGGAGATGAAGCTTTCCGTGCTCAGCGAGGCCTTGGTGATCCCCAGCAGCAGGGGTTCGCCGATGGCCGGCTGGCCGTTTTTCTTGCTGATCGCCTCGTTCGCTTCCTCAAAAAGGCGCTTGTCCACGTGCTCGCCCACCAGGAATTGCGAATCGCCCACATCCTTGATCTTCACCCGGCGCAGCATCTGGCGCACCATCACCTCGATGTGCTTGTCGTTGATCTTGACCCCCTGCAGTCGGTAGACCTCCTGCACCTCGTTGACCAGGAACTTGGCCAGCTCCTTTTCGCCGAGCACGCTCAGGATGTCGTGGGGGCTGGTCAGGCCGTCCAGGATCGGCTCGCCCGCCCGCACCTTGTCGCCCTCGTGGACGCTGATGTGCTTGCTCTTGGGCACCAGATACTCGATGGCATCCCCCACATCGGGGGTGACGATGATGCTGCGCTTGCCCTTCACGTCCTTGCCGTAGGAGACAACCCCGTCGATCTCGCTGATCTCGGTCGCCTCTTTCGGCTTGCGCGCTTCAAACAGCTCGGCCACCCGGGGAAGGCCGCCGGTGATGTCCTTGGTCTTGGTGGTTTCGCGCGGAATCTTGGCGATGACGTCGCCCGCCTGCACCGCATCGCCCTCCCCCACCACGATGTTGGCGCCCACCGGCATGAA
>CAZWCD010000162.1:0-5343 GCA_964632275.1 uncultured Thermodesulfobacteriota bacterium
TCGGGGCATCCCACCTCGTGCCTTTCCTGCGCTGAAATAATCAGCGCTTTGTTTTTTTCGGTGATGGGTCCGGAGGATGAATTTATCCTTTCCAAGGGGCATGCCGCACCCATTCTCTGGGCCGCTTACGCGGAGGCGGGATTCATCGACGCGGCCGAGCTGAAACAGCTGAGAACAATCGGCAGCGCGCTGGAAGGGCATCCCACTGCCAGAATGCCCCTGATCAAAATAGCCACCGGAAGCCTGGGACAGGGGCTGTCCGCGGGTGTGGGCGTTGCGCTGGCGCAGCGGCTCAGGGGCAGCGGCGGCAGGACCTACGTGCTGCTCGGGGACGGGGAATGCGCGGAGGGCTCCGTATGGGAGGCTGCCGGCAGCGCCGCCCATTACGGGCTTTCCTCGCTCTGCGCGATTGTTGATGTCAACCGTCTCGGCCAGTCGGGGCCGACCATGCACCAGCATGAACTGGAACACTATACAAGAAAGTTTGATGCCTTCGGATGGGAGGCGCTGACGGTGGACGGCCATGCCATGGAGGACCTGCTTGCTGCGTTCAAGCATGCGGCCGGATGTCACAAGCCCTGCGCCATTATTGCGAAGACCTTCAAGGGGAAGGGGGTCTCGTTCCTGGAAAACAAGGACGGATGGCACGGCAAGCCGCTGAACGCGGCGCAGCTTCAGGAAGCGCTGCATGAAATCGGGGCGGCCGAGGTGAGGCTTTCCTCGCGACTTGCTCCGGTGCCGGTCGCCCATGCCGCAGCCGGCTTCGTGCCGAACCCCTACCGTTTGGGCGAAATGGTTTCCACGCGCGAGGCGTTCGGCAGGGCCCTGGTGAAGCTCGGGAGGAGCGACAGCGCCGTGGTTGCGCTGGACGCGGATGTCATGAATTCAACCATGACCGAGGGCTTTTTCCGGGAATTTCCTGAAAGAGGTTTTCAAAATTTCATAGCCGAGCAGAACATGGCCGGCATGGCGATTGGCCTATCCGCCCTGGGGTTCAAGCCCTTTGTTGCGACCTTCGCCTCCTTCCTGACCCGCGCCCACGATTTCATCAGGATGGCGCAATATTCAGCGTCGAACATAACATTTGCCGGCTCGCATGCGGGCATCAGCATCGGACCGGACGGCCCGTCGCAGATGGGCCTCGAGGACATCCCCATGTTCCTGTCGATGCCGGAAGGGCTGGTTCTCTACCCGAGCGATGCCGTTTCCGCGGAGCGCCTGGTTGACGCCGCGGCACGACACGCGGGGGTCTCGTACCTCAGGCTGACGCGGGATAAAACGCCGGTGCTCTATGACAGCACTGACGCCTTTCCGCCGGGCGGACTGAAGGTGCTGCGCGCGGATGAAGGGGATCGAGTGCTCATCATTGCCGCGGGCATAACCGTCCATGAGGCGCTCAAGGCCCACGCCATCGCCAAGGAGCGGGGCATCCCTACCCGGATCATTGACCTTTATTCCATAAAACCCCTGGACCGAAAGTCGCTGGCAATGCACGCAAAGGCATGTCATGGCAAGGTCATCGTTGTGGAGGACCATTACTGCGGCGCCATCGGTGATCGTGTTTCCGCCGCGGTGGGGACGCTCTGTTCCCTCTGCGTGAAAGAAATCCCCCGGTCGGGACGGCGGGAGGAACTGCTGGCGATGTATGGCATCGATGCCGCGGCCATAGTCGCCGCGGTTGAAAAAATCTTGCAGGTTTGCTGAAGGAGGTACCATTGTGGCGACACTCACATTTTTAGGGGCTACCGGAACGGTAACCGGATCGCGTTTTCTTCTGGAGGCAGATAAACAAAAGCTGCTCATCGACTGCGGCCTGTTTCAGGGGCTCAAGAGCGACCGTCTGAAAAACTGGGACCCCTTTCCATTTGACCCGTCGCAGATTGACCGGGTCCTGCTCACCCATGCCCATATCGACCACAGCGGCTATCTACCCCGATTGTGCAAAGAGGGCTTCAAGGGCGTGGTCAACTGCACCCACGCCACCGCCGACCTCTGCGGCATAATGCTCCGCGACAGCGGCCATCTCCAGGAGGAAGACGCCTATTGGGCAAACAAGAAGGGCTTCAGCAAACACGAGCCGGCGCTTCCCTTATATACGCTGGAGGATGCCGAGGCCTCGCTGAAGCGCTTCGAGCCGGTTTACTACGGCAAGGACCTGTTCTTGGAAGACTCGCTGCGGATCAAGTTTAAAGACGCCGGTCACATCCTCGGCTCCGCCATGGTTGACATCAAGCGCAGCAGGGGCAGAAAGGCAAGCCGGGTGCTCTTCAGCGGCGACCTGGGCAGACCGGAGCGCCCGATCCTGCGGGATCCGGTCCAGGTGTTTGAGGTGGATTACCTGATTATCGAGTCCACCTACGGAAATCGTCTGCATGATCAAAAGCCGCCGGAGGAGGAGTTGGCCCGGGTCATCAACGAGAGCCGCCAGCGCGGCGGGGTACTGGTAATTCCCTCCTTTGCGGTCGGCCGAACCCAGGAGCTGCTTTACTGCATCCGCGAACTGGAGGAGCAGGGGCGCATCCCGGTGCTTCCGGTTTACGTTGACTCTCCCATGGCTATTGACACCACCCAGGTGTTTGAAAAGCGAAAAGGGGATTACGATCTCGGGGCCAAGATCCTTGAGCTGAACGGAAAACACATCTTAAAGACCGGTAATCTGCACTTTTGCCGGGACAAGGAGCAATCCAAGCAGCTGCACGAACATGCTACATCAGGAATACTCATATCCGCCAGCGGTATGGTCGAGGGTGGGCGGATTCTTCACCATATGAAACACCGCCTTCCGGGTTCACAGAACACGGTGCTCTTTATCGGTTACCAGGCACAGGGAACGCGGGGGAGAGCCATTGTCGAAGGACAGGAAATGGTCAAGATCCACGGGGAGATGGTTCCGGTCCGGGCAAAAGTGGAAAACATTTCCGGTTTTTCCGCCCATGCCGATTACAATGAAGCGCTGGCCTGGCTGATGGGGTTCAATCGGCCGCCGCTCAAAACCTTTATCGTGCACGGGGAGCCTGATGCGGCGTCAGCGATGGCCGACCACATTCAAAAGATCTTTGGCTGGGACGTGGTCATTCCTTCCTTCAAGGAGAAGTTTACCATTGACCTGTAGATGCTTCGACATCACCGGGTTACAGCAGGATGTCCCGCCTCTGATAGCAAGATGCTTATGATGTGTTAGTGCGCATGGATGGGCAGGGACAGGGCCCTGCCTGATAGTGCAGGGCAACCACCGGGGGTTGCCCCTGCGTCGTGTGCGTAGCGGTGACGTGAGGGGCATTGGTGATACATAATTCAAATAAAGAGAGGCGACCGGATGATCGCCCCTCTTTTACAATCCGCCGGGATCCCCGCCGTGGCGGAATCCCTTACACCTTCACCATCGGCTCGCCGCAGCAGACCAGCTCTCCCCCGCCCGCCTCCAGCACCTGCACCTTGTTGCCGCAGATTTCACAGACATATATTTCTTTCACTTGTGTCATGGCTGCTCTCCTTATTGCCGGTTATGGTTTGCTTTCCTGAGTTCGGTGGTACCTTTTATGAACGGAATGAGTCCGCGGCTCAAAGCCGCTCCTACCGGCCGTCGTCTTTTCTCACTGCCACATGAGCTCCCGTCTCATCGGTACTGCCTCAGGTGCATATCATAGTGCGGGCGCCGGTTCAAGCGCAAAGTCCGGACCCTGCCCAATGAATCCTCATTCCGACCACGGTTCCAGCTGAGCAGAACCATCAGCCCAGTATGGCCTTGAGATCCTCATCGGGAGTGCTGATGGGTTTGATGTTAAACAGCTTGACCAGGGTGGCAAGAATGTTCGGCGTGAGAAAAGCCGGAAGCGTCGGCCCGAGCCGCATATTCTTTATGCCCAGGTGCAGCAGCGTGAGCAGAATCGCCACCGCCTTCTGCTCATACCAGGACAGTATCATTGAGAGTGGCAGGTCATTCACGCCGCAGTTGAAGGCCTTGGATAAGGCCACCGCCACCTGGATGGCCGAGTAGGCATCATTGCACTGGCCCATGTCCAGCAGCCGCGGGATGCCCCCTATGTCGCCCAGGTCCTTGTCAAAAAACCGGAACTTGCCGCAGGCCAGGGTGAGCACCACGCAGTCCGTGGGCACCTTTTCAACGAATTCATTATAGTAGTTGCGGGCGGACCTGGCGCCGTCACATCCCGCCACCAGGAAAAAGTGCCGGATGGCCTTATTCTTAACCCCTTCGATAACCTTGTCCGCCACGCCCAGCACCGCGTTGCGCCCGAATCCGGTCATTACCGCCCGGCCATTCCGGTCTTCGGTGAAGCCGGGCATGGCAAGGGCCTTTTGTATCACCGGGCTGTAATCATACCCTGCTATGCGGGGGACATCAGGCCAGCCCACCGGCCCGCAGGTAAAAATGTGCTCTTTGTACGTGTCCCGCGGCCGCTGGATGCAGTTGGTGGTCATCACAATGGGACCGGGGAAATTCGGAAACTCCTTGCCCTGATTATACCAGGCGGTGCCGTAGTGGCCGTAGAAGTGCCTGTGCTTTTTCAGGCCGGGATAGGCGTGGGTGGGGAGCATCTCGCCGTGGGTATAGACGGTGATGCCTTTTCCCTCGCTCTGCTTCAGGATCTCCTCCATGTCCTTCAGATCATGGCCGGACACGAGAATGGCTTTTCCTTTTTTGCATCCCAGCGGCACCCTGGTCGGCACGGGATGACCGTAGGTCGCGGTATTGCCGGCGTCGAGCAGCTCCATGGCCTTGAGGTTGGCCTCGCCGCACTTCAGTGTCAGCTTGACCCAGTCGTCAAGGGTTAAGTCCTTGCGGAGCGTGGCGGCCAGACCTTCCTGCACAAATGCAAACACCGCGTCATCCTCCTTGCCCAGTACCTGCGCATGGTGGGTGTAGGCGGATACCCCCTTGATGCCGAAGAGAACGGTATGCTGAAGGCTCTGAATGTCAGGATCAATGCCGGGGTCTGATTTTAATCCCACGGCCTCACCCTGCCTGACCAGGTCGGCACGTGACTGCTCCGGGGTAAAGTTTGCGGCCTTATCGGTAAACTGGCCCGGCCCTCCCGCGGCCTGTACCTTGTGCTTGAGGTTCTCCCGCAGCTCCACGCACCTGCGCAAGTATTGCTGCAGGCGATCCGGATCAAAGTTGACGTTGGTCAGGGTGGAAAATGCCGCCTCGCAGATAAAGCCATTCACGTCATGATCATTTATGCCCCGTTTCCTGCCCTCCAGCGCAACCACCGACAAGCCCTTGAGCGCATAGATCAGCGCGTCCTGTAGCGCCGCCACATCCGGCTCCTTTCCGCAAATGCCCATCTGGGTGCAGCCCGTACCTTTGTTGGTCTGTTCGCA
>CAZWCD010000163.1:0-3936 GCA_964632275.1 uncultured Thermodesulfobacteriota bacterium
CATCCGGGCTGCGGTGTATTTCGACGGTGAGGTGGGCAAGATCGGTAAAGCCGGCAAGCAGCTTTTTGTAATGCTGCGGCTCCTTGGGGAAGTGGGTCACAATCGATATGATGGCCGACATCTTATGGGAGCCGACCACCCACACGTGAATGTCCGCCACCCGGCTGTCGGCATCCGCTTCAATGGCCGAGGTAATGGCGGCAACCGTCTCCCTGTCGGCGACCCGGTCGAGCAGGATCGCGCTGGTGTCCCGCAGCAGTCCGTATGACCATTTGGCAATGACCAGCGACCCGACCATGCCCATCACCGGGTCCATCCATACCCATCCGAAATACTTGCCGGTGGTCAGGGCGATGATGGCCAGCACCGAGGTCATGGCATCCGCGATCACATGCAAATAGGCAGCGCGTAAGTTGTGGTCATGGTGCTCATGCAGGCGGTGATCGCCATCATGGTCATGGTCCCCGTCATCCAGGATGAAGGCGCTGACCACATTCACCAGCAGGCCCAGGACGGCAACGCCGATGGCCGCATTAAACTGAATGGAGACGGGGGAGAGTATCCGTTCCGCCGATTCGAATCCCATGAACAAGGCAATCATGAGCAGGACCACCGCGCTGGTAAATCCTCCCAGGACGCCCACCTTTCCCGTGCCGAAACTGTAATCGGGATTGTCGGCGTTGCGCCGGGCAAAGCGGTAGGCAAAGGCCGCGATGCCCAGGGCACCGGCATGGGTGCCCATGTGCCAGCCGTCCGCCAGCAGGGCCATGGAGCCGAACACCATGCCGGTCACGATTTCTATGACCATCATGGAGAGGGTGAGCAGAATGACCCGCAGGGTGTTTCGCTCGCTCTGTGCGTCCGGCTGCTCAAAGCAGTGCCGGTGCTTCCATTTGTAGAGATTGTAAATGTGCATGGCCGATGCTCCCGGTGTCCGTGCCGCCTGCGGCTGCTCCCGGTTAGCAGAATACCATAGCGGTAGTATCGGTGCAATTGTTATTGCGGCTGAGGTGTAGGGGCAGGGGCAGTGCTGGACAGACTACACGAGCAGAAAACCTGCTTGACATGGCTTTGGCAGGTGGTTTATGTAACACAGCTGATGAGACAGGTGTTCAGGCAGAGCCTTGAATGAAAAATCGCGTCTGTTGCGGAGGGGCGGGCGACCGGCCGGTCGCCCCTACCGTTGATTAAAATAGAGTATGGAGGGACGCGCTCCGTCGCGTCCGATGCTGCTATGCGGCCATGGCAGAGCATGGTCCTCCATCAGTAACCGTCGTCCGGTGACCCCATCGCAGGAGCCACTATATAACAAGTGGATGCTGCGGTCGAGCCGCACAATGACATTCTCTCATATCAGGTTTCATGTATAATGCCGCCGAAAAGGGTCATGGTTGCTGCCGGTGATTAATCTTTCAGCATAAGGGATGCAGAGATGAATACGTTCATGATGTTGTTTTATGCCTTCATCAAGGTGGGGATTTTGGGATACGGCGGCGGCCAGTCCATCGTGCCCTTCATCCAGGTAGAGGCGGTTGAGAATTATAAATGGATCAGCATCCATGAATTCACCGATACCCTGGCCATGGCCAACACCTTGCCCGGCCCCATCGCGGTCAAGATGGCGTTCATGGTGGGGTATAAAACGGCGGGTTTGAGCGGAGCGCTGGTGAGCCTGCTGGGATTGCTCCTGCCCTCGCTGCTGATGATGCTTGCGCTCACCTCTTTGTATTTGCGCTACAAGGATCTTCCCGCGGTCGAGGGGCTGCTGAAGGGGGTTCGGCCGGTGGTGTTTGCGCTCCTTGTGCTGGTGACCTATGAGATCGGGCCCTCCAGCGTCGTTTCCTGGCCGACTGCGGCGATTGCCGCGGTCTCGCTCTGCGTCATGGGTTTTTTCAATGTCCATCCGGCCATTCTGATGGTGGCGGGAGCGGCGCTGGGATTTGCTTTGTGGGGGCGCGGTTAACGAGTCGGAGCCGCACTTCATCGAGAAATCGCGAAAAAAATCCCCCGACACACTCGGGGGATTTTTGTAACTGATGCAGTTGTTTCTTAAGATCATGCAGCCCTGCCCACCGCCTTTACCCGCGCCTTTTCCTCCGGCGCCCTCCTGAAGCTGATCACACCGTCAAAGGGGCAGGCCTCCATGCAGCTGAAGCAGAGGCAGCAGCTTGCCGGCATTTCGTTGTCCTGGTTGCGGATGTCGATGAAAAAGGGGCAGACCTCCTCGGCCTTGCAAATCTTGCATTGCTTGCATTGTGACTTGTTGTAGCGGATGCGCCAGAGGCTTCCGTGCCCGGCCAGCGCCCGGTAGGAGGAAAGCCAGCAAAAGTTGGCGCACAGCTTTCTCCACTTAAAGAGCGGGGAAAGCAGGATCAATCCGTACATGAAGGCGATGGGATACCAGATGACCGCCGTGAGGTCAAACACCGTCTCCGCGAAGAACATGGGAAACCAGCTCATGAGCAGGGTAAAGGGGAGCATCGGAGCGGTTTTATCGATGGGACCGCTGATGTTCATGGCGCAACTGTGGCTTTGCTCCTCGATGGCCCTGGGGAGATTTTCGATGGGCCTTTTAAAGCCCATATTTTTGTAAAGCGCGTCCTGCATGGTTGCATTGGGACAGAGCCAGCCGCAGATTACCCTGCCGAAGAGAAAGGGCAGCAGCGCCACTGTGCCCACATGGAACATTGCCCAGAAGAACAGGTCGGGACGGGTGCCCTTGATGAAGGCGAAGGCGGTGACCGAGGCCCAGGTCATGAAGAGCGCGGTCTGCACCACGGTGCGGAAACTGACAATGGGCAGGCGCTCTTTTTTTGCCGGCTTCTCTTCGCTGCGGCCGAACATAAAGGCAACCGCCGGTATGATGCTGAGCAGCAGGGTTATGCCGGACAGGGCGCTGCCGGCTTCCGGGGTTTTGGCCAGGGGCAGCCGGTACCATACGATGGTCATGATCAGCGGGAAAAGCCAGAGGTGCGCGGCATGTTTCAGACGGCAGCAGAAGTAAGGAATATGCAGCAGGCAGAACAGGCTCACGCCGAGGACGAAGATGAGGCCTCCCTGCACATATTTAACCGGGCTGAAGACGCCGATGATGTATATGAGACACGCAACGATGAGTACGTATTTGTTAATGGCGATAAAACGTTCCCTGGTTATGTTCATTTCCGTTTCTCCTTAATGGTGGGCAGTTGCCAGAGCCGCTTGCAGTTTGGGCAGGAGCACCTGCCACTCCCCGGCGGTGATCATCAGGCCCGCCGCAAAGTAAAGCACCATGAATCCGATGCCGACCAGGAGAACTCCGAAACGGCGATTCCGGCTCACCCCGGTCCTTCTCCCCATCATCCAGAGGGAGGTGATATAAAAGGCGCAGAACATCATGATCTGGCCCCGGGGCCCCTGGAGGGCGCTCTGGGTAAGCGTTTCGATATTTTCACCCCCGCCGAGACTTTCCAGGAGCGTGTTTGACAGATGCGAGAGGGTGCCGTTCATGACCGCAATCGGGATGAGGGTCACCGAGGTGAAGCGCAGCGCATCAACGTACCGCCGGTCCCGCAGCACCAGGTACATGAGAAATCCCAGAGCCGCGATTACCAGGAACCCGATGACCGCGCCCGCAGAGGTTGCAACCAGGAGCTGGAGGTTTTGATTGGTGGTGTGCAGCATTTGTTTCAGGTATTCCGCCCCGTTAATCAGGAACGGGGGAAAGGTTGCCCGGTAGAGATCAACCGTGATGTCCTTTGCTATTCCCCATGATTTGCCAAACATGTAGCCGGGGATGAAGATCTCCAGCACTCTCGCCCATTTGGCAAGCGGTGTTCTGTAAGCGGTATCCATCTAATCTCCTCCTTACCATCCGGTGTGCTTATTCTTGAGCTGCTTCGGGTTCGGTTGCCTGAGCTGATTCAGGTTCAGGAGCTTGAGCTGCTTCGGGTGCGG
>CAZWCD010000163.1:4036-5326 GCA_964632275.1 uncultured Thermodesulfobacteriota bacterium
CGGGCGATCACCGGCATCAGTTCCAGGGGCACCTTGGATGAATAATTGTCCATGTACAGCTCAAAGCTCCATATGCTCAGGAACACCAGGAAAAAGGTGCAGACCGAGGTCTTCACCGCCCCTGTCCTCCACATGACCTTGAGCAGGATCCAGCCGACGACAACATAGAAATAGGCGCCGAGAAGCTTGATGTTGATGGAGCTGAACTGGGTGACGATTCCCTTGTCCAGCGGCATGCTCGCCACCTCGCCGATGAGCGGCCAGGCGACCAGGGCGCTGAAATAGCCGTAGAGAATGCCCCGCGCCTCATCCTGCTCAACGCAGGCGCGGTAGAAGAGGGCGAAGAAGAACAGGGCCAAAATGGGCAGGTAGAAGAGGTTGTAATTAACCACCGGCTCCTTGGCCATGCGCAGCGGGATCATGGTGATCACCGATACCAGGAAAAAAACCTGGCCAAGCAGGGCGACCAGCACGGTGCGGCCGATGCGATTTGCTATGCGGGAGAAAAGATTTCCTTCAGGGTTTGCCATCGTACAGCTCCTTTTATCAGGTGAAGGCCGGTTGAAAAAGTGCGCTTAAATTGACTGTAGATAGTAGCAAACTGAGATGGTATGTCAAGCAATTATTCGGTAATGTACTGATAGTTAAAACGAATGACTGGGCGACCGTTCCCGGGATTCTGTGCTAGACCGCTTTGTCTTGATCAAGCGCTGCGCGTGCCAGCCGGACCAGGTAGTAGCGGTTCTTTTCGAGCACCTTGACGATGACGCTGCCGATGCAGGGCCGAACCAGCAGCGCCTCCTCGTTGGCGCCCAGGAGGTTGAACAGCTCAACGCAGCAGGTGCCGATATGGGTGCTGTCGGCAACTGAATACGGCGCATGCATAAATTCCTTCCCGGCCCGGTAGCGGGGTTCGGCAAAGTTGGCGTGCACTGCGTTCCAGCTTGCCAGGAGGTCTCCAAACGTGGCGAGCTTTTTCTCTGACAGGTTGTTGAGGCCTTTTACAATGGCATCTCCCATTTCCTTCGGGAATGCGCCCCATCCTTCAGGGATGCGGGCACGAAAGTTTGGATTGTCAGCCATTTCAAACAGTTCCCCCTCAGGGGGGAAGTCGATCGGCTCGAAGTTCGCTTGCTCAATGGTTGTTTCCAGGAACGGCTTATAGGGTTGGCCGAGCGGAAAAGAGGTGACCACCAGTATTTCCCCCGCATGGCGCGATGCACGGTACCACGGGGCCGCGTCATGCTTGCAGATAACCTCCCAGGTGGCCGGCTCGGCATATCCGGCCTC
>CAZWCD010000164.1:0-5306 GCA_964632275.1 uncultured Thermodesulfobacteriota bacterium
CCACCAACATCTGCGAAGACGTCATATTTATCATCGAGGGGAAGATCATCAAGCATCACGGCATTGACGGCTTAAACCGGTAAGGGCCAAGTCATAGTGGCTTTACCGCAGGCAGGACCTTCCACAGCCCTATCTTATCATTCCACTTATCATTGCACAGCCAGGGGTAACAACCCCTCTATCATGTCCCGAATCCACTGTTTGAACGCCGCGTCTTCCCGCAATGCGTTGACTATGAACGGGCCCCATCCATAATAGAGAGCTATGAGCTGTCGGCCTTCGGGCGTGTTGCGCAGTACCGTATCTCGAAATATCCTGAGCAGCGCCGCCTGCCTGGAGTCCCGGCCATAGATTTCCTCAACCGGGCAACCGTCCGGCGGGCTGACTGAGGTCGTGGTGGTCGTAACTGCGGGTATGCCGTCAAAGAAAAGGATGGTGCCCTTGTCACCGACGGTGAAAACGTTCTCGGATGAACTGCCCCAGACGCTGTTGAGAAAGTTGGCGGTGCCGCTTTCCATGGGGGTCCAGGTAGTGCCATTATACCGGAGAATGGTTCCAGAGGTACCGACAGCGAAGACATTGCTCTCAGAGCTGCCCCATACCCCTTTTAGCTGGGCTAACTCGTCAGTTATGCCGCTGCTCATCTGAGACCATGAGGAGCCATCAAAGGTGAGGATGGTACCTGAAGTACCAACAGCAAAAATATTGTCGGGAGAGCTGCCCCAGATGGCATTAAGCTGCTTGTCCGTCCCGCTTTGCACGGGTGACCACCGCGTGCCATTGTACCGGATGATTGTACCCCCGTAACCCACGGCGAATACGTCAGTGGCAGAGCTGCCCCACACGCCGTAGAGGTTTTTAACCGTCCCGCTTTGCATTGAGGTCCAGCCGGTGCCGTCGTAATGGAGAACCGTGCCTCCGTAACCCACGGCGAATACGTCAGCAGCCGAGCTTCCCCAGAGTCCCTTGAGATCCTGGCCCGTCCCGCTTTCCATCGATGACCAGGCAGATCCGTCATAGTGACGGGTTCTTCCGCCAACACATACGGCATAGATATCTGAGGCCGAACTGCCCCAAATGGCAGATAGTCAGGGCGAGCTGTTTTCCATGGGAGTCCAGCTGCCTTCCGCATTGCCGTCATAGCGAAGGATCACGCCTCCAATACCGACGGCAATGACATCATCGGCCGCACTGCCCCAGACACCGCGCAGTTCATAGGTGGTGCCGCTTTCCATGGCAGACCAGTCAGCCGCTGCAGGTGTGGAAAGGGCCACTGCCGGCAGAAGCAAAAGCGCATATGATACCTTTAACCATATCCTTTTCTTCATGCTTTACGCCTCCTGCAGTTTACGCAGACCGCATAGGTGCTGATTAGGGCGGGCATTGACCACAGATGGGGAGGAAAAGGGTGGTGCTCAAATAGCGGTCACCCCGGTCAGGAAGGATCACCACAACGGTGCCTGACTTCATGTCGCGCGCAACCCGCAGGGCGCCGGCCATGGCGGCGCCGCTGGACATGCCGGAGAAAAGCCCCTCAAGCGTGGAAAGCTTCCGGGCGGTTTCAAAAGCCTCCTCATCCTCAATGGTAAATTTTTCATCCAATGCTTCAGGATGATAAATCCGGGGAACAATCGCCTCCTGCATATTCTTCAGCCCCTGGATGGTGTGCCCGACGGTTGGCTCAACGGCAATAATTTTAACCGCGGGCTTCTTCTCCTTCAAATACCGTCCCGTTCCCATGATGGTACCGGTGGTCCCCAGCCCGGCCACCAGCACATCGACTTCACCTTTCGTCTGCGTGAAGATCTCCGGGCCGGTGGTTTCATAGTGGGACAGGGTATTATATTCGTTTTCAAACTGATTGGGCATGTAATAGAGTTCAGGGGACTCCTCAAGCAGCTGGTGCGCCTTGCGAATGGCCCCATCAGTGCCTTCCTTCCCCGGGGTAAGCACAACGTCAGCGCCTAAAGCCCTGAGCGTATACTGTCTTTCATGACTTGCACAGGAAGGCATGACCAGCTTCACCCGGTATCCTTTTGCGGCGCCGATCATTGCAATGGCGATACCGGTATTGCCCGAGGTCGGTTCAAGGATCGTTTTATCCCTGGTGAGCTCACCGGACTCCTCCGCCTTCTTGATCATATAGTAGGCGGGGCGGTCTTTAACCGAGCCGCCGGGATTATTTCCCTCCAGCTTCGCCAGAATGCGCACGCCGGCATGTCCGTTCAGATTGGTGATGTCAACCAGGGGGGTGTTGCCAATGGCTGATAGGATACTCATATGCTTGAGCTTTTAAAAAAAGGTTATGAGGTTAACGGCATTTGTGCATAGTATAGCAGAAACTGGCAGGAGACGAAAGTGTGTTTAATGCAGCGGATTCAGCGGGTCGGACCAAGCTATTTTTTTAAGCTATAATAATTGTTGCCTCAAAATAAGGTGGTTGTCAGCGTTAAACAGACCTTCTTATGTCTCAAAATCACGTTCTAAGATAACCCGCTGTGTTTCAGGGCATGCCATTAGTTCTTATAAGCCATCTTTGCGTGTCTAAAACATCGGTTTAAGCCCCTGAATGAAGCCATTTCCCATATCATTAATTTGATATTTCAGGCACTTGTCTTGGTCCGACCCTGCATAGGAAAACTATGGGTAAGCGCTCATGTGCACTTTTCTATTGACCGCCCTGTCATATTATTTTAAAAATCATTGCCTTTTGAAACCTGAAAAATTTGGAAATTGTCCTCATAGATCCCCTCCTCCTTGTAATGGTTTTACTATTGATTAGCAATAGATACGTCTGCTGTTCTGAATGCCCCTTTTTTCCAAAATTGCAGGCTGGATGCAAGCAGGGCGGTCCCGATTGAGAGGTCAAGCACGGCAACAGCGCACAGCCAGCCGAACTTGCCTGCTGCCATGCGCGACATCATTGCTCCGGCCGGAATGATGATGGCAAGAAAGATGAACATGCCCGGCCGGAAGAATTGCCAGAGCCTGGGATTAATCAGCCCATGGATTCGCTTGATGTTTTTCTTGCAGGCGTGGTTAAAGATGAGCAATGTTTTGATGAGGCCAATGACAATGCCGAGAACCGGCGCCAGGTAAATCCAGAAGGAAACAGGGTTAAGAGTGTAGGCTTCCTTGATCAGTGCCGTAGCCTTGAGAAAAAGCGCTATGCCGCCTCCATACCAGGTAAATGCAGCCAGAGAGAGTAGGGTGAGTTTTGTAACAATCATATCTCCTCCTTTCCTGTTTGCGATTCATGTAAATACAATTCAATTAATACCCCTGCCGGAGGCTGCAAGGGTATAGAAATATTTTATTCGTGTCAATGGAAAACGCCGTCCGGCATCGGGTCGGGCCACGCTAACTTTTTGATCTATAATAATTATTGCCTCGAAAGAAGGCATTTTTTTGCCTTAAAGAGGCATTTTCAGGCCTCAAAATGAGCTTGTAGCATACCTCTGTTAGCTCAGTGCATATACCCTCGATTTCCTTATAAGATCTATTTTGGTGCTCAAAATAGCGGTTTAAGCCTCTCAATTTCCTCCATTTTCATATGATTACTTTGATATTTTATATAGTTGCTTTGGTCCGACCCACAATAGTAAATTTTAGTTGCAACAATGGAAAAGTATAAGCTAGTATATTAATAGAAGCCATGAATGCGATCTTTCAGTTCCGGATCTTTAGAGTGGAGAGAAGCATGGGTAAGGAAACAGCTGTGTTTGGATGGAGAGGGAAAATACTGCGGGCGGACCTCACCACCGGCAAGGTGCGGGATGAGGACCTTCCGCGAACGTATATGGATGGATATATCGGCGGCGCAGGTGTTAATGCCCGTTTGCTCTACGACCTTTTGCGCCATAATCCCCATGTAGCCTCCCTGTCACCGGAGAATCCCCTCATTTTCGGCTGCGGGCCCATGGTCGGGACCATCTTTCCCAGCGCAAGCCGCTTTACCGTAACCGGGAAGAGCCCGCTCACCGGGATTTTCGGCGACAGCAACGCCGGCGGATGGTTTCCGGTCCGTATGAAGCAGGCAGGGTATGATCATATTGTGATCCAGGGGAAGGCGGACCGCCCCGTCGCCCTTCTCATGGAACCGGGAAGGCGGCCCGAAATTATTGACGCCTCAGAGTTCTGGGGTCTTGATGTGTATGAGACCGACAAAAAATTCCATGAGCTGTACGGCAATTGTGATACGGCACGGATCGGCCAAGCCGGGGAAAATCTGGTCAAATACGCGAACATACAGTCGGGAACCAAAAGGGTGAGCACCAATGGCCGCACCGGCATGGGATGCCTCATGGGTTCAAAAAATCTCAAAGCCATCGTGATAAAAGTAGCCAAGGGTCTTGGTACGGTGCCGGTTGCGAATGAAAAAAGGACCGAAGAGCTGGCGCGCTATTACCGGAACGCGTGGCTCAAGGGTCCGGGTACAACGCTGAAAAGGCAATACGGCACGCTGACCAACTATTCCCAGATTGCCGAGCACACCAGGATCAAGAATGAGCAGGAGCCGCTGACTGCCGCGCAGGTTGATGCCTATGATCTGGATCTTTTTACCGGCACGTTCAAAACAGGGCAAACCGCCTGTTATCGCTGCCCGGTGGCTTGCTCACAAAAATGGGAAATCAAGGACGGTCCATATCGCGGTGACAAGGGAGACAAGCTGGAATACGGCCACCTGCTTAATCTGGGGCCCAATCTGGGCATTTTTGAATTTCCCGCCATGCTGCATCTGGCTGATGTGTGCAACCGGCTGGGCATGGACTGTATTCAGTTCGGCTATAATATGGCCGCTGCCATGGAGTGCTATCAGCGCGGCATTCTGGGTTCCGAGGCAACGGGAGGTTCGGACTTGAAGTGGGGGGATGCCCGGGTAGTGGAAAAATGTATGCGCATGACGGCACGGCGCGAGGGTTTCGGCAACCTGCTTGCGGAAAATGCTCCGACCATGACATCACAGCTGGGGGAAGGTGCCGAGCCCTATGGCTTCCATACCAAGGGTATGTCCTTTCCGTTCAGCTGCACCTACGCCCTGCCCATGAGCCTGGCGTCGTCGGTCGCTACACGGGGGGGAGACCATCTGAAGGGGCATCCCTTTGCGGCGATCATCGGTCACCAGGAGATGCTGGAAAAAATGTTTGGCAAGGATATTCCTCCTGAAGCCGCCGATCACACCAGCCCGGTGGCGAAGGGGAGGGTTGTGTGGTGGCAGGAAAACTATAAAATGATCATGGACTGCATCGGACTCTGCTTCCTGCCCATCGTCAACTCAAACGTCTGGAGCGATCCGCTGATCATGG
>CAZWCD010000165.1:0-1446 GCA_964632275.1 uncultured Thermodesulfobacteriota bacterium
CGCTGATTGACGCATCCAGAACCTGCCCCGCGGCGAAGCCCATGGCTTTGCTGTACTCCGCCTTGAGATCAGTGCCTGTCCCCGGTGGGGCTGCTGCCGCCGGCGCAGGCAGACTGCATCCAAAAATCAGGGCAACCAGAAAAATAGCGAATCTCACGCAGCTCACGTTGCTGTACTCGACCCTCTGGAATCGCGGCAACAGAACCGGCATCAAGCACCTTAACGCTCGCATGCACCTATGTCTCATGGCAATGCCTCTCTCATACGGAACGATTTTTCAAGCAATTAACGTATCTCAAATAAGGAGTCAAGAAAATATTTTACCGGTCACTCGATGCTCATACATTCGCGCGCACATAAATAAGTATTTTTTGCAGGCGATACTTGTGCTATAGAGATGGGCACGGCGGTAAACCGTCGTGATCCTTTTTAGATGAGCCCGGGCTCAGAATGGAGTGTGGCACAGATGATGGTATTGGGGATAGAGTCCTCCTGCGATGAGACGGCAGCAGCGGTGGTGAAGGATGGAAGGACGGTGCTTGCTTCGGTGGTTGCATCGCAGGTGGAGTTCCACAAGAAATATGGCGGCGTGGTGCCGGAGATCGCCTCGCGCAAGCATATTGAGGCGATCGGGCCGGTGATACGTGAAGCGTTGGAGCGGGCGGGGCTGGAGCTTGAGGACATGGAAGGCATTGCCGTCACCCAGGGGCCGGGGCTGGTGGGTTCCCTGCTGATCGGCCTTTCCGCCGCCAAGGCCGTTTCCTATGTCAGGCAGGTGCCGATTGTCGGCGTCAATCATCTGGAGGGCCATCTCACCGCGGTTTTTCTGGAGCGGCCTGACTGTGCATTTCCCTTTGTTGGCCTGGTAGTTTCAGGCGGACATACCAGCATCTATCAGGTGACGGGCATCGGGGAATACCTGCCGCTGGGACAAACCAGGGACGACGCGGCGGGCGAGGCATTTGACAAGGTGGCAAAGCTGCTGGGGCTGGGATATCCGGGCGGCGTGGTCATCGACCGGCTGGCCCGCGAGGGCAATGCGAAGGCCATAGCCTTCCCGCGCGCCCTGATGGCCGGGGACTCGCTGGACTTCAGCTTCAGCGGGGTCAAAACCGCGGTCCTGCGTCATGTCAAGGATCATGAGGGGACGCTTTCCAACCAACAGGTACGGGATATCGTTGCAAGCTTTCAGGAAGCGGTGGTGGATGTCCTGGTGGCAAAAACTTTTATGGCGGCAGCGACGCTGGGGGGTGACCGGATCGTGATTGCCGGAGGGGTGGCGGCAAACACGCGCCTGCGAGAGAAAATGGAAGCCCGAAGCGCGCAGGAAGGGATGAAGCTTTTTATTCCTTCGCCGGCGCTTTGCACCGATAATGCGGCAATGATTGCGGCCGCGGGAAACCATTACCTGGAACAGGGCGTGCGCGCGCCGCTTACCATGAACGC
>CAZWCD010000165.1:1546-5289 GCA_964632275.1 uncultured Thermodesulfobacteriota bacterium
CCGCGGGAAACCATTACCTGGAACAGGGCGTGCGCGCGCCGCTTACCATGAACGCTTATTCCCGATTGCCCCTGGGTGACCGGCGGGCAGGCGGTTGAAAAACACCCATCCCCTGGGTTACCCGCTCCTCCGTCCTCATTGCCTGGCTGATCGCTCCCTGGCCGTGCCCGGGCTGGGCGCTTACATCAACGCCGCATTCCTTAAGGATGTCGCGTGGCTTGCATCTGACTGTTTGTGATCAGCCGGCAAAGAACACGTTTTAAAAAACCGGCTAAACCTTCCTCCTTTTTCGCACCCACAGCAGGCTGACAACGAACACTATGAACAGTAGAATGACCGCCTGGTTGTACCGCTTCAGCAGGATGAGGGCGTGCTGCCAGTTCTTGCCCAGGTAGTAGCCGCCGCATAACAGGATTGAGTTCCAGAGCAGGCAGCTGACAAAGCCGGCAGCGGCGGCGGGCGCACATTTCATGTTCGAGATGCCGGAGAACAGCGCAACCGCCGAACGCGCCCCGGCAATAAAGCGGTTGGCGGCGATGAGGCCGATGCCGTAGTTCCGGAACCAGCCCTCAATCTGCAGCAGCGCCTCGCGCGGGAGGAACCGGTAATTCTTTTCGAAGAAAAAATCCCTTCCGTAGTATTTGCCGATGCCGTAGAGCCCGAGAAAGCCGCCGGTGCTTCCGACCAGCGATATGACATAGGCGGCAAGGAAATCCAGTTTGCCGGTGCCGGCCAGGTAAGCGCTGAAAACCATGATCGTGTCACTGGGGAAGGGGGGGAAGAAGTATTCAATGAATGCATTGAAGAGAAGAAAAAGATATAAGGTTTCATTGGGCAAGCGGTTTACCGTGAACATGAGGTAATCGAGCATATGATGATTCTCGCGGAATAAGGTGAACCATGAACCGGGTGTCGGGAAATCATATACGAAACCTGACCAGAAAGCAAACGAAACCGGGGCGCGGATCCAGCGCCGGCGGGACCTCCCTCCGGTAAGGTGATTCAACTTTACTCAGGTGTCGGTCTGTGCTATATAACGGCTGTCTGAAGCGGCAGATGCCATGAATGGTTGGTCCTGAAACGGAAACGGTGCAGTCCGGAGAGAACGAACCTATGGATGAGCGAAGAAAATATATCCGCTTTCCGGTAACGCTGCAAGCGCGATACGAGGAGCGCAACGGATGCGGCTGGAAGGAGTGCTCGGTGATTGATATCAGCCGCGAGGGAATGGGCATCAGCATCTATTCCCGCGAGGCGATCACGACCGGGACCGGCCTCCGCATGGAAATAACCGTGCCGGTTAAGCATGAGCCGGTTGCCATGGAAGGGGTGCTCATGTGGATACGTGAGCAGCGAAACGACCCGCACTTTAATTATATCGGCGGGGTCAGGATCAGCAGCATAACCGCCGAGGATAAGTGGGCGATGATGGATTATGCCTACGAGGGCTGGCAGCGGAAAGAGGGTGCATAGCGGCAGCACAACCGATGCGGGAGGAAGAGAACATGGGAAGGCTGGTGGTGCCTCACGCCAATGATCGGCAAAGGGAAATATTTCAGAAATGTAATATTACACTGCGCGAGTCGGTAAACGAAGAGGAATTTGAGCAGGAGGTGTGCGATTATCTGAGCCGTCACAACGTACTGCACCTCGCCACCTGCCGCGGCAGCGAGCCGCGATCGACACCGCTCGAATATTTCAATAACCGCCTGACCGTCTATATTTTTTCCGAGGGGGGAGGGAAATTTGCCAACCTCAAGGAGAACGGCAATGTCTGCTATTCCATCGCGGATCCGTATGAGCCGGGCGAGAATTATTTCGGCGCGATTGGATTGCAGGTGTGGGGGAAGGCCTCAATCTTCAAGCGGAATGACGACCCCGATCGGTGCGCAGCCATACAGCGCTATTCGCGCCTGGGAGACGCCCTGAGAAAACAGGGACTGGATCAGTTTGCCGACAAGGTTAATTACAACGTGATCACCATTGAGCCGCTCAAGATCCGCTATCTCAATCTGCTGAAAGGCTTCCGTAACGTCCTGTGGGAGAAGGAGTAGGGGACGAATCAGCGGTGAGGTGTGCTTTTTTAGCTCCTTCGTTGCACTCAGAATGACAAGGTTCCTAATTCTACCGGCAGGAGCGGATTGCGCCGCGAAACAAAGATGTCATTTCGAAGGAGTTGCGAAGCGGCAACTGAGAAATCTTCCATGATGTATCTTATAAGATTTCTCGCATTCGTTCGAAATGACAGGTATTGATCTCACATTCGTTCGAACTGGCCTGATCCCCTACTCGCGACATCTTCCATCACTGCGGCCGCACCAGTACCGTCGCATCCTTGTAGATGCTGCTCGTCAGTTCGAGGTGATTCAGGGTTAAAAAATCAGACAAGTCCATGTGGTGCTGCTTGGCTATGCTGAAAGGCGTGTCGCCCTCCCGGACAGTATAGGGCTGCATCTCTTGTATTGCTTGTCTTGGCGCAATGATATCTTCACTCCGTATGCTGCTGGAGGCAAGCGCATTCATTGTCTTTGGCTCTGACCAGAAGGAAATGTCGTTGCTGGTGATGCTGCATTTTTTAAGATTCTCATTGGCGGTTTCGTAAAAGGACGGTTTGAGCACTATCGCATCCTCGAAGCACTTTTTTGCCTTTTCGTGATCGCCTGCCACCAGATACATGCTGCCAAGATTATTAAAGGCCTGTGCTTCATCACCGCCCTTCTTGAAGGCCTCAAATGCTTCCCGTTTTTTTCCGGTCATAAAAAGTGCAAATCCCAAATTGTTAAACACTTTATCCCTGGTATAGCCTTCCCTGATCGCGCGGTTGTAGCTCTCTATCGCGCTTTGATAATTTCCGGCCATCGCATATGATAAGCCCATATTGTTATGCACCATCCCGTTATCCTTCCCGGTCTGGAGCGCCTTTTCATATTCAGCGATGGCGAGCTGATGGTTTTTTTCGCAATCATAGATGATGCCCAGCAGGTTATGTGCGTTCCAGAGGGCGGGGTCGAGTGACGCGGCCTGCAGCAGGTGCTCTGTGGCCTTGTCGTTTTGCTTGAGCTGGAAATAGGCCTGCCCCAGACCCTTGTGGGCAAGGGCATTGCCCGGCTCTTGTTCAAGCACTTTTTCAAAGGAGGCGATTGCGTCGGCATTCATGCCTTCAACCAGGAAAAGCAGCCCTTTCTTGTAATGAATCCTGGTGTTGTGCGGATCTTTCTGCAACGACTTTTCGTAATGGGTGAAGGTGTTGATCGGATCGCCCTTGCTGAGATAAATGTCGCCAAGGCGCTCGTATTCGGCGGCAGTGAGGTCGGCGGGGGGGGCGATTTTGGCATTGGAGCGGCTCTCCTGCGCCTGGGATTCAACCAGCTTGCGTATTTGTTTGCTATCCAGGTCATACTCGGACTTGCGCACTGCTTTGTCGTGCGAGGCGCAACCGCTCAGAAAGGAAACAGTCATTAGAGCCATTCCGATAAACACGCAGACGCCTTTTTTTGTTGCTGCCATCACAGGGCACCTCCAATAATTATTTGAGAATTTGTAACGGAGAGGCTACGAGATAAGGTTAAACTGCTTCAGTAATCGTATTATCGGCGATCCTAAAATAACCACAAAGAGCGACGGAAAAATGCAAAGGATCAGCACAAGGACCAATTTAAGCGGCATTTTTGCAGCCACCTCTTCGGCCTTCAGATACCGTTTGCTTCTGAAGGTATCTGAGTAAACCCTCAGGGCATTTCCCA
>CAZWCD010000166.1:0-5284 GCA_964632275.1 uncultured Thermodesulfobacteriota bacterium
TTATGTCATCAGCGGCAGCGGCATTGAAAACTGGATATCTGCGCGGAAGACTGCCTTTCAGGTGCTGCTCGCGCTGGCAGTGCCGCTGGGCCTCCTGCTTATGCATGGCGGCGTGGTTGTGGTCTACCAGGCGGGCATGCTGCTGGGAATCGGGGTTGGGGCGGTGGTAAAATCCCGCTTTGTGCCGTTTGCTTCCCGGTGCACCAAAGAGAAGGCGGTTGCGCGCTACATCATCGGTGTGATCATCCTGGCGGCGTGGTTGAGCCTGCTGAGAAGATTTTATTCGCATCAGCCGGCCGCCGGTTATCTGACCGCAGGGTTTTTTCACTCGGTATGCAATGGAATATGGATAAGCCTGGGGGCGCCCTGGCTGTTTCGCCTGCTGAAATTATAGCGGTGTTGTGCTTGACACTCGCGGTTGTTTCTTCTATAGTTGCAGAACACGAGGGCAACGAAGTACCATGCTTTATCATGGTTGCATAAGATAATCGGACGCGTCGGGGCACGGCTCTCCTGATGGTCTGCTAGCTGAAGAATGGGGGGAGAAGGAGGTTTCGCAATGGCAAAGAAATATGATGTAGTGGTCGTCGGAGGCGGCACCTCGGGGCTGGAAGCGGCCAAGACGGCAGCTCAGAACGGGCTGAAAGTCGCCCTGGTGGAAATGAAAAGCGACCCGGCAAAAGTGCAGCGGGCCTGCGCCCAGATGTTCCTGGTGAACATGGACCATTTTTATAACGAGCGCATGTTCTTCTCGCGCGAACAGAAAAAATGGATTTTCCCGGTGAACAATTTTTCGGTAAACTACCGGGGCGCCTATCGTGAGTTTTATGCCGTTCACTTTATCGCGCCCAACACCGAGGACCGCATCGAGATCGGCGACTACGAGGCAAATCAGTCAGGCAGGGGCATGCCCGCGGTGGTATTCGACAAGAAAGTCCTCCTGGAAGGGCTCCGCGATGAAGGACAACAGGCGGGGGTTGAATTTTTCCTGGAGCGGACGGTTATTGATGCGCGCGCCGGGAGCGACGGTGTCGAGGTGAGAACAAAGAGCGGTGACCGGCTCAGGGGGACCTTCTGCGTGGCCGCCGACGGCATCAGTTCCCTGCTTGCCCGGAAACTCGGCCTCAACCGGGATCGGGTCTTTATCACCACCTCCTCCTCGGTAAGCTACTATGTGACCGGGGTGAAATTTGACCGTTCTGAAATGATTTGCATGGGCAATGCCTATGACCGGGGCGGGCTGGGCACTGTCCACTTCTGCATGCTGCCCAGCGTGTACCGTGAGGATGAGTACTGGCTTTACACCAAAGGCCAGGAGCAGTTTGAATACTTCACAACCAGGAGTCCCTTCAGCAAGTGGTTCCATAAAACCGAGGTGACCCACAAGCGGTGCGCGGTCATCAGCATGTGGAGCCCCGCCCGGGAACCCTTCAAGGACAATGTGGTGTTTGTGGGCGATACCGTCTGGTTTGCCGAGGCGGAGAACACCGGGGCGCTGCTTTCCGGCCACAAGGCGGCAAACGCCATATGCACGGCGCTGCATACAGGCAAGCCGAACCGCGAGGGGGTGATGGACTACATCTCCTGGTGGAAGAAAAATTGGCCCGAGACCCATGACTACCGTGATTTTGTTTGCTATCCGGTTTTTTTCAATCTTTTCACCGAAGATGAGCTCAACTATCTCCACCGGATTATCGACAAGAAACTTCCCTGGAGCCTGAATCCGTTCAAGCTGTATGGGACCATCGTGCAGGCCATTGCGCCGCACCTGAAACGCATCGAGAGTGAAAAACCTCTCATGGCAAAAAAGATTGCCAGCCTGAAGCCGCAGTCGGCGGTTTCGCTCATGAAGCCGGCAACACGGGCGGGGTATCCGCTGCATACATGAGGGGGCAGGGTTCAGGGAACAGGGTGCAGGGTGGATGATGCGGGATTGACGAGCAAATCCGAAACACATCCACAATCCAAATGACCAAAATCCTACATTACTGTCGTGGTCCGAGAATATAATGCGAGGGTAGAAAGTAGAAGGTAAAGGGAAGAGGGAAGAAAGGACAAACTTACGGAGTAATGGAGTGCTGGAGTTTTGGGTTGTGGAAGTTTGACTCACTGTCTTCTGATATGCGGATAGCAGCGAAGCGAACGGAGATAATGGTTGAAACAATATTCTGAATTCTGACTCCTGACCCCTGTGCCCTGACCCCTGTACCCTAAACCCTGAACCCCGTACCCCGTACCCTCACCCCTACACCCTGTAAATTGTCAACTGACACCGGAGGTTTACATGCCCTCATTTACCTGGCAGGATGGAGTAAAAGAAAAGATAGATGCGCTATGCGCCATTTTCCCGCCGGTTATCAGAAATCGCTGGAGGGACAGGCTGATTTATAACGCCGAAAAAATTGCCGCCTATCAGGGGGTGAACCGGGTGACGGAGGAGCTCATGTGGCATTCTGTCGCCGAGATATTCCCCGGCGGGTTTGACCCGCTGGTATTAAAAATCAAGGACCCGGAGAAACTCAAGGCCGACATGCTTTCGTCACGAAACCAGGAGGAGATAGCGCCGGGCGCCGAACCGGTGGTCATCACGCGATGGGCTCAGGACACTGACGGGGCAGCCAATGTTCCTCAGGGAAAGAAAATTCTCGCTGTGTGCGCCAGCGCGCGCAAGGGTGGCAACACCGATGTGATTATCGATGAGCTGCTGCGCGCCTCGCGGGACAACGGATCCGAAACAGAAAAAATCTACCTCTCCGATTTGAATATGAAGCAGTGCAGC
Source organism: uncultured Thermodesulfobacteriota bacterium (assembly GCA_964632275.1). Classification (GTDB taxonomy): domain Bacteria; phylum Desulfobacterota; class WTBG01; order WTBG01; family WTBG01; genus CAZWCD01. The sequence goes on from CAZWCD010000166.1 coordinate 2,780, forward strand.
GGCTGCCGGCTCTGCCGCAAGCAGGACGTCAAAACCATCTGCGCGGTCAAGGATGACATGCAGCCTTTTTACGACAAGCTCTATGCCTGCGACGGTTTTATTGCCGGCTTCCCCATCTATACCGCCCGGGAAAACGGCTACATGGCGACATTCATGGATCGCTGGGACTGCTTTGCCAATCCCTACCTTACCCGCAAAATGCCGCCCGGGAAGAAGGGGCTGATTGTCTGCAGCTGGATGTGGCCCAACCCCCATGCCTATGATGACATTGTCGAAAAAATGGTCATCCTCATGCGACTGCACCAGGTGATGACCACCGATGTGCTTGTAATCACCGGGACGCGTGGCAAAAAGCACGGAAAGGGCGTGGTTAAAAACCACCCGGATATCCTGGACACGGCGTACCGGGCCGGAGTGCAATTTTTGCAAGGCCTGCAATAGGAAGCGGGCGCGAAAGGGAGAACTGCAATGGAAAAGGGATTGAAGCGATTTGGCGGCAAGTCGGCCCTGATCACCGGGGCGGGAAGCGGCATCGGCCGGGGCATTGCGCTGCGCCTGGCAAACGAAGGTGCGGATATTGCGGTTTCAGATCTTGCCGCGGAGAAAGTGCAGGAGACGGTTCGGTTGGTTGAGGCCTGCGGTCAAAAGGCGCTGGCCCTGCCGGCCGATGTGGGCAACCTGCCGGAGATGGAAGGGGCGGCGCACAAGGCCATCGCAGCGTTCGGGAAGATTGATATTCTGGTAAACAACGCGGGCACCGGCGATACCAACATGTCCTTTGAAGATCTGGAAGCCGAGCTCTGGGACAGAATCTATGCCACCAACGTGAAGGGACCTTTTTTCCTCACCAAGGTTATCGCCAAGGACATGATCAGTAAGGGCATCAAGGGGAAGATCATCAACATCGCCTCCACCGAAGGGAAGACCAACCGGGCGGGAAGCCTTGCCTATGCTTCTTCCAAGAGCGCCCTCATCGGACTCACCCAGGGGCTTGCCATTCAGCTTTCCGCGTACGAGATAACCGTCAATACCGTCTGTCCGGGACTGATTGACACCCCCATCTGGCACCGGGGAGATAAGGTCATGGAACTGCCTCCGGGCAGCATGATTAAAATGGTGGTGGATACGGCCATCGAGCAGCGGCAGTTGAAGATCGCGCGGGTGGGCACGCCGGATGACATCGCCGGGGCCGTCTCTTTTCTTGCCTCAGAGGACGCTTCCTACATGACCGGCCAGGCGCTTAATGTCTGCGGCGGCATGGAATTCCATTAGCAGGCTGTTGAAAAACACCCATCTGCTTCGTTACGCTCATCCTTCGTCATTGCGACGTACGGTAATGTACGCCTCATTCCTCAGGATGTCGCGTGCCTTGCATCGTGATGTTTTTAAACAGCCCGCGAAAATATTGTTTGAATAATCCTTCAGTGAGACCTGATTCCGCTGATATGGTAGGCGAGCAGCGCATCAAGCGTGCGCTTCACCTGCTTGCGGAATGAATCCTCGCTTTCCTTCCGGGCAAAATCACTTATACCCTTGATCAGCTCTATGGGAATGCCGTGGGCGCCGGCGACGAAGGCATATCCATACCCCTCCATGTCAACCAGGCGGGCATGGCGCGCGGCACAATTGGCGTCGTCTTCGGTCAGGATGGGATGATCGCTGGTGGCGAGGACCACCGCATCCTCTGCCTTCTCGGTAAGCCTGATCTCCGGGAAGGCGGAGGCGAAGAATTTGTTGAACCGCGTTTTGCTAAACTCCACCGGATTGTATTTGACGACCCTGTCGACACAAACGACCTCCCCGAGAGAGAACCGTTCGGTTAACGCACCGGCGATCCCGTAATTGATCACCCGGGTGATCGAGTTGCCACCCTTCTCATGCCGCTGCACTATCTGAGAAAGCGCTACTGCTCCTTTCAAAAATCCCATGCCCGAAATGATGAGGAGTAGTCCGTCACCCGCATACGCGGGGCAGGGATTCTGGTCATCTAGATATTTCAGCCGGTGGTGATCGATGAACGGCTGCGCCTCAAGCTCAGTGGCAAAGACCAGGAGCATCATAGTGAGAGACCTTCTGCAAGCGAAAACAGTTTTTCAAATGCCCGGCTTCCTTCCCCCGCCAGTGACAGCGAGTGCTCGTTGACATAGAGGTCGATGTGGCGGTTAATTACACCTGCCTCCATTTCCTGGGCATGCTGCCTGATAAAATCGTAGAGTGGTGCATCGGTGTCTCCCTTTTCGGCCGATGCTTTCCGGATGGACTCACGCAGCGCCGCGGTGAACTCGCTACTGGTTGCGGGAGACAGGCTGCGCTTGGCGATGATGCCGCCGAGAGGGATCGGCAGCCCGGTCAGCCCTTCCCACCAGACCCCCAGGTCCGCCACTTCTTTGAGACCGTAGCTTCCGTAGGTGAATCGTCCCTCGTGAATGATGACCCCCAGGTCAATGAGTCCTTGCGACAGGGCGGGCATGATCCGGTGAAAGGGCATGAACTCCTTTGTGCCCC
>CAZWCD010000167.1:0-5247 GCA_964632275.1 uncultured Thermodesulfobacteriota bacterium
TCCCCGGCGGGGCGGATGCGGGATCGCTCAGGTTGGCCAGCTGAAACCGGAAAAAGGGATCAGGGGCATGCTCATCCAGCAGCCGGTCTTTCAGGTTGGTAAAATGTTGCTCGGTATCATAGGTGGAGGTGTGGATGTGCAGCGCCGGCGCAAAACCCATCTGCTTCAAATCAATATCCAGCCCGAGCAGCAGCGCGCAAAACGGCGGGGTGACTTCAGATGCGCGCAGCCGGTTCAGGTAGGCTGCGCCGACATGGTTGCCGCCCAGCAGCTGAAAGAAGGTTTGCCGCGCTGACGCATTCGAAATCACATACCGGGCCATTATAGTTGCGGGCGCTCTCCGGGCACTCTCACCCGCTGCGGCGGCGTGCGCCGAGTTAACCAGCCGCACCCCGCATGCCCTGCCCTTCTCCACCATGATCTGCTCAACCTGTTTTCCGGTGAGTATGCTCCCGCCGTTGGCGCGCACGCTCGCGGCGAAGGCCTCGGCCACTGATTGCGCGCCTCCCCTGACATGCGGTATGGACTTGCCCCCTTCAATGAGAAGCCCGGCGATGCCCAGGGCCGACATCTTTGAGGGCGGCAGATTGGCGCAGGTCGCATTAATCGAGAGGGCCGCCCGGAGCCGGGGATCGCGCACATAGCCATCCATGAATGACACGATGCCCCTGGTCATATGCCGGACCAGGGTCGGGCATTTGATGAGGATCCGCGCGATATCCCGCGGCGCCGTGCCGAGGAAGGTGGCATAGTCGGCCTGCTCATTTATGGTTTCCAGCGTGTTGAAAAAACGCCGGATGCCGCCCGCCTCCGCGGGGAAGAGCTTGATAAACTGTTCCCTGAAGCGCTCGCGGGCAGTGCCGCCGCCCGAATATATGTAATAATTAAAATCAGGGAAGTGGACGTGGTAGCCCTGCTCAAGGGGGATAAACTCAATCTGCTTTTCGATGCCCAGGGCGCGGATGGTCCTGGTAATGAGCCCGCTCTCCGTGGTGCCGGTCACCTCGGACGCGGCAACGGTAAAGTTGAATCCGCCCCGCTGATAGCTTGAACAGAAACCGCCCACCTGCCGGTTCTGCTCGATGACGGCGACCTTCATCCCGTGGTGGGCAAGCCATGCGCCGCACGAAAGCCCTCCCATGCCGCTGCCGATGATAACCGCATCATACCTGTCTTTCATCGCTCGTTACGCTCCTTCTCTGTGTGTTCCATGTCCCGGGTCATAGCGCTCATGACATATAAATGTGCATGGCTTGTCACTATAAGATACGGTTCCAGGCAAGTCAAGTGCGGCGTCTTCTCACCACGGGAGACACCTGAAGGTATCCATGGAGGCAACCACGGTAACTGTACACCGCGATTTCAAATGCCTTTAAAACACCAATAGATTGAGCCCCCCTCACCCTAACCCTCTCCCACGGCGGGGAGAGCGAAACTTTTTTAACTGCTTCTCCCCAAAAAGTAACGGGAATCAAAACAACCTCCTCTCCCCTGGAGATTGTGTCACAATCACTCTTTTGTCATTTCGAGGGCATCCGAGAAATCTTATACAATAATAAAATCAATTGTATCAGATGCCTCACGAAGTTTATCCTGAGCAATTTACGGAGATTCTTCGCTTCGCTCAGAATTACAAAGCGAGGGGCTTAGAATGACACAGAGAAGGATTCGGAATGACAACTCGCCCTATTATGACACAGTCTCCTGGGGGAGAGGATTGAGGTGAGGGGGAATAAAGTACTGCACCCTATTTTCACGCGTCGCGGTGCCCCCGAAGGGCATAGGGTTTGACCGGATTTTCATGGTTGTTTAAAAAGTTGCAAAATCGGTTGTATTGCTGTATTTTGTGAGACACTTGCGTTTTGTGGTGCATATCTTTGAGAGGAGGACCGGGATGATTAAAAAAACAGCGATTATTGTTTTTGTCTGCAGTTTGTATGCGGCGGCATTTCCCCCATACGCTCCGGCAGCCGATCAGCGGGCGGATGTAGTGCAGATCGAAGCGATCGGCATGCCCGTTACATCTGCCTGTGTGATCAATGATCAGGCAGGTGATCTCGAACTCATGTGTTTGAAAACCGAACAAATGATTGACGCCTTGTCGCTCTCGTTGAAGGGTGGAGATACGGCATCGCTGCAGCCGGCCTTAGCGGAGTACATGGCGGCGCTTGACCTGATGCGTGAACAGCAGCTCGATCCGGAATGCAGAGATGCTTTGCTGTCCGGGCTGTCTTATTCAGGCTGGTCGCTTTTGCAGACGATGTCAGGCGGAGGAGACCAGGTCTGTACGTCCCTTTCTGCCGGCAGCATTGTTGCGGACATCCTGATAGCGCTGCAATCATACCAGCTTTGCGCGATTGACAATTCAGAGGTCCCTGATGAAGCGCTCCGGGAGACCATCTGCCGGCAGCAGAAACTGGTCAAAACCTATGATTTTATAGCGGGCTTGCTGTATGCGACTCAGTGTTCGTATGATGCCTCATTCATCACCTACCTGACCCTGGTCGTAAACTTTTTGACCGTTTTTTCGGTGTGCGCCTGATGAGCGCTGACCATCGCTGAAAAAAGAGGCACATGTCCCCATGAGCGAAACGGTGCGGATGTGGACGGAGATTGTATTCGATCTCTTTTACCTGACAACCATCTGGACGCTGGTCGTCATTATGGCCTGCAAGGTGCCAGCGCTCCCTCGCCACCGGTTACGACTTGCAGGCGTCTTCCTGGCCGCGTTTTTCTTTCTGGTGCTGGGGGACACCGGGCTGCTTGGCTCTCGCATTATTGCCTATGCGGCGGGAGGGCTTGATTACCGTCCGGCATTTTTAGGAGGATCGATTCATCTTGCCGGTCTGGGAAATTTATCAACCTCAATCACCGTGACCATTTTTTACCTCTGCTTCCTGGAACTGTGGCGCAGGCGATACAACCATCCCTTTACCGTCTGGTACTATGTGCTCGCCGCCACTGCCGTTGTTCGCTTTATCGTCATGATGCTGCCGCAAAATCAGTGGCAAATCCATATCGCCCCGGTGGGCTGGGGCATCTTTCGCAATATCTTTTTAACCATTCAGGGCCTGGGTGTTGCTTTTCTCATCCTGCATGACGCACGCCGGGCGCAGGACCGGCTCTTTTTAACCTTCAGCATCCTGATTTTCATCTCCTTTTTCTGCATGTGGCCGGTCGTCCCCTTCTACCCGCGATTCCCCATGATCGGCATGATGATGATACCGAAAACGGTTGCCTACATGGCCATCGCGATTATCGGGTACAACCATTTTTTTAAGGATGATACGGCCAGTGCCGCAGGATCAACCTGATGCCGGGTTGCTTGGCTGTGCTGCCATGCCGGGGGCGCCTGCGGACAAGATACCCCGGCATACAGCAGGTTATCCCCCACCCTTCCTCGCGATCATGCGCTTGTAAATCCACTGGGCGAAATTAATACCATACACCGCGCCGGCAACAAGCATGCTCGCGGCCAGCCCTTTCAAACTCCATTGCTGCCAGGTCCCGATAAAAAAGAAGGCATAGGAAAGCAGGGCTGCGAGATTGCCCACATCCTGCCAGAAAAATTCCCGGCACATGAAGTATTCATTGCAAAACTGCTTCTCCCAGATAATGCCGATGATGGTATTGAGCCAGAGCAGCGCGAAATTGGTCCAGAAGGTTATCAGCGCCCCCTCCCACCCGTCGCCGGTGTTCAAAAAATGCAGCACGTAATAAAAGTTCAGCATGAGCAGCGCCAGCTCCACCCCGCCGATGATCATCATCGCGCGGGCCAGCGGTGACGCATTTCTGCGGACCAGTTGTTCTGCGGTATTCATAAGCGCCTCCTTTCAATGATTTCCCCAGTCCCCGCTGTTTGGCTATCCCCGGTGGGTTTTTCAACACCGCGCATTGCCGGACGGGGCACAGCCGGTGTAGCATGCGCCGGCCACACCGCAAACTTAGTACATTTATGTATATTAATTGATGGGCGGCGGCAAAGGCAAGTAAAAAATATCCACCATCGCTTTGGCATGGCCGTTTCTGAAGAACCATCGTTTGCACGGCATACACGTCACGTCGCCGCTTCCTCCTACTATTATCCGTTATTCTCATTTTCTGCCCCTCCCGCGCGGGTGGATGCCGCTCCCTGACCGTTGCTGCTCGTGGGACAACCGGGTTACCCGCAACGGCAAAAAAAGGGTTGACAGGCAGAACATTATTAGTTAATAATTGTGTACTATTTTTCAGCGTGCGGGTATAGGGCGACTATGAACGGGCTGGCAACAAAAAACATATCCCGGCGGAAGGCCGAAAAAACCGATTTTGACAGGCTTTCCTACCAGGTATACCTCAACCTCCAGAAAATTTTCAGGTGCCTCAACATCGGCCGGGGGTTACAGGTAAATCGCCTGCCCATCACCATGACCCAGATGCGCGTCCTTTCCCTGTTTAATGAGCGCGAAACCATCAGCATCAGCGATATAAGCCGGTCGCTGGGAATGTCGCTGCAAAGCGCCACCAACCTGGTATGCCGCCTTGAGCAGCTTGCATATCTGGAGCGGACGAAAAATGAAAGGGATAAGCGGGTTTCGGATGTCCGGCTGACCGCCAAGGGCAGAAAGCGCCAGGACATGTTCAGAAATGGAGAAATTGAGGCGGTACGACTGCTTCTTGAACGCCTGAATACGGTGGAAGGCAGGGTTTTAAATGAAACACTCAATGGTGTTGCTCTTCTCTTTGAAAAAGCAAGCACTACTTCTTTGTAGCCGTCCATAGCACGGGAAAACGCCATATCAAAAAGCACAGGGAGTTGCCCCATGAAGCAGGTGAAAGGACTGGGAGGCTGGGTACGGAGCGCCATCTGGCTGGAGCTGATTATTCCCGGGTATTTTTTCGGCAAAACATTCGGAACGGCGGACGCCAAATATCGCTTCCTTGATCAGTTCATGTATCCCACGCTGTTTATCAAGATGTGCGGATACTTCCGGGATCTGCCGGTCGGCCATTACACGGCCCGCTTTTTAGGGGTCCTGGCCGGCGCTCTTATCGGGGTGCTCTGGGTGCTGTTGATGGGGGTTTTTTACAAATGGGTGCTCAAGGACTGGGCGTACTCAAAGGCGGCGCGCATCGGCTCCATGGCGTTTATCCTCATTGCGCTCATGACCGGCTTCATGTCGGACATGTTCAACGAAAGCATCGGCATGGGGCTGCGCATTGATGAGGACGCGCCCGCCGAACTGGTGGGAAAGAGTCTGGTGCAGG
>CAZWCD010000168.1:0-5121 GCA_964632275.1 uncultured Thermodesulfobacteriota bacterium
GGTGTGTGTCTTGATCATCCGTATTGCCTCATCCAGGGTTATGTCACCCTGGATGCAGCTCAGCATCTGCTGGTACCCCAGGCTCTGAAATGCCTTGATGGTGGGAGCATATCCTTGCGTGAGCAGCCGCCTCACCTCCTCTTCCAGGCCGGCGGCAATCATGGAATCCACCCGCGCCTCAATGCGGCGGTAGAGTTCCCCGCGGTCCCGCGTCAGCCCTATCTTCAAGGCGTTGAAGACGGCATCGCTGAAGCGGTGACGCCGCTGGTGTTCAGAAATGGCGGTGCCGGTCAGGTGAAGCACCTCGAGCGCCCTGATGACCCGGAAGGTGTCGTTCGGATGGATGCGTGACGCCGCCTCCGGATCAACCGCGGCAAGCTGCTGATGGAGGTGCCATTTGCCCTTTTCCCTCTCCAGTGTTATGAGTCGCTCCCGGAACTGCTTGTCAGCAGGAGGGGCGGGAAAGAGGCCTTTGAGCAGGGACTGGATGTACAGCCCGGTTCCGCCCACCACCAGTGCACGCCTGCCGCGCGTCGCCAGCTCGCTGATCGTCCGGCGCGCCTCTTCCAGAAACCGGGCGGCGCTGTAGTCCTCGTCGGGGTTTCTGATGTCAATCAGATGGTGGGGGACCAGCTTGCGTTCTGCGGGAGAGGGTTTGGCGGAACCGATATCCATGCCGAGATACACCTGCATGGAGTCGGCATTGATAATCTCCAGTCCGTATTTCAGGGCCAGCTCCAGGGCAAGGGCTGATTTGCCCACGGCAGTGGGCCCGACAATTACGACCAGAGGCAGAGTTTCATGTTGGACCATATGTGGGAGCGCGGCTCGCCGCACCCGGACAACAGCGCGTTTCCGGTGCGTCGCAACGACGAAGGATGCATGTGACGCTGCAGATTTGCTGCTCAAGGGGGGGCTTTTGCCGCCACAACAATGTGTTGAGCAGCTTACGGCACGACCCGGTGCCTTACGACGCAAATCGCAGACAGGCAGCTTTGCAGAGGCTTCGATACAGGCTGGTGCCATGCGGGTCTGTCGGACAAAGTTACAAAGACAGTGCCATTCTGCATGTTCCGACTACTTATGTTGTGGCTAAAAAGCCCCTCCCCCTGTGCCACATACTATTCAGCAAAGAGCATCAGCCTGCGCCTCCTTTTTCAACAACCTGCTAGTGTCCGGAAAATGCCACCAGGGTAAACACGGAATAGCCGTTGAGCTTTTCCCCTCCCTTCAGGTCCGGGAGATCCACGATAAAGGCGCATTCCACCACCTTTCCCCCGGCCATTTCCACCAGTTCGCACGCCGCTTTCATGGTGCCCCCGGTCGCGAGAAGATCATCGACCATCAGCACCCGCATGCCCGGCGTAACTGCGTCCCGGTGCATTTCTATGGCATCGGTCCCATACTCCAGCTGGTAATCCCGGCGGTAGGTTTCCGCGGGGAGCTTGCCCGGCTTGCGGATGGGGATGAACCCCTTGCCCAGCAGGCAGGCGATGGCGCCGGCGATGATGAAGCCCCGGGACTCGATGCCTGCCACCATGTCAATGCCCATTGTACGATAACGGCTGACAAAGGCGCCGACCGTCTGTTTGAAACCCTGCGCGTCCTTGAGCAGGGTGGTGATATCGCGAAACTGTATTCCTCCCTTGGGAAAATCCGGGATGGTGCGTATCTTTGCCTTGATCATCTCCATGGTCATGTCAATTCTCCTCTCAGTTCATGCGATGAGGTACAGCGCGATCAGCAGGGCGCTTACCAGATAAACCAGCCAGTGCACCTCGCGTCCTTTGCCGCAGCCCAGCTTGATGATCGGGTAGCTGACAAAACCGATGGCCAGGCCGTTGGAGATGCTGAAGGTAAGGGGCATGGTTACGATGGTGAGGAAGGCGGGGATGGCCTCGTCGGGCGCTGTCCAGCGAATTTTGATAATCGACTGCATCATCAGGCTGCCGACCACGATCAGCGCCGGCGCGGTGATGGGGTGGAGCATGACCGCGCCGCCCTCACCCGGGCAGCCGCCGCCGAACATGGTGGCCAGGGGAGAGAAGAAAAGTGAAAGCAGGAGCAGCAGGGCGGTTATCACGCTGGCAAATCCCGTCCTTCCCCCTTCCGAGACGCCGGTCGCGCTCTCGATGTAGCTGGTCAGGGGTGAGGTGCCGCAGAGTGAGCCCAGGGTGGTGCCGACCGCATCGGCGAAGAGCGCCCTGCCCGCGCGGGGCAGCCTGCCGTTTTTCACCAGCCCTGCCTGTTCCCCGACGCCGATTAAGGTTCCGATGGTATCAAACATGTTGAGAAAGAGAATGGTGGCAATGGGCATGATGAAGGCGGGGCTCAGCGCTCCCGCCACGTCGAGTTTGAGCCAGGTGGGGCCCATGGAGGGTATGGGGCTTACCAGGCCCTTGTATTCAACCATCCCGGTGACGATGCCGAGGATGCCGGTGCACAGAATGCCCAGCAGGATCGCCCCCTTGATCCGCCGGGCCATCATGATTGCGGTGAGCAGCAGGCCGGCGATTGCCACCAGGGCGGGCGTGGCGCTCAAATCGCCCATGGTGAGAAAGGTTGTGGCGCTGGGTGCCACGATGCCCGCCTCCTTCAGTCCGATAAAGGCGATGAACGTCCCGATGCCCGCCGCGATGCCGTGTTTGATTCCCTGCGGTATGGCCTCGAAGATGACTTCCCTCAATTTCACCGCGGTCAGGATCAGGAAAAGAGAGCCGGAGAGAAAAACCATGCCCAGCGCGATTTCCCAGGGCACCCCCATGGATGAGCAGATCTGGTAGCTGAACAGCGCGTTGATGCCCATGCCGGGCGCCTGGGCTATGGGATAGTTGGCCAGAAGCGCCATCAACATGGTCGCGGCTGCCGCGGAGATGCAGGTGGCGACCATGACCGCGTTAAAATCCATCCCCGCGCCCTGAGATAAAATTGCCGGGTTTACGAAAATAATATACGCCATGGTCATGAAGGTGGTGACGCCGGCTACGATTTCCGTGCGGACGGTTGAGCCCGACTCATCTATTTTGAAAAACCGGTTCAGGGCGTTTTCCATTCTGGGACTCATGGAGCATTGCCGTGGTGGACGGACATTTATAGCGGGAACGGAGATTTCCCGTCAAGGGAAAAGTCTTGGCGCAGCCCGCCGAAAAAAAGCTAATAACAGATTGACGTTATGACGTTATAATGTTATGGTGTTTTAACGAGGTGATGATATGACAATACACGCAAAAAGATCTACCATTTATCTTGATCCGGATCTTCATAGAGCTCTGAGATTGAAATCGATTGAAACGTCTCGCTCAGTATCAGACCTGGTTAACAAAGCTATCAGAGATTCTCTCGCAGAAGATGCCCATGATCTTGCAGCATTTGATCAAAGAGCGTCGGAACCACTGGTAAGCTATGAAGCGATGATCAAGAGACTGAAAAAAGATGGCCGCATATAAGATCTTTTTCAAGAGGTCTGTGGAGAAGGATTTAAAATCCACACCTAAAAATGATCTCAGGAGAATTCTTGATTGCATTGACATGCTTGCTGAAAATCCGCGCCCTCCGGGGAGCGAAAAGCTGTCGGGCCTGGAGAGATATCGTGTGCGCCAGGGACAGTATCGCATAGTATATTCAATTCAAGATGATGAGCTGACGGTATGGGTTGTTACGATCGGTCATCGGAAGGATGTCTATCGCTAAGGCAAACCGGCAATTCCAGAGGATGTTTTTAAACCGCTATTGCACTGAGGGAAACTCATAAATATTGTATTCCCGCTTTTGCATGGACCTTCATTACCATATTGATTTTACACGGGTAAAATGGTATTTGGAATCATGAATAGAAGACATACCGTCTTGCGTCGAGTGACGGACCATTGGAATGACGACTACGTTCCCGGTACGCCGGAAGAGCGCATTCGTCTCGTCTGGCCGTTAACCCGCGAAATCGCATCCCTGAGCGTGAAGCACGATGTTGAACGAAGACTACAGAGACATATTACATGCCTTGTCCGAAGAAAAGGTTAGGTTTATCCTCGTCGGGGCATACGCGATTGCTGCCCATGGTTATCCCCGGGCCACGATGGATATCGATATTTGGGTGATGCCTTCCCCCGAGAACGCTGATGCGGTCTTGCGCGCCTTGAGCCGTTTCGGTACTCCGTTGCACAATCTGACCAGGGACGACCTTCTGAAGGATGGAACCATTTTTCAGATTGGCGTCGCTCCAAGAAGAATTGACATCATCACCACAGCATCCGGACTTCAGTTTGAACCTACCTACCGGAATTCAATCTCCGTGAACATCGAGGGGATTGACGTCCGCATCCCTTCCATCGCAGATCTTATTCTCAACAAGAGATCTACCGGTAGAACCAGAGATCTGGCAGACGCAGAGGCCCTGGAATCTTTGAAGAATCCCGAATAACGAGAGTCAGAATGTCGTACCGCGCGGGCAAAAGGCCTTGACACCCTCCGGCGGTATAGATTAAATAGCTGTCAAACTCTGACGGGAGATGATAAGCGTTCAATGGAAAAAGATGCCGGCTTCAAGGAGGTCATGCTCTGGATCCGCTTGGCCACGACCTTCAATCTCGTATACCAGGAAATAAAGCGCCAGATAAGCAGGGACAGGATAACCGTTCCCCAGCTTGACATTATAAGCTGCCTGGGGCGGACCCGGGGGCTTCCCTTGAGTGAGCTGGCAGAGCGATTGCTGATCAGCGGCGGCAATGTCACCGGCATCATTGATCGCCTGGAGCGAGATGGCTACGTGTACCGCGCGCGGGATGCTCGTGACCGAAGAGTGGTAAGGGCGCTATTAACCGAGAAGGGATACGAACTCTACAAGGCCTTTTTGCCCCGGTATAAGGACATTGTGACGACTATCAACAAGGGATTAACCCCCCAGGAGCGAAAGGATCTCCATCGGCTGCTTAAGAAGCTGTCCGCCAGCGTTCAGCAGGTCCAAAAGGCGCGGCGGGAATAGCATGAGGGGCAACCGGCCGGTTGCCCCTAGAGGGTTTCGAAACAACGTATTGCGATTTGAAGTATGTTAACCTGCCTCAAGATTATTTCTTACCTCCCTCCATCAAGCGAAGTTCCTGCTCTACCTGCTCAAGCAGGGTACCC
>CAZWCD010000169.1:0-5102 GCA_964632275.1 uncultured Thermodesulfobacteriota bacterium
ACTATTGACCGGTTACATTGATGTTGTACAGGAGTGGATCTTCTGCCGTAACCGGGGTGGTCGAGATAACCCCTCCGGTGGCAAAAGCGAAACCGATAGTCGGGTCAACCGCAACCTGGGCGGTTCCCCCGGTCATCGGCGCAAAACCGAAGGCAAAGTCGGCATCCACCGTCCGTCCAAGACTTACCAGGGAAATCCACCACACTCCCGTCTGATCTGATGTGACATCCAAACTCGCGGTAAGCGTGCTGTTGCCGATCGATACCAGGGCCACATTTAAAATATCAAAAGCGGTTGAAGCGGTGGTGCTGATGCTGCCGGTGGATTGTCCCTGCAGCACGATGGCAAACTGGAAACCCGCATCGGGGTTTATTGCATCGATTGCCGCAGCCTGTGTATAATGTACGCACAAACACAGGGAAAGGGTGAGGATACAACAGACGGTCAGACCCAGTTTTTTACGCTGATGCATTGTTACCTCCTGTTTATGGTGACGGTTTGCTGGTTCCCTGAGTAGCAACCTTATGCTCGTGAAACAGACGCCGGTCATGACACCGCTTTCAGAATCGGGACTGCACTCTTCATAAATGGTTCTGTGATCACCCCCTTACTATAATATTGTTCGGCGTCTTGGTTATAATTATGAGCAAATAATATGCCAGAACAGCCTCGCCGGCGGGAACATTGAAGCAGCTTTTAAAAAATCATTCTAAAACGGTCGATTAGATAAAATCGGGCATGCCTGTCATGAGCGCAGGGTGTAGGTAAAATTGGTCAGATGCAGCCACATTCATGCACGGCAGCTTCGGACATGGCTGTAGCAGGCCGCCGGCGCCGGGAAGATTGTACCAAAGCAAGCGGCAATGGGATTTTTCAGGCATATAATTTATACTTTTATACACCCACAGTGCCGTCTCATGCATGGGGGAAAGGCAGGTGCGGCAGGTCGTACGGGGGCGCGGTTTATGCGCAAGCGACGCGGAGCGGAACGGATGAACGGAGCGTGGGGCAGAATGGTACTATGGCGTTTTCATGGCGAAGAAATCGACATCCTTCATCATCTGCCGCATCAGGTCGTTAAGGCCCCGGGAAAGCACCTGGTCCTGCGCCTCCCGGCGCGCCTGCTCGCCCCCGAAAAAGCGATAGCAGGCGGTTCCCTGTATGCGCGATCGGTAAAAGCGCTCCGCCTTGTCCGGGCGCACCGCCTTCACGATGATGGTAACATCGAACTCGTCTTTATAGGGCAGGGCGGAAGAGAGGAGAAACAGGGTCATGCAGTTGGCGGCAAAGCGGGCCAAGTTGGTTATTTCGTTGGTGTCAAGCACACCGTTGACGGCCACCCGCAGATTTACCGCCTTTTCCCGGTGCTTCATCATACCGGAATCGGCGAGGGCGGCAACCTCCTCAAACACATAGGTCCGCTGCAGTTTCTGAACAACCAGCCGGCTGAATTCCTCCGGTGGTTCTATGTCGTTTCCGTTGATCCTGAGATCAAGCTTCTCAAGGACGGCGGGCGCGTGGATTCCCACCTCCGACGGCAGAAAGTCCTCAGTGCCCGGCGGCAGATCGATCATCTCCACCCGGTGGGCGCAGCCAAGGGACAGAAACAAAAGAACACTGCACATCGCGGATCTCACCTTCATGCGAACTCCTTCCGCCGCTCACTCCGGAGAGGCGTCGTATGCATGTATGTAAGCCTAACCCAACTGTCCGGCGCGGTCAATCACCTTGTCAATGGCGGACCGCCAGCAGGTCGCTGAAACAACCTGCTACGATGTTTCCCCAACGGTAATCTGGCAGTTTTCCAGGAGCGTTCCCAGCGCCTCATCCAGACCGTTGAGCGAGTTGATGTAGTCGACGAGGGCCTTGGTTTCACCAGCCTGTGCCGCGGTTAGCTCTTCCTGCACCCGCAGCACGTCAACGCTGGTGGACATGCCCAGCGTCATCCGCTCTTCTTCCGCCGCGAGGCTGGTTTCACTCAGCCGGCGCGCCTCCCGGGTGGCGGCTATCCGCTGCTGGTTGGTCTCGATCTGCCGGATGGCCTCTTTTACCTCCAGCTCAATTTTGTTCTGCAGGCTGGCAAGGGCGGTTTCCGCCTTCTGCAGCTCCAGCGCACTCTTTTCATAATTGTTCCTGGCCCAGCGGTTCCCCAGCGGTATCTCCATCTTGAATCCCACCAGCCAGGAATAGTCACCCCCTGAGTCCAGATTATGAATGCTCCGGTCATAATGGGTGTTGGTTGTGTTAATCCCGTAACTGGCCTGCACATCAAAGAGGGGGAGCATGGCATTTTTAGCCGCCGCATGGGCGATCTTCAGGTTTTCAAGCTGCATCCGCGCCTGCTCGCACTCGGGGCGCTTCGCCAGGGCGATGCCGATGTAGTCGCTCACCTCCTGCCGTTGAAATTCCCTGAGGACCGGTTTATCCATCAGGACCACGGGGCGGTCACGAATCGGCGCATTAAGCCGCTCTTTCAAAAGGTCTTCCAGGTCCCTCACCGCTTTGTCGGCCACAATGACCGCCTCTTCGCGCGAGGCCACGCCGGTTTTGGCCCGCAGTATCTCGATCGCCGGCAGCTTGCCCACCTCCACCAGCGCCTCGTTTCGTTTCATGAGATCCCGGGCCAGCTGCAGCGACCCCTTTTTAACCCCCAGCACCTGCTGGCTCAGGTACAGATTCCAATACAGTTGCTGGAGACCGGAAACCATTTTTGCGGTGCGGTCCTCGAGCTGCGTTTTGGAAATTTCCCGGTTGTTGGCGGACACGCGGATGCGTGAGCGGTTGAGGTCAATGCCGAAGTTTCTCAGCAGCGGCTGATTGAGGGAAAACACCACCTGGGAAAAGTAGGTTGGGCTTTCATACTGCCAGAAGGAATTGGTCCGGTATTTATCAGTGGTAAAGCTTATGTCGCCCACCCCGCCGGTCAGCAGCCGCTTGGAAATTCCCGCATCGTAATTGATGGTCTCCTGCTCGTAGCTTGTATTGCTCAGCACGCCATTGAGCAAGGTGGTGGGAGAAATCTTCAATTTATTATCCTGCAGTGAAAAGCGCGCCAGGGGATCGAAGACCGCCTTTTCCTTGACGATCTCCTTTTCCTGCATGTCCGGATTAAACCGTTCAACCTTCAAATCGAGGTTGTTGGCGAGCATCAGCTCGATGCACTGCTTGAGCGACAGCGGCTCAGCGCCCTCCCCGCCCGGCGCATCAGCCGCGCGGGCCGGCAGCGCGGCAGCGGCCAGCCACAGGACGCAACCAAGCCCCGCCAGGATGCGCATGGCTGCCGCCGTGCGGCACACCAGCGTATGATTCAAGGCCGGATATTCTTGCATGCGCTTCATGGAAGCCTCCTTACTCGGCGTGTGCTAAAAAAAGACCCTCGGGCACCGTTCCCTGGGTCATTCCGCCATGCCCCGCAAGTGATCAGCTGTACGGTTCACGTTCTCCCTATGGCTCACGTTGTATCATCGGGCATACGGGCTGTCAATTACTTTTCCCGCGGGTGACAAAGCCCGTCATCCCGCGCGGCGACGACGTCGGCTTAAAAAACCTTTTTGCTTGACTAACGCAATTTGTCTTATAGAATGATGCACAATTTTGCGGTGTCCGCGGTGATGCGGCATCGCCTGAATACGGATGAATTCCATGGCAACCGGGGAACGGGAGAGATGAGAAAACAGGCAGGTACAACGATCTTCATCGCGGCGGCGCTTCTCTGCAGTGCCACCCTATGCAGCGGCCTGCCGGCACCGGCGGCCGCGGCGATAACCGGGCAGGCGGCCGCCGCCGACCCAACCCCGCCGGCCGGGCAGCAACCGGCCGGGGAGGCGGCCGCCGGGCAGGCAACCGGGGCTGCGCTTCCGCAGTTTACCGTCGCTGCCACCTCCGCGGTGCTGCTGGACGCCCTCTCGGGCCAGACGCTTTTTGAACAGAATAGCGGGGAGCGGATGGCGCCGGCAAGCCTGGTCAAGCTCATGACCCTGTACATCGCCTATGACACCATAAAAATGGGGCTGATCAAGCCGGATGACGCCGTGCTCATCAGCAAAAAAGCCTGGGCCACCCAGGGCTCAAAAATGTTCGTGCAGGTTGGAACGCGGGTGGAGCTGCTGACGCTCCTGCAGGGCATTGCCTCCGTTTCCGGAAACGATGCCTGCATCGCGGTGGCCGAGCACATTGCCGGCATGGAGGAGGCCTTTGTCCCCAAGATGAATGAAAAGGCCCGGCTGCTGGGTATGAACAACACCGCGTTTATCAATGTGAACGGCCTGCCGGCGGAAGGCCAGTACAGCACCGCCGCCGACATCGCCACCCTCGCCTATCACTACCTGGCCGATCACCCGGAGGCCTTGCCCATCCACTCCATCACCACCTTCACCTTCGGAGGCATAACCCAGCACAACCGCAACGGCCTGCTGCTCCTCAACGAGGGGGTTGACGGGCTGAAGACCGGCTGGATCAGCGACGAGGAAGGATTTCACCTGGTGGCAACGGCGCAGCGGAACGGCCAGCGCTTCATCTCGGTGGTGATGGGCGCGAGGAACCGCTCCACCCGGGAAAGCGAGGCGCTGAAGCTGCTCAATTACGGGTTTAAAAATTTCTCCACCGCGACCGTCTTCAAGGCGCAGGAGCCCATCGCCACCATACGCGTGTGGAAAGGAACCGAAAGTCAGGTTGCGCTCATTGCCAGCAAACCCGGCATCATTACGGTTGCCGCCGGCGACGCCCCGCGCCTCAGCTTTACCAAGACCATTCCCGAACGCATATACGCCCCGGTCTCCCAGGGACAGATCATGGGAGAGGGGGTGATTGCCCTCAACGGCAAGACCCTGAAAAAGGTTGCCCTGGTCGCCCGGAACGCCGTGCCGGCAGGCAATATATTCAAGCGGCTTTCCCACACCCTTGTGCTTTCCTTTTACCTGCCGCCCTATCTGGGCTGGTTCGCGCTGGCATTTATAGTACTGGGCATGGTGATCCTCCCCATGATGCGGCGGAAGATGAGGTAGACGGCACATGGCACCGGTACGCCACAGGGTGAAGTTCTTTGATTCGAAAAATAGACTTAACTACCCCTCACCCTAACCCTCTCCCCAGCGGGGAGAGGG
>CAZWCD010000170.1:0-5064 GCA_964632275.1 uncultured Thermodesulfobacteriota bacterium
CTGCTTTTCATCGAAATACATCCGCTCCCCGAAGTAATATTCGTCTTCAATCGCGACCATGGTCTGGCAGCTGCGCTGAATGGCGGTTACATTTTTCTTGCGCTCAATCAGGGCGACATCCAGGCCGTTCTGTCCGGCCACCTTTGCCGCCATGAGCCCCGCGGGGCCTCCTCCGACAATCACCACATCAAACACTTTTGCCATATGCCGCCCTTTCTGCTACAGGTTAGATAGTTTCATTATCAAACCATTTACATTGCCTGCAGTATAGAAACGCCTCCTGCGCCTGTCAATAAAAAAATGGACTGCGGTACACCGCCGGCCGGTTACAGAAAAAGCGCAGGCTCATTCCGCCAGAAAATGTACCTGTCGCACGCAGTCTTCCATGTGGGCCATGATATCACCCGTCGCGGCGCGGTACATTTCCAGCGCATCGCCTCCGTTGCGCAGTGCGCGGGCTATTGCCTGCCCGCAGCGGTAGCCCGAATCCATGGCGGCGCTGATGCCCTCATCGTTGAGGTATATAAACCCGCCTGCCTGGCCGGTCAGCAGCACCCTGCCGCGGCCGAGGTCCGGGGGCCACATCTTGATGATGCACCCCTCAACGCGCTCGTGTTTCTTGACCGACACCTTGAAGTTGTCCCGGAGAAACGTCTTGAAGGTCTCCATGCCTGAGCGCACGGTGCGGCCGTCGAAAGAACCGACGCACAGCACGAGGCAGTCATTTTTGCGGTGCACGCAGGAGAGCATTTCCCCGACGCTTTTTTCAAAAAAAACATGCCAGCATCCCTCGCGCAGGGCGCCCATGTCCTCAATCGGACAATGCTCCTGATAGATGACCACGGCGGGTGTTGCGGCCCAGACGTCCGGCGTCAATGCCCGCCGTACTGACGAGGCGCTGCCATCCGCTCCGACCAGATAATCACAGTGTATCGTCCGGTTCGGGTCACCCGTTCCGCCGGGTTCCAGTATCTCGGGATCGCGCAGGAACACTTCAACCCTGACCTGCTCCCCGTCAGCCGCACAGCCGCGAAACAGGCAGTTTTCCCTGATTGCCGCCCCGCATTGTTTCACCAGCCAGTGATCAAACCGGTCGCGATGGACGTTATAATAAGTTTGGGGGAACACGTGCCCGTTTTTGGGTATCTCCCAGAAATACTGAATAAATTCATCCCCGCCTTTCCACTCGATAATCTGCGAGGCCTGGATGGTCTTTGGCTCGCAGTAGATTTCTTCCGGCGGCAGCGATCCGAAGAGCTTGGGCAGCAATTCCTGGGTCTGCCCGAACAGAACCCCCGAACATGTTTTATGCCGCGGCAGGGACTCTACGTCGATAATCAGCGCCTCAACCCCCGTGTCATGCAGGGCCTTGGCGCACGATGCGCCGGCAGGGCCGGCGCCGACAATGACAACCTGATGTTGTTCCACAGAGACTCCTTTATGTGCAATGTACATCTAATCATATAGTGGTTTTTCCCTGCCCGCAAGTTTTTTTGGCGCTCCCATGAATGGTCTCGAGTATTTTCTTATAGTGCAGCCCTGCCCAGCACAATTGTATTGACTCACCGGGGGTGTTTTCATATAGTGACCATCTGCAACGAGGTAATGATGCTGGTAGCGCGCCGCGCGGCGATGCTATCAGCAGCTTACTGAACCGTGTCTATGTCTGCAATCGAAAGGAGAACCCCATGAGTAAGATTCTTGTCATCTATCACAGTCAGCAGCGCGGCAACACCAAGGGGCTTGCGGAAGCGCTGGCGGACGGGGCCCGCAGTGCCGGGGCGGACGTGGTGATCATCAATACCAATGAGCGCCGGGTACAACTTGATGATGTGCTGAACGCCGGCGCGGTCGCCATCGGCTCACCCGATTATTACGGCTATGTGGCGGGCACCATCAAGACATTTTTCGATGACATGTATATCTGGGACAAGGAAGGAAAGGCGGTTACCGGAAAGCCTGCCGCACTGTTTTATACCCACGGCGGCGGCGGCACGGTCAGACAGGGCCTGGAGAAATTCGGCAACCGGTTCTTCAAGCAGGTGGGCGAGACGGTGGAGAGAAAGCCGACCGATGCGGGTGAAGCGGCGGAGAAGTGCCGCGGTCTCGGCAAGGAGCTTGCGCAAAAAGCAGGTTGATGCAGAAAGAGGTGTTTTTCTGAGATTGAATTTACTGGTCGGGGCGAGAGGATTCGAACCTCCGACCCCCTGCTCCCAAGGCAGGTGCGCTGAACCAGGCTGCGCTACGCCCCGACGATGATTGTGCCGGACTGCCTGCAATTATAATACGGTTTGCAGGCCTCGCATGGTGTTTCTTAATACGTTTCGGGGTTGCTGTCAAGCAGTCATTGACCGGGACCTCCCGCTTCTCTCCATTCTTGGTGTTTGCTATGAAGATTATCCGGTTGGCAAAGTCAATGTCATTCCACTTGATGTGAAGGATCTCCCCCTTTCTCAGTCCTGTGCACACCGCAGTGATAACGATGGGTCTTATTGCGGATGGACAGCAGTCTATAAGGCGGACCACTTCCTCAAGAAGCAGATACCGTAAACGCCCCTCAGTCTCTTTAAAGAACTTAACGTTCCTGACGGGGTTTTTCTCAGCCTTACCCCATTCGAGTGCCTTGTTGAAAAGGTGCTTGAGGCAGGTCAATTCCCTGTTTAGGTGGCAAGGGAGAACTGTTTCGCCTTGGGTGGGCGCAAACTGTTCCTGGCAATGGAACAGGATCAGGGATTTAAGGAAGAGGTAAAGCAGATGATAGATGGCGTATTGCCGATGATTGATGTGGCAATGGAATAACAAATCAAAGGAGTAGGTTCATGAAAAGACTAAAAGTGTTATTGTCAATCTTATTGCTGTCATTGCCATTTACTGCGGTGGCACAAGTTGACTTCTGTGACGGTAATTTTGATTATGATAGAGATCAGGATGGGACTGATGCCTTTGTTTTCAAGAACGATTTTGGACGTGGCAGGTTTAATCGGCCCTGCCCGGGTGGCTTTGCAGCAGTGGCAAAAACTGGGTCAGGACAGGCACAAAACCTGTATGGGTGGGATGATGGCTGTTTGCAGGAAGGGGTGCCATCGCCGAATCCGCGGTTTACCGACCATGGCAATGGGACAGTAACCGATAATCTGACCGGGTTGATGTGGACCAAGAACGCCGATTACCGTTCAGGGATGATGACCTGGACTGAAGCTATGGACTGGGTAACGGCACAATATAACTTGACATGTTATGCGGGTTATTGCGACTGGGTGTTGCCGAACGTGAGGCAGTTAGCGAGCCTGATAGATTATGGACGTTATAACCCAGCTTTGCCGAGTGGGCATCCCTTTACCAACGTGCAGTCCGACCTCTACTGGTCGTCTTCTACGGAAGCCTTCGGTAACAACGTCGCGTGGCTCGTGGACATGGGCTCTGGCTACGTGCTCGACTACTTTATGAATGATACCCATTACGTCTGGCCGGTACGCGGAGGGTATGATTTCAAGGGCAAGTGTGCATGGGAATGAGGACGTACAGAGCTTAATTATTTGGTGATCTGAGGGTAGGGATCATAACGACTCCTGCCTTTGGTTTTCAGCGAACACACTTACAAGACAGGTATTCCGCATTATAAAGTTCTTCCCTATTATAATGGAGTGGGTTATGAGCAATTATAATAACCAATAATAATACTATCCCTTATTATAATTCTATTATTCATTGCTTATAATAAGACGGTTATAATGGGAGCATGTAGCCGGTAAGATCGGAGGGCAGATAAGGGATGCCAGATTTCTGGTGGGGAATTTTGGGGCTAGGTACTTACCCTACCACCCTATTTTATAAGTGCCCTGACCACCCTTTCCTAACCTCCCCTTTTAGGGCAAGAACACGCCCACATGAATAGGCTTTATGCTGTCGTGGATGAACACCGGTGGGCGATTTGACATATGGAAGTCTGGTGTCCATATAGGTGTCCATGCAACCCCAAACCAGGTCAAAAAATATCAAAAGGCATCGCAAAGGATAAAAGCTGTAGCACCCAATAAAATAAGGGGTTTGGGAAGATTTTGCAATTTTCTTGCAGTCTTCCAAAAACCCCTTTTTGCTGCTCCCAAGGCAGGTGCGCTGAACCAGGCTGCGCTACGCCCCGACGTTGATTTTGCCGGACTGCCTGCAATTATAATACGGTTTGCAGGCCTCGCATGGTGTTTCTTAATACGTTTCGGGGTTGCTGTCAAGCAGTCATTGACCGGGACCTCTCACGTCATACCATTCTTGCTTATTATGTGCCGCTCGGATAATAAGGGGGAAATTAAATGCTCCGAACGCTTTTAACGGTGTTCGCTGTGTTTGCGCAGGAAATGAGCAAAGATTAATGCTGCTTTGCAGCTATCAGACACACTGAAAAGCCCCCCGGCCTTGTGCCGAGGGGGCTTTTTGTTGCTGTGGAAGAGGACCTTGATTCCGCGCTTTCCCTGCCGCTATTTATCTTTGAGCGCCGCCTTGAGTTTCAGACCGAGCTGCCGCGCCTGTTCCATGATGTCGGGCTTTTCCCTGACATCGTCCATGCCCGCAATCGCCCCCAGCTTACCCACGACCTTCATCTCGCTGTAGGAAAGGAACCTCTCCATGACCTCCAACGTGTGGTCAATGCCGTGGCCCGCCACCGCTCCCACCACGGCGCCGGGCTTGCCGGCGAGGGGCTTCCTCCCGTGCATGGGATTGTCGGACTCCTTGCCGATCCCCATGTAGCCGAGCGCGATGCTTCTGTCCATCATGCTCTTCATCAACCCCGACACCTCTCCGTAGTAGCAGGGGGAGCCGAGGACGATGGCTTCAGCGTCAAGGATTTTCTTGTACAAGATGGTGGTCATCCCATCCTGCTGCCAGCAGTTGCCTTCGAAGACGCAGCGCATGCACCCGGTGCAGTACGCGGGGTTGATGTCGATGAGCCATATCAGCTCGTGTTCAGCGCCGGCCGCTTTCAGTACCGCTTCAATGAGTGCGCCGGTGTTTCCCTCTTTCCTTCCGCTTCCGCAGATCCCGAGTATCATGATGCGCTCCTTTCAAGCC
>CAZWCD010000171.1:0-5044 GCA_964632275.1 uncultured Thermodesulfobacteriota bacterium
TGCATGAAGCTGCCAACCGGATGATAACACGTTTCCGCCGGCGTATGGTCAGGCGCCATCATTCCCAGCCGAGGGTCTGATACCCTTTGTCGCTGAGACAGCGATTCACGTAATTCATAAAAACCGGGTCAGGGTCCTTCACGCGGAACAGGGAATGAGTAACGCTTGCTGCAGCTCCGGCCGCAGCCCCGGCGGCGGCCCCCCTTCCGGCGTGGCCGAATATCGATCCGGCTGCAGCCCCTGAAGCGGCGCCAACCACACTGCTTTCAACCGCCTTTCTGGTCATATCCTTAGTTTTCTGTGACTTAAGGTAGCTGTCAGCCAGCCTGCAGCACTCTTCTATGTCCCGGTTTGCCTGTTCGGCGCCGACAGAGGCAAGATGTTCATTCGGATACAGGATGGGGCTCTTGGTGGTGCTGCACCCTCCGGCAATGATCGTGCTTACGAACAAGAACAGCGCTGCTTTTTTCATAACCGCTCCTCCTCGTCTCACTTGGGATTTATCCTATAGCATATAACCATAAACAGGTAAACAATTTTTACCATCCCGCGCCCGTCGTGCATTAAGCGGGGGCATTCTGCTGCCCGGGTCACTGATCGGCACTTTTACCCCTCATGATTCAGTTACCTTTGTCCGATATGTCATCTGCGGGGTTTTCCCTTTCGGCGCCCGACCAAAGCGGCACAAGGGGGTTGTCTCAACCGGGCACAATGCCTGCATGAAAGCCTTCGTTGAGGTGGCATATGAAAAAAATGACCTGCAGATTCTACGTGCTGCCATGCATGCTTTTCCTGTTCCTCATCGGCCCGGCGGACACTGCGCCGGCCTTTGCCGACGCCACAATAACCAACCACATGATGACCCGGAATCCGCAGTGGAACACCGGCTGCTCCACCCCGATTCCCGCCGACAGCTTCGATTACACCGATGCGGAAGCAAACTGCTGGTTTGCCTGGAAT
The DNA here is from genome assembly GCA_964632275.1 of uncultured Thermodesulfobacteriota bacterium. Taxonomy (GTDB): domain Bacteria; phylum Desulfobacterota; class WTBG01; order WTBG01; family WTBG01; genus CAZWCD01. The sequence goes on from CAZWCD010000171.1 coordinate 961, forward strand.
CACGCTCCGGCAACCGACGAGATTGTCTGCCAATGGTATAAACCGGACGGGGAATTATACGCCGAGCAGAAAAACCTCACCGCTTACCCGCAGGGGTGCTGGTATTCGAGGATATTGATAAACGGCTATGCCCCGGAGAACATACCGGGCGAGTGGCAGGTGCAGGTGTATTTCGCCGGCCTTCTGAAGTTTACCGAGCGCTTCACCCTGCACGGCGATCCCTCCGCGGATCCGTGCCCTGCAGAACTGCTCTATGGCGAAGACGCTGAGGAAACAGCGCTGCTCAGATATTGGCGCGATGCCGTCTTAAGCCGGAGCGCCGAAGGCCGGGAGATGATTGCGCTCTATTACCGGTACAGCCCGGTCATAGCGCAGGCGATCAGGGAGGACGAAGCGCTTCAGGAGGGAGTGAAACGAATCACCGACATGGTGCTGGCATTCATCCAAGGGCCGGCATCAAGAGAAGAATAACCGCCCCGCACATTCATTGCATATAATCAATACAGGCCGAGCGCCAGCTGCTTGGCATGATCCAGCACTTCAAGCAGCTTGATCCCGCACAGATAATCCTTCTTGCCCTGCTTCACCCAGCTGACCACACCGTCCACGGTGATGATGGCCTTTCCCCCCAGCGCAAACATCTTCAGTGAAAGTCGCGAACCTTTCACCATGGTTTCACGCGCGTAAAAAGCCAGACCGGAACCATTGAGGCTGATGTTGATCACCGTGCAATCCCGCCCCGGCACTTGCTCATTTCTTAAAAAATACCTGGCCTTCACGCTTGTAGGGATCCTGACTGATTCTGTCCTTCCTTCTACCCGTGCACTTTCCATGCTTCCGTGCCCTCTTTCATACACGTGCTGATGAAACCGGATCGCCGCAGGCGCGGCACTAAGGCCCCGTCCCGACTGCTCTTGCTACCCTCTGTTTATCCTCCTTTATAGCGCATCCGTCAACAGTATTTTATTATTTTTCACCCGCGGGCAAAAATCCACGGGTTACTCTATGCGCTGTCCGCTACCTGGCCGGCGCGTGCGGGCCTTGGCTGCGGATGAGGAACCGGGGCTTTGATCGCGGCCGGCGCGGCGGCGAAAGAGCGCTCGTCTTTCCCGCCGATCCGGTATATACTGGGTCAACAGCAAGTGACGGTTAACCGGGAGGCAACGATATGAGCAGACGATACGATCTGGTGGTAATAGGCGCGGGACCGGCGGGTCTTGTGGCGGCAAAGGTTGCGGCTGAAAACGGGCTGTCGGTGCTGCTGCTCGAAAGAAAACATAATTTTACCGCTGTCGGGCGGTCCTGCGCAACCATGTTCGCCATCGAAGATGACTATCTCTTCGGCGAGCGGATGTATTTCAACGAGCGGCGGAAAAAGCTGGTGTTCCCGGTGAACGGTTTCAGCGTGAACTATAGCGGTCCGCACAAAAACTTCTACGGGCAGGTGCTCTACGCTCCTGACGGAAAAACCTGCATCAGGATGGGCAACTATGAGGAAAATATCTCCCGGGGCGATGCGGGGCGCCTCTCCGTCGTCTATGATAAAGAGGAGCTCTTGCGGGGCATGCTCGGCGAGGCTGCCGGCTGCGGCGCTGAAATAATGCCGGGCATAAACGTGAGCGGGGTGCGGAAGAGCCGGGACGGCGTCACGGTCGCCACCAGCAACGGTCCGGCATTTGAGGCAGCCTTTGCCATTGCCGCGGACGGACTGAATTCCCGCATCGCCGAATGCCTGGGCCTCAACAAAAAGCGGATATGGTACGGCACGGTCAAAACCATCTCTCATGCGGTGACCGGCGTTGCCCTTCCCTCTCCGCTCACCTACAAGATGACCAACATATTCGAGCACAAGCATGGTCTGCCCCTCACTTACGGCATCGTTCCCCGGGCCTGCGGTGAGGACACCTACTGGATTTTCATCGGCGGCCCCGCCGATGAAAGGATTGACTACGATGGCGCGCTGCGGGATTTTATGCACGACAGCCCCTTCGCCTCCTGGTTTGCCGGCGCGCGTTTGGGCGCGAAGCAGTGCGCGGTCCTCAACATACTCTCCCCCATCGAAGACCCCTTCTGCGACAATGTGCTGGTTGTCGGAGATGCCGCGTGGAACTTTGAAGCGGAGATCACCGGCGCCATCATGTGCGGTTGGAAAGCGGCAAACGTGATAACCGTGGCGCTGCGGGACAACAAACCGTCCCGGGAAGGCGTGGCGCGGTATCAGGAATGGTGGCGGGAGTCATTTCTGCGCAATGATTACCGCGGCTACTTGAGGAGCCTGGCGCTGCTCTACGTTTTCAATGCCGGGGATATAGCCTACGTGTACAGCCTGATCGATAAACCCCTTCCCTGCACCCTCAACCCCCACAAGCTGCAGGAGCTGATGAATGCGGCCATCGGGGCGAAAATGGCGGTCATCCAAGCGCAGCGTCCGGACATCATCGCCAAGTTCCGGCAGATTGCCGAGGACCCACTGGAAGAACTTTTAAAGCCGCTGCGCTGCCTTCCCGCGGTGAAAACCGCCGGGTATCTCCAGACGGCCAGGCAATAAATGCATGCCGGAGGAGCGACCAATGCACTGCGGAAAGGGAGAAACTATCCATTGACAGGGATGCGCGTTTCTCTTAGAATTGGCATGCATGATAGGAATTCACTTATTGCTCAACATATTCCAAGGAAAGGAGATAGTATGAAAATGTTTAGCTGCAGGCTGTTCATGGTGTTATGCGCATTGACCATGCTGTTCGGCGCCCTTTCAGATGCCGGGGCCAAAATTGAATGGTCCATCCTGAAAAACATACCGCTTGACGACACCCCCCGCGATGTGGCCATTTCGCGGGAGGGAACCACCGCGTACATTCTCTGCAGCAAGAGCGTGCAGGTGTACTCGATGGCGGAAAACAAGGTGACGTCCGTCATCCCTCTCACCGGGGAATTCAACCAACTGGCACTTTCCCCCGACGGGGAACAGTTGTTCCTCACCCAGGGCGCGGGAAAGCAGCTCTCCATCATTCAAATTTCCCAGGTGTACGACATTCCCAAGGGCACGTCGCCGGTCATCGGCAAGGCCGCCGCGCCGGTCACGATTTTCGCCTTTCTTGACTACCAGTGCCCGTACTGCAGCAGGATTTATCCGGTACTGGAACAGTTGCTCAAGCAGCGTCCCAACGATGTCAACCTGGTCATAAAGCACTTCCCCCTGCCCATGCACCGTTTCGCGGAGAAGGCGGCCATGGCAGCCCTTGCTGCCGCACAGCAGAACAAATTCCAGGATATGAGCAGGGCCCTCTTCAGCGACTTCCAGAACTTAAGTGATGAAAGCATCAAGAAGCAGGCGGAAACCGTGGGCCTGGACATGGCAAAGTTCAATGCCGCTCTCAGCGATCCGGCGATTAAAAAGCAGATTGATGAGGATCGCCAGCTGGGCATGAATATTAATGTGCGGGGCGTGCCGGCGATGTTCCTGAATGGAAGGGTGGTGAAAGACCGCTCGGTGCAGGGCCTTTCAAATATGATCGACGAAGAGCTGAAGAAGGGGAAGTAGAGAGCTTCTCCCGATCCGCCCGTCGCGAAGCAGGAAAATTGAAGCTATATGAAAATGTGACCCCCTCTCCCAAACCGGCAGAGGGGGTTTTTACTCGCAACAAATATCCATGATGATGCTTGGAGGCACCGCCCTGTCATAAAACTTAATTACATCCCCTCTCAAACTACCCGGCGCCATTATTATAAGCCCGCAGGTAGGTGATGATGTCATCCAGTTTTTTCTGCGCGGCAACAATATCAGCCTTGATGCGGGAGGAGGTCTTTGCGTAACCGATCCCCATGATGAAGGTGTCCTCGGCAAAATCCTCTTTCAGTCCCCGAATCACCTCGTTCACCTCTTTCACATAGTCGTTCCTTGATGCGGATTTCTCAACAACCCCGGCATTTCTGAGGTCGGAAATCCGGACCAGCCAGGAACGCGCCACCTTTGCGTTGACGCCGCCTTCCCGGCTTTCGGCAGATGCCTTGACCGACTGCTGCTGGAGCTTCTCCACCATGAACAGGAGCTGTGCCTTATCTTCCCTCAGCCGGTCCCGCTCCT
>CAZWCD010000172.1:0-5042 GCA_964632275.1 uncultured Thermodesulfobacteriota bacterium
TGTTCCCGGAGGCAGGGCCCAACGGACATCTGTTCATGCGGAAGATCAGGAAGGTATTCGATCCCAACGGGGTGGCCTCGCCGGGGCGGCAGGTGTTCACCGAGGCGGAATGGCAGCAGTTCCCTAAGGACGTCAAGGACCTGGTCAACCAGATGCGGGGAATGCAGGGACTGCCCGCGGTTGAATAAGTGGGATAACGTTTCCGCCGGAGGTTGATCAAAGCGCTTGCAATAACCGCAACGGCAGGGAAGGCTGCATGTTTTTGCCGGAAACACAACGAGCAGGCACGAAAACCACTCTTGCCAATCTTGCCTCACTGAAGCGGGAAGCCTTACGGCGGTTATAGAATGCTGCTCATGCCGGGAGCACGCACGCAAAAGCCTTCCGCACCATCATGAAAGGCTTTTGCCTTCATTTCCTTCCGGCATGCGTATCGATCCTGTGCTTATCAATTGACACTCGATTGGACTTCCTTTATATTTGCGCTATTATCCAAATTCTCGCTGCACCGCTGAGCGCTGAGCCTGTCAGCGCTTTTTCAAACACACAGCTGCAAAAAGATTATGAAAACTATTGTTGGTGATGCCGCCATGGCAACACGACAAAACCAGCGTCCACTGAGCAGAGGCCTCGGTGTGGCGCTGTTCATTATATGCGCGCTCGCCGCCCCGTGGATATCCGCAAGCCCGGCTTCCGCCGCGGGAACCGCTTCCGGCCCGGGCACGCCCCGCCAGGCAGACAAGATGGCCCCGGATATCGTGGACCGGGTAATCACCAGCAGCAAGGAACATCTGGGCAAGCCCTACAAGTTTCGCAACGAATGCGGCAGGGCCATGGATTGCAGCGGATTCATATCCTACGTGTGGTCGCTGCACGGGGTTGCGCTGCCGGTCTCATCACACGCCATCGCTCATGAGGTTGAGCGGGTGCCGCTGGAAAAGGCTGAGAAGGGCGATCTGATGTTTTTTAAAGGCCGCCACTCACTGCTGCATCGGGTCAATCACGTCAGTATGATCATTGACAGGGAAGGAGGACGCATCCGCATGATCCACAGCTGTTCGCGGGGCGTGGTCATTGATGACTATCCCGACGCGTACTATTCCAAGCGGTTCCTCTTCGCGGGGCGGATCCCCGGTCTGCCCCGGGACGTGCGGGCATCGGAGGCGGGTTCCGTGGCGTCCGGTGTACCAGGTTCTTCCGCGCCGACCCGCAAGGAAAGCATTTCCATCATCGGCGTGGGCGATATTATGCTGGGTACAAACCATCCCTCCGCCAACTTGTTGCCGCCTCATGACGGCCGTGATCTGCTCACTCCCGTAGCCCCCATCCTGCGTGACGCGGACCTGACCGTCGGCAACCTTGAAGGGGTGATCCTCACCGGAACCGGCATCTCGAAAGCCATAGCCGATCCAGCCGAAGACTATGCCTTCAAATCGCCCGACCACTATGTGCGCTATCTGGCGGACGCCGGCTTTGACGTGCTCAGCATCGCCAACAATCATTCCAATGATTTCGGGGAGAGGGGAAGGAAAAACACCGTTGATTGTCTTGCTGAGGCATCCATCCAATGCGCCGGGCTGATCGAGCATCCGCGGACGATTTTCACCAAGGATGGTGTGACCTACGGATTTTGCGCGTTTGCCGCGGATAAAGCCGCCGTGTACCTGAACGATTACGTTACCGTGCGCAGGATCATTTCCCGCCTGGATGCGGAAGCGGATATCGTGATCGTTTCGGTCCATGCGGGAGGTGAAGGCGCCCAACACCGCAACATCACCCGCATGCAGGAATCCTTCCTGGGGGAAGAACGCGGGAATCCCTATGAATTCGCCCGCGTAGCCATCGACGCCGGGGCTGATGTCGTCTTCGGGCACGGACCGCATGTGCCGCGCGCGGTGGATCTCTATAAAAACCGCTTCATAGCCTACTCTCTGGGCAATTTCGCCACCTGCCGGCGCTTTAACCTCCAGGGCCCGAACGGTTTGGCACCCATCCTGAAGATCACCGTCAACCGCAGGGGCGAGTTTCAAAGCGCCCGGGTATACTCCGCGCGTCAAAAGGGCAGGGGCGGCCCTTCTCCCGATCCTTCCCAGGCGGCCTTCAAAGAGATTGCCGCTCTCACCCGCACAGACATTCCCGAAAGCGGTCTGGTTTTCGGAGAGAGCGGAGAAATCAGCCGCACGCGCTGACCCGCACATCCGGCATTCTCCTTTTCTTTCCGGATCTGCTTCTAACATCCACGCCGCGCTTATTTATTGACACTCGCTTAAACTTCCTTTATATTCTCGAACTTACCCCCAATTGAAGTCAGCTTACCCGATCCTCCCCGACGTGCAATAACACGCTAGACCTTCAGGCGGATAACGGTTTGACCTGACAAAAGACCATCATTGCATAGAGGATGCCGTGGACATCGGTACAGATGAAAAATTGTCGCTTTTAAAAAAGATGCTGCTGATTCGCGCCTTTGAAGAAAAGGCCGAGGCTCTTTTTAAACAGAAGCGCATCCCCGGATTTGTTCATCTTTCAATCGGGCAGGAGGCATCCACCACCGGCAGCTGTGCCGCCCTGCGGCCGGATGATTACATCATCTCGACCCACCGCGGACACGCCCACATACTGGCCAAGGGCGGCGATCCCAGGTTCATGTTTGCCGAGCTCTTCGGTAAGGCGGCCGGCTATTGCAAAGGCAAGGGGGGCTCCATGCATATTGCCGATTTTTCCAAGGGCATCCTCGGGGCCAACGGCGTTGTGGGAGGAGGCTTCCCCATAATGGTGGGCGCCGGCCTGTCCATCAAGATGCGCAAGAGCGATCAGGTGGGCATGGTGTTTTTCGGCGACGGGGCATCCAATCGCGGCACCTTTCACGAGGCCTGCAACATGGCCGCGGTCTTCAAGCTGCCCATAATTTTTGTGTGTGAGAATAACGGCTACGCCTCCACCTCGCCGGCGGAAAAAATGGTGGCGGGAGGTTCGGTGGCGGGCCGGGCCAAGGCCTACGGCATTCCCGGCTACATTACCGACGGCAGCAATGTCCTTGAAGTGACGGAGGTGGTTCGTGATGCGGTCGCATTTGCCCGCGGCGGCAACGGCCCCGCCATCGTGGAAAATGAGACATACCGGTATAAAGGCCATTTCGAGGGTGACCGGCAGAAGTACCGAACCCAGGATGAGATTCATAACTATAAAAAAGACCGTGACCCCATTCAGCAGTTCGAACGGGTTCTCAAGGATGAGGGCACCCTCTCTGATGACCTGGCGGAACGGATACGGATGGAGATCATCAACCTCATAGAGGAAGCAGTGCAGTTCGGAATGGATGCGCCCCTGCCTGAGCCGGAGGATGCATTAAACGGACTGCTGGTGAATCCATAGGGAGAACCATACCATGGGCTTGAGAGAAATCACCTGTGCCCAGGCCATAGCCGAAGCGCTGACCGAGGAAATGGAGCGGGATGAACGGGTGTTCGTCATCGGAGAAGATCTGGTCTGCAACGGCGGCATTTTCTGCCAGTTCCGGGGACTGCCGGATCGATTTCCCGGCCGGATCATTGACACGCCCATTTCCGAAACCAGCCTTGCCGGCAGCGGCGTGGGCGCAGCGCTGACCGGGATGCGGCCGGTGGTGGACATGCACTTCGCAGATTTCGTCACCGTCGCCATGGATGAGATTGTCAACCAGATGGCCAAGGTCCGCTACATGTTCGGCGGCCAGGTAAGGGTACCCATGGTGCTGTGGGCCCCTGACGGAGCGGGCCTTTCCGCCGCCGCCCAGCACTCGCAGAGCCTGGAAAGCTGGTTTGTGCACACCCCGGGGCTGAAGGTTGTGGTGCCGTCCGAGCCGGCGGATGCCAAGGGCCTGCTCAAGGCGGCCATCCGTGATGATGACCCGGTCATCTTTTTTCAGCACAAGCGCCTGTTCCGTCAGACCGGCCCTGTACCCGATGACGAGTGCCTGATTCCGCTGGGAAAGGGTGCCGTAAAACGCCAAGGCAACGACATAACCCTTATCACCTATTCCCGCATGACCTATGAATGCATGGAAGCGGCCGGGCAGCTTGCGCAAAGAGGAATTGCCGCCGAGGTTATCGACCTGCGCACCCTGAAGCCCCTGGACTTCGAGCTGATTGCGCAATCGGTAAAGAAAACCCGCCGTGCCGTCGTGGTGCACGAGGCATGCCTTACCGGCGGTTTCGGCGCCGAGGTGGCCTCGCGCATCGGCGAAGAGCTGTTCGAATGCCTGGCGGCGCCGGTGGTGCGGGTGGGCGCAAAAGATGTCCCTATACCGTTCAGCCCGGTGATGGAGCAGTATGTTCTTCCCCAGGTATCTGACATACTCGCCGCTGCTGACCGGGTTTTCAAGCGCTCGCGATAGATCTACATGCCCACACTCATCAACACCGTTACCGGAACAATTACCCCTGATCAGCTCGGAAGCGCGCTGATGCACGAGCATGTGTTCGTGCAATACGGCGGACCGTCCCCTGACTGCCTGCCTTCAGGTCGCAAATGTAACGCGATTGCAGAACGCTGTGCCGGCTTCGGCAAAGGCATACGAACGCATGGCGTGACGACGCTAGTCGATCCCACCACCGTGGATCTGGGCCGCAACCCCCTGCTGCTGGCAGAGGTTGCTGCGCGGACCGGGCTTGCCATCATTTGCGCTACCGGCATCTACAGCACTGGCGCCTACCTGAAAATGTGCCGGGAGCTGGGCGGGAGCATCGACGCCGTTTCAGAGCTTTTCATACAAGAGCTGATCGAGGGCATTGATGACACCGGGATAAAGGCGGGGATTATCAAGGTGGTCACCGGACACCCGGTAATCATCGAGGAGGAGCGGGAGCTGCTGCTTGCCGCTGCTAAGGCCTCGGTTGCCACCGGCGCCCCGATCATTACCCACACCGAAGGGATATTGGGCGTTGAGCAGCAGGACATTCTCGGCGAAGCCGGCGTGCCGCCTCATCATATTCTCATCGGCCACAGTTGCCTGTCGCGGGATTTCCAATACCACACGCGCATCATACGAGGCGGCTCGTACG
>CAZWCD010000173.1:0-5036 GCA_964632275.1 uncultured Thermodesulfobacteriota bacterium
GGCACCCAGGCGACGGTCAAGGCCCTCACCCCGGAGGATCTGGAGGCGCTGGGCGCGGAAATTGTTCTCTGCAACACCTATCATCTGTATCTGCGGCCGGGGCACGAGCTGATAAAAAAACTGGGGGGACTCCACCGCTTCATGCACTGGGACCACCCCCTGCTGACCGACAGCGGCGGCTTTCAGGTGTACAGCCTGGCGGCGAACCAGAAGGTAAGCGAGCAGGGGATCGGCTTTCAGTCACACCTGGATGGATCCCGGCACCTGCTCACCCCGGAGCTCTGCATGGACGTGCAGATGGCGCTGGGCGTTGACATCATGATGTGCCTCGACGAATGCGTTCCCTATCCCGCCTCCCGCGAGTATTGCCGCAGTTCGCTTGAGCTGACGACGCGCTGGGCGGAGCGTTGCCGGGATCGGAGCCGCGGGGGCAATCAGGCGCTGTTCGGCATCGTGCAGGGAGGGATGTTCAGGGACCTGCGGGAACAGGCGGCAGGCGATCTGATCGCGCTTGATTTTGACGGCTATGCGCTGGGCGGCCTGAGCGTGGGTGAAAGCACCGACCTCATGCGTGACATGGTCGAACACGCCGCCCCGCTGCTGCCGGCCGGGAAGCCCCGCTATCTCATGGGGGTGGGCACGCCGGAGGACATCGTGGAGGCGGTGAGCTGCGGCATGGACCTGTTTGACTGCGTTATGCCCACGCGCAACGCACGCAACGGCATGCTCTTTACCGGCTCCGGAAGGATTGTGATCAAGAACGCCCGTCACCGGACCGAGGAGATGCCGATTGATCCGGCGTGCGGATGCTATACCTGCAGGCACTATTCGCGGGCATATTTGCACCATCTTTTTTCAGCCAGGGAGATTTTATCATACCGGCTCAACACCATCCACAATCTCTTCTTCTACCTTACCCTGATGGCGGCCATGCGGAAGGCGCTGGCCGATGGGAGCTTCGCCGAATTCCGCCGGGGCTTCCATGCAGGAAGAAGGAACGGGGATGACGGTTCCCCCGAAGAAGGGATTGCATAATTACTACCACAAGGAGGAATGATGTTTACAGGACTTGCTCATGCCATGGCCCCGCAGGGGGGCGGCGGGGGGGCGCAGGGGTTTGGCGCCTTTGTGCCGCTCATACTCATTTTCGTCATTTTTTACTTTCTGCTGCTGCGCCCGCAGCAAAAGAAGGCCAAGGAGCAGCGAAATTTTATTGACAGTCTCAAGTCGGGTGACGCGGTTATAACCTCGGGCGGGATACATGGTAAAATTGTGAATGTTGAAGATGCTATAGTTACCCTGGAAATAGCCGATAAGGTCCGGGTCAGGGTTTCAAAGAGCCACATCGCCGGCGCGCCCGAGCGCAAAAAGAAACAGTAATTTCAGGGAGCACGCTCATGGATAAAAGTTTAAAGTGGAGATTTTTGCTTCTGGTGGTTGTTGTCGCCGTTTCCATCCTCTATTTAATCCCGAGCTTTGTCAAGGTGCCGAGCTGGTGGGAGGGAACCTTCCCGAGCGAAAAAATTTCCCTGGGACTGGATCTGCAGGGGGGGATGCATCTGATTCTGGAGGTGGAGACGGAAAAGGCGCTTTCCAACTCGATTGACCGGATGATCAGCGATTTAAGCGACCTGCTCTTCAACGAGCGCATTCCCTTCGACAAGATCGAGCGGATGGGGAGCGACAAGCTCACCCTGGAACTGCTCAACACCAGCTTCCAGGACAAGCTGAACAAGCTGCTGCAGGACCGCTTTCCCAACCTGGAAAAGCTCCGCTACGACGAGAAGGAGGGCATTGCGGTGTACACCATGGGCCTGCGGGAGTCGGATAAGGAAAACCTCAGGCAGTTTGCCGTGGACCAGGGGCTGGAAACCATCCGCAACCGCATCGACGAATTCGGGGTGAGCGAGCCCACCATCCAGAAGCAGGGGACCGACCGTATTTTAATCCAGCTGCCCGGCATCAAGGATGCCAAGCGGGCGCTTGCGCTCATCGGCAAGACCGCCCTGCTGGAGTTCAAGATCGTCAATGATGAGTACGATGTGAAGAAGGCGCTTGCCGGCGAGATGCCTCCCGATTCGGAAGTTCTCTATTCGAAGCGGGAAAACCGCGAGACGGGAGAGACCACCAACGAGCCCTATCTGGTAAAAAAGACCACCGCCCTCACCGGTGAGCACCTGCAGACGGCGCGGGTGAACTTCGACCAGTTTAACGCGGCCTATGTAACCATCAGCTTTGACACCCTGGGGGCGAAAATCTTTGAGCGCATCACCCGGGAGAACGTGAAGAAGCGGCTTGCCATTATTCTTGACAATAATGTCTATTCAGCGCCGGTCATCCGGGAGCCGATCGCCGGGGGGCGGGCCAGCATCGAAGGGAGATTTACCACGGAAGAAGCGCGGGACCTGGCCATCGTATTGCGCGCCGGTTCGCTTCCCGCGCCGGTTAAGATTCTGGAGCAGCGGGTGGTGGGCCCGTCGCTGGGTCAGGACTCCATCCGCCAGGGGATCCGCTCCTGCCTTATTGCCGGCGCGACCATATTTGTCTTCATGGGCGTGTACTACCTGCTCTCCGGATTCATTGCCAACGCGGCGCTCTGCCTTAACATGGTGATTATCCTGGCAGCCCTGGCCGCATTCGGCGCCAGCCTCACTTTGCCGGGCATCGCGGGCATTGTGCTTACCATCGGCATGGCGGTTGACGCCAACGTGCTCATCTTTGAGCGGATCCGGGAGGAACTGCGCGCGGGCAAGACGCCGCGCGCCTCGGTGGACGCGGGCTACTCGCGGGCGATGTCGGCCATTATCGATTCCAACGTCACCACCATCATATCCGCCCTCTTCCTTTTTCAGTTCGGAACCGGCCCGATCAAGGGATTTGCGGTTACCCTGACCATAGGACTGACGGCGAGCGTTTTTACCGCGGTTGTCTGCACCAGGGTTGTGTATGATTACTTTCTTTCAAAACGAAGGATTAAAAAGTTGAGCATTTAATCCGGGCGCTCCCTGAGCATGCTGTCATTCACCTCACACAGCTAAAAGGAACTGGTTATGGAACTGTTTAAATCAACGCTGAACATCGATTTTATAGGCAAGATAAAATGGGCGCTCCTTTTCTCGCTTACCCTGATGGTGCTGAGCGGAATCTCGCTCCTGGCAAAAGGCGGACCCCGCTACGGGCTGGACTTTGAGGGGGGGACCCTGGTGCAGGTGAGGTTTTCCAAGGAGGTTGATATCGGGGCGGTGCGGGATACGGTAAGCAGCCTCAATATCGAGGACGTCAGCGTTCAGGAGTTCGGGGAAAAGGGAGCCAATGAGTTCATCATCGGCATGAAGAAAACGTCCGAGGAACTGGAGGGCATATCCGACAAGGTGCGAGAAAAGCTGCAGGGCACATTCGGCGCTGATTCCCTTGAAATCAGGCGGGTGGAAATGGTGGGGCCGAAGGTCGGGCAGGACCTGAGAAAGAAGGGGACGCTCGCCATTATCTTTTCATTGATCGGCATGCTGATCTACATCTGGTGGCGGTTCGAGCTTCGCTTCGGCGTGGGGGCGGTGCTCTGTCTTTTTCATGACGTGACCATAACCGTGGGCTTCCTCTCGTTTTTCAACAAGCCCATCGACCTGCTCATCATTGCCGCCCTGCTCACCATCGTCGGGTATTCGATTAATGACACCATTGTGGTCATGGACCGTGTCCGTGAAAACCTCAAGAAGATGTCTCATAAGGGCCTTCCTGAAATTATCAATGTCAGCATCAATCAGACATTCAGCCGGACCATCCTTACCAATATGACCGTGCTGATCGTTCTGTTCTGCCTCTTTTTTCTGGGAGGCGAGGTCATCCACGACTTTGCCTTCAGCCTGCTGATCGGCGGCTTCTTCGGCACCTACTCCACCATCTACATTGCCGGCCCGCTGGTGATTTACTGGGAAAAACTCTTCCCGGCCAAGCGAAGAAGGTAGTGAGCGCGTAAGGCATGAACGGTTACCAATCCATGATATCAGTTGATGAAGCGCGGGAAATCATCCTGGGCGCCATGCAGGTGATGGGCCTGGAGCGGGTGCATATCCTCGATTCACTGGACCGGGTGCTGGGTGAGCATGTCCATGCCCCATACAGCATACCGCCGTGGGACAACTCCGCCATGGACGGCTATGCGGCGCACCATGCCGATATCGAAGGGGCATCCCCTCAGAAACCCGCGGTGCTTACGGTGGTGGCGGACCTCCCCGCCGGGTACACGGCCCTGAGGGCGGTCTCCCGGGGTGAGGCCATACGCATCATGACCGGGGCCCCGATTCCCCAGGGCTGCGATACGGTGGTCAAGGTTGAGGATACCGGGGCCGAGGGGGACCGGGTGAAGATTTTCAACGTGCCGGTGCGGGGGCAGCATATCCGCAAGGCGGGTGAAGACGTGGTGCAGGGAAGCCTCGTTCTTTCCCGCGGCTCGGTGATTCACCCCGCAGCGGTGGGCATGCTGTCCTCGCTGAAGCGAGCCGTCGTCTCCGTCTTCCAGCGTCCCCGGGTAGCGGTCATCTCCACCGGCGATGAGCTGATTGATGTTGACGGGGAACTCGCCCCGGGGAAGATCGTCGGCAGCAACACTTACTCCCTGGCGTCGCTGGTGAAGGATGCCGGAGCGCAGCCGATGGTGCTGGGCATCGCCCGGGACAATCCCGAGTCACTGCGGGCCATCTTCCGGGCGGCGCTGGCGGCCGATGTGATTATTTCCTCCGGCGGCGTGTCGGTGGGTGACTACGATTTGGTGAAGGACATGCTGCGCGAGCTCGGCGCGGAGATGAAGTTCTGGAAGGTGAACATGCGCCCGGGTCAGCCGCTTGCCTTCGGCGTCATCCAGGGAAAGCCCACCTTCGGTCTCCCCGGCAACCCGGTGTCCTGCATGATTTCATTCGAGCAGTTTGTCCGGCCGGCGATCCGGAAGGCGAGCGGGCATACGCGGCTGTTCCGCCCGCTGATCGAGGCGCGCCTGAAGGAACGATTGGTCAAGAAGGAAGGCAAGAAGTATTTTCTGC
>CAZWCD010000174.1:0-1125 GCA_964632275.1 uncultured Thermodesulfobacteriota bacterium
TTGATGCCTGAAGCATTGCCCGCGGTTACCGTCCCGTCCTTCTTGAACACCGGCTTTAAGCGCCCCATCTTTTCCATGTTGGTATCCATTGGCCGCTCATCGGTATCAAACGGGGCAGGGTCGCCTTTTTTCTGGGGGATCATCACCGGAATTATCTCTTCCTTGAACAAACCCGCCTTTATAGCGGCCAGAGCGCGCTGATGACTCACCAGGCCAAGCTCGTCCTGCTCCTGCCGGGAAATGCCATACTGCTCGGCGATGTTCTCAGCGGTCAGCCCCATATGGTACCCGTAGAAAATTTCCCACAGGCCGTCGAGCACCATCAGGTCGTTGAGCACCCCCTTGGTGCTGACATCCATCCGGTATCCCCAGCGGGCGCTGGGCAGGGCATAGGGCACATTGCTCATGCTCTCCATGCCTCCCGCGATGACCACCTCTGCCTGCTCAAGCTGGATGGACTGCGCACCGAGCGCCACCGCCTTGAGACCGGATGCACACACCTTGTTGATGGTAAAGGCGGAGGTCTCTTTCGATACGCCGGCACGAATCATCGCCTGCCGGGCGGTATTCTGACCCTGCCCGGCCGGGACAACATTACCCATGATCACTTCGTCAACCTGGACACCCTGGTGTGATGGGTCCCAGTCCTGATTTTTCTTTTCCAGGTCAATCAAGCCCTTCCCCTGGAGGGGTTTGGGGGCATACTGCAACATTTTTTCAGAGGGCAGGGGCCGGAGCTTTGACTTCTTTAAAACCCCGTTGATAACCAGCGCGCCCAGCTGCACCACCGGTGTGTCCTTAAGCGTGCTTCCGAAGGTACCGATAGCCGTTCTCACTCCATTGACCACAACCACGTCTTTCATCTGCTCTCCTCCTTAAAAAATGAATTGACCCTCATATCACCTTCTATCGGAAAAACAATAGATACCACGCATGATAACAAGGTGTTTACATAGAAAATTTATGCTGTAAAGTCAAGAAAATAACACGCCGGCGCGGCCCCTTGACAGGGGTGTGTCAAAGAGGTACATTAAAGATCCGGCCACTTGCAATGTGCTGATAGAAAAAAAGAATGTGAAAGCCCGTTACCCTGTCTCAGTGTGAAAAAAGTGGCTGTCATTTCGA
>CAZWCD010000174.1:1225-5001 GCA_964632275.1 uncultured Thermodesulfobacteriota bacterium
TCCGCAATTATCCGGGGACACATCATTCCCTCCACCCTTGAGTTCATCGACCAGGCGGCCATCCGCTGCGTGGAAGAGTACCTGCACATGGGGCTGCCCACTCAGGCGGAGGCGCTTTTGCTCATCGAGGTCGACGGAGACGAAGAGGTCATCGACCGGCAGTGTAAGGCCATCGAACAAATCTGCCGCGGCCAGGGGGCAAGCGACTTTCAGATAGCACGTTCCGCGGAAGAGGAAGCGCGGCTCTGGAAAGCGCGGCGTTCCATATCGCCCGCCCTCTTGAAGCTCAACCCGGACAAGATCAATGAGGACATCACCGTGCCCTTAAGCAAAATCCCGGAGATTATCCGGCGCGTCAATGCCATTGCCCAAAAATACCGGCTTATCAACGTAAGCTTCGGTCATGCGGGCGACGGCAACATCCATACCAACCTGATGATCGACCGGAATAATCAAGATGAAGTTAACCGGGCCAACCAGGCAGTTAAGGAGATTTTCCAGGCGACCCTTGAGCTGGGCGGCACCATTTCCGGAGAGCACGGGATCGGCATAACCAAGGCCCCCTTCCTGGAAATGGACATTGGCAGCGAAAACCGCGCCCTCATGAACCGGCTCAAAAATCTGCTTGACCCCAACCATATCCTCAACCCCGGAAAGCTCGCCCTCTCATGACCGAAAACATCAGCGATCTGAGCAGCCAGGCCGCTCGCTGCGTCAAGTGCGGCACCTGCCTGACCCAGTGCCCCGTGTACTCCGAAGCGCTTTCGGAAATCACCTCCCCTCGCGGGAAGCTGAGCCTTGTCGAATCACTGGCATCCGGGGAAATACAATTCACCAAAAAACTTGGGGACATTCTGTCTGCCTGCCTGCTGTGCGACAGCTGCAGCGAAAGCTGTCCCAACCAGGTGAAGGCGGGAGACATTCTTCTTTCCGCCAGAAAAGAACTGGTTAACCGCCGTGGCCTGCCGACCTTTAAAAAGCTGTTCTTTGGATTTCTGCAAGCCCTGCCTCACGTATTCCGGACCGGCTCGCTGATCCAGGAACTGCTCTTGAAAAAAATTCCCGGCGAGAGCGGGCTCCATCGCCGATTTCCCCTGCCCTTTCTTGACCGCCGGCGCTTCGTTCCGCCCATAGCCAAACAGTTTTTCATCGACAGTCATACCGGGCTTGCGGCGGCAAAGGAAGAAAAAATGCGGGTCGGCTACTTTCCCGGATGCGTCACCAACTATCTCTTTCCCCGCATCGGCACCGCCACTCTGCGCCTGCTCAACGGGTACGGTGTTTCGGTTATGACTCCTCCCGGCCAAACCTGCTGCGGGCTGATGGCCTTTGCGGCGGGGGACTGGGGCACGGCAAAAAAGTCAGCGCTCGCCAATATCGAAGCGTTTGAAGAGCACGGGCCGGCAACCATCATCACCACCTGCGCATCCTGCGCCGCAGCACTCAAGGTCTTCTATCCACGGCTCTTTGAAGATGCTGACCAGCGCATCCGGAACAGGGTTAAACAGTTCAGTGATGGCGTCACGGACATCTCCCGCTTCCTGGTAAGCGACCTCAAACTGGCTGTGAAACTCAGAAAAGACAGCCCGGGGAACAAATCCCGTCCGGTTATTACCTATCATGATCCCTGTCATCTGAAGCGCACCCTCGGCATCCATAATGAACCGCGAGAGATATTGAAGGCCCTGCCCAACTTTGCCTTTACCGAGATGCCTGACGCTTCCCGCTGCTGCGGCATGGGTGGAACCTTCAGCATTACCCACTATGATCTTTCCATGAGCATAGTGAAGCGCAAAATAGACAGCCTTGAGTCCATGGAGGCTTCACTCATAGCAACAAGCTGCAGCGGATGCCTGCTGCAGCTTATGGACGGCATCCACCAGCGGGGATTGAAAGCCAGGGCCATACATTTGGTGGAGGCAATCAGCCGGGATTAGGGCGCACACACAGGTGCTCCCCTACAGAGAATCATCAACAAACAATCTACTGACATCCTCAATTATCCTTACATATAATGCGGCTTTATGTCCGAATTCACTAGTATCGTGTCCCAGAAATAACTTACAATAAAAAGTCGTTGCGAGGAGTCCTGCGGGAGCGGACGACAAAGCAATCTCATCCAATAAATGCAGCATGCTACACAGTGTGAGATTGCTTAGCGGAGTTTATCCTGAGCGAACGCGAAGGGCTCGCAACGACGGTGTATATCGTGTCCTCTTATGTAATGAACTTCTGGGATATGACACTAGCCTGTTAGAGAAACCCTCATGAGCTCCCTTCCATCCTACATCAGTCTTCACAACACCGGCGAGCTGCAAAAAAGGATCAGCGCACTGGCCGATATGCTCACTCAATGCCGGCTCTGTCCCCGCTACTGTAAGGTCAACCGGTTGCAGGGTGAGCTGGGGTTCTGCCGCGCCAGCGATAAGCTCATGCTCTCCAGCGCCTTTGCCCACTTCGGAGAAGAAGCCCCGCTGGTCGGCTCCATGGGATCCGGTACGATATTTTTAACCCACTGCAACCTGCGCTGCATCTTCTGCCAGAATCACGATATAAGTCACCGGGGACAGGGAGAGGCTCTCACCGCGCAACAAATGGCCGCGTACATGGTTGCCTTGCAGCAGCGGGGATGCCACAACATTAACTTTGTTACCCCCACTCACTATGTTCCTCAGATTATAGCCGCCCTCCCCTATGCCATTGACCGCGGTCTTCACATCTCGCTTGTTTATAATTGCGGCGGCTATGAATCGCTGGAGGTAGTCAAATTGCTGGACGGAATCATCGACATCTACATGCCGGATGTAAAATGGGCAGACAGCGCTGTGGCGGAAAAATACGCGCAGGCGCCGGACTACCCGGCAGTGGTAAAAGAGGTTTTGAAGGAAATGCACCGGCAGGTGGGTGATTTGCAAATTTCCAAGGCTGGTGTGGCGGAACGAGGACTGCTCATCCGCCACCTGGTAATGCCTGAGGGTTTGGCAGGCACCCGTGAAATGATGCATTACATAGCAACGGAGATTTCACCCCATTCCTATGTGAATATCATGAGCCAGTACCGCCCTGAATACCGGGCAGGCGAATTCCCCGAACTCAACCGCCGCATCACCCATGCGGAATACCGCGAGGCTATAGATTGGGCAAGGGAGGAGGGTCTTTACCAAGGTTTCCCGGAAGGGTAAGGATATACTTGATTGTCCTATTCATTGAAACTGGATGCATTAGTAGGAGCGTATTGCCATACACCCCTACTAAGCACTTCCTGCACGAACGTCCCCCTCTGCTATATGACCTCCATGGTTGAGGGCGGCTTGGTGGCGATATGGTAGGTCACGCTGACCACGCCGGGCACCTCGGTGGTCATGCGCCGCGCGATCCTTTCAAGCACGGGGTACGGCAGCCGCGTGGGGCGGGCGGTACGAGCGTCGACGCTGTCCCAGCAGCGCACCTCGATCTGCAGGCCAAAATCCCGCTTGTTGCCCCGCATGCCGGTCACACGATCCTGATGCAGAACCGCCATGAACTGAAATGCTTTAGTCTTTTTCAGTTCGTGTTCGAGTATGTCCGTCGCCTCCCGGACTACCGCGATTTTCGCCCGGGTGATTTCGCCGATGACGCGGGCGGCAAGGGCCGGTCCGGGGAACGGCCTCCGGTTATAGATCGATTCCGGCAGGCCCAGGGCCTTTGAGATTTTGCGCACGCCGTCTTTGCGCAACTGCAGCAGCGGCTCGAGGATTTGATAACCGAATGCCTTCTGCGGATCGATGCCGAGCTGG
>CAZWCD010000175.1:0-4904 GCA_964632275.1 uncultured Thermodesulfobacteriota bacterium
TCAGAGAACGTGTCGTTTACCATACCCGGTGGCACCCCGGCAGGCGATTACTTTACCGCCAGCCTGACGGTAACCGATGACGAGGCAACGGTCAGCGCTCCTTCCGATGTTAAAATCACCATTGCCAACACAACCGCAACAAGCTGCACCTCCTGTCACAGCGTCCCCGGATACGCAAATACTGCCCACGCAGTCGTTGGCACGACATGCCAGAGCTGTCATGGGCCGGGAAGCGTACACGTGGCTGCTCCCTCCGGCAACAAGCTCTCGTCCAGCTACTGGTCGGGATCCTGTGGACAATGCCACCTGGAATTTGCCGAGCTGCAGAAGGCCAACCATTCCGACCCGCTTCCCTTCGGCTATTACGAACCATCCGAGGGACGGCTCACCAGCTGCTACAAATGCCATTACACCCAGGGATACATCGGTGCGGTGGAACAGACGGCGAAGCCTTTCCACCAGTTTTCCTACTTCCCCCTCACCCCGACCTCGGCGGTGCCCAAGGACACCCCCAATGTGTCCTGCTCGGTCTGTCATGATCCCCACGGCGCCGACACCGTCAATCCCTACGGGTTAAGGACGGGCAGCGCGGGAACCGCCTGCGACACCTGTCACTACGAGAAGTGGCAGAATGCCCTCCTGGAGGGGCTGGCCGGTGAGTTTGAAAACGCCTATCACTATCCGGGGGAAGACTACGCCCCGTATCTGGGGGCAAGCAACCCGCATCGCACTGCTGAAAAATGCGTCCTCTGCCACATGGACACCTCGGTTGCCGCAACTGACGCAAACGGGGTGCGCAAAATCGGCGGGCACACCATGCGCATGCGGGATTATGGCGATGACCAGGTGCCGGAAACCGCCGATGACATCCTCAACATCTCCGTCTGCCAGGGCTGTCATCCGGGGTTGGCCACGTTTGACAGAAACGGAAAACAGGCAGCCATACAAGCAAAATTAACCACCCTCTCGAACATGCTCAAAGGAGAAAACCATGACTTCCTGCCTGCCAATGAGCCGGGAAGCTGCGCCCGCTGCCACAAGGGCGGGACGGTTCCTTTCTTAAACGATCCTGACGGCGTGCTGGAACATGCCTATACCAATTACAAGCTGGTCTTGAATGACCGGAGCTGGGGCATCCACAACCCGGGATACATCAACAAGCTGCTTCAGGACAGCATTGAAAACATGCGCTGCGAAGGCAACTTTGACTGTGATAACAATCAGGATGGCGCAGACGCGGCACTGTTTAAAGCGGATTTTGGCAGGAATTCGATGAACAGGCCCTGTACCAATGATGACCCTTGCATTGGTGATTTTACCTGCAACAAGAATGTTGACGGATCCGATGCGGCACTGTTTAAATCGGATTTCGGCAGGGGTTCATTGAACCAGCCGTGTCCTTCAAATTGTGTAATAGATAACTACTGCGTGTATATTCCTGCACCTTGAACAGGATAGCGGCTGCAGATTGCAAAAAGCCTCCCGGCTGAATGGCCGGGAGGCTTTTTGCTGCGGCAGTCTGTTTTGCTCCGCGTCTTTATTTATAGCGCCTGATTTCAAACAAACACTCGCTGTCGCCTGCCGGCATGTGCTTCAGCCGCTTCCAGCTCCCCAACTTGTGTTTTGTTGCCATTTTCACATCCATGTCGCAGATAATCCCGCAGGGAAGGGGAAGATTACGTTTTCGGGTTGCATCGAGGTGGGGGCACTTGCTCAGATGTTCATACCAGACCGGCTCGTTGTTTTCTTCCTTCTTCTCAATCGACAGTTCCCATCCCATTACCGGAAACATATTCACCTCGGCCATCATGATATCGCCGATGTCCTTTCCCTCAAACTGCTTGGATCTTTTCTTATAGTTCGTTTCGAACACCTCCTCGTAAATTTCATTTCCCTTCTTTTCTCCATAGGTTTCAATCAGGTTCTGGTGGAGAAGCGGCAATTTGAGCGCGTTCATGCTGATGAGAATTTCCCGCTGCTGCTCCCAGGGCATGCCTTTTTGTTCTTTATCGCTCATACAACCTCCTTACGATGTGTGGAAATAAATAATTGTTCGCACTCTAACAGGCTCTACGCCCAATTGGTGCGGCCGCTCATCACCGTGAGCGGCATCCTCAGCGTATTTGATGTATCGGGGTGCTCGGTTATTTTATCGGCCAGCGCATCGAAGGCATGCTCGGGGCGGCCCATCTTTTTCGCCAGCAGACGGACAAAATAGAGCACATCTTTTTTCTCGGTCAGGCGCTCGGCCTTCCCTTCAATGATCACCGCCCGCCACTGCTTGTGATCGCGGTCGGAGTCGCAGATCTTGAAGGCGGCGTTGGCATTTGACTGGATGCAGCGCGCCATGCGCCCTCCCGGACGAGAGCCGCAGTACAGGTACGTATCATCGCTCGCATAGGCAACTTCTATTGCATAGGGCCGGTCTCCCTCCACCCCGATGACGGTTCCCCACTTCCACTCGGCAATGAAATCAAGCATCTCCTGCGTGCGCATCTCCCGCATATGCTCCTCCGGCTGAATAGGTGAATATCGGATTCACGCTAATACTTAGCTGATTACTCCACTTCTGTCAATGCAGTAACCGGCATTGACCCTCGCATCCGGCTCAAACCGGATGGAAACGGTCATCAGTTACTCCCAGGGACAGTTCCACGCATCGGGATTCACGCCCGGCGCCACCCAGAGGGCGCGCTTGATGCCCTTGACCATGTTGAAATACTGGATCATTTCAGGAACAATCCGGGTGACAATGAGAAAGTCGGGAATTGCCGTTTGATTGAAATCCGCAAGCTGCCGTTCCACGTGCAGCAGGTCGCATCCCTTCTTCCATTCCGCATCGCCCTTATGGAAGACCTGCGCGTTTCCCCAGATTCGCAGCCCCCGCGTTGACTTGTAGCCGAAGTAGGGTGAAATAATGCCCACGCAGCAGCGCGGATTGCGCTCGATGAACATTTTCTTCCACTCCACCACCTTGTCCTTCTCCCCTTTCTGATACAACTGATGGCTCCGGCCTTCGGACACTACATACAACGTTGTGCCGTCATTGCGGTATTCCACCGGCGTTGCCCGGGGAACATTATCCCGGGCAAACGCCAGGGTGCAGGTGTTGTTGATTTCAAGATACTCAACCATTTCCCGGTAGAGTTCGTCCCGGGTCAGTTTTCCTTTCGCCGCATTAAGATGTTCTTGTTCGTCCATGATCGTCTCCTTAATTTCCCTTTTATTTGCTAAAAACCCTCTTTAAAAGATCTGATGAACGCGCAGCGGGATTCAGCCGAATCTTTTTTTCCTGTTGACCAAGCATCAGAAAAAGGCCGTCCGTTGATTTCCTGGTCACATAATCATCAAGGTCAACCGCCATCCCACGCATAAACGGCATGGTCTTGGTCCTGCCCATAATGTTTTCATAAAGGCGGGTCGTGCCCACCTCGGACATGGTTGATGAGATGATGGGCTTAAACTCATTGTAAATCCGATCCGAGGTCTTGAGCTTAAAATAATCCGTCGCCGCGGTATCGCCGCCGTTAAGAATCTTCCGGCTGTCAGCAAGCGTCATGTTTTTTATTGCGTCGCCAAAAATGGAGGCTGCCTTGGGCGCCGCCTTCTCAGCCGCCCGGTTCATGCTGAGAATAAATGCATCGACCTGTTTCTGCATACCCGCCTTGCTCAGAGCGTCCGTTACCATGCGCATTTTTTCCGGCATAAGAATTTTTATCATTTTGTTGCCGTAATATCCGTCTTTCTTTCCCGCCAGGGCGATTGCCTTTTCGGTGCTTATGACAAGCGCCTCTTTCAGGCCCGCGCTGATGGTAGACTGCTCAAGCTCAGCGGCGGTAGCAGGTGAAATGGACAGCATGAAGCTCACCGCAACTAAAATAAGCCCGGTTTTACAAATTTCTATTCTCATAGGGTTTTCTCCTTTCTCTCAAACCCGCCAGGTTATTGAAAAAGTAATTTCCCACAGGCTGGTCAAAAACATTCACAGGCAAGCCATGTGAAATCCTAAGGGATTATGAGGGAAATTTCAACAACAAAAAAGCCCCTCAGCCAGTTGGTGGTTAAGGGGCTATTATCAGATAATCTAATCTGGTTGATGTTTAATTTTGGCACCACTCCACCCCTGGCGTGCACGCAGGGCAGGGGTTCTGAATCAAGCTACGGCCAAAATCCAGCTTGAATTGGAATGCATCACTACCGTCAACATCACCGTCACACGTAAAGTCGCCGTTGCATGTATCAGCAGCAATACAGGGATGCCCAATCATGCTTCTTCCGAAGTCTACCTTAAAGGTAAATGCATCTGTCCCATCAACGTCTTGATCCTCAGAGCAATTGAAATTGCCCTCCCACTCGCAGGCATCACCCATACCGTTGCCCGGCGGCGGGTAGGAGTCATGTTGATCCTGATTATAGTGATTTGGGCAGTTGTCCAGATTGTCCGCTACTCCATCACCATCGCTGTCTGTTGCTGGAAATGCATTACATAGGTTAAGTCTGCCGCCGGTCAATACCTTCCCCGTAAACTCCGGCTTAGGGTCAACTGCATTTAAAATTCTGCCTTTCCTTTCACTGGCGGACTCATCCGGGTACTGAGCTGCGATCAGCGCACACGCCCCGGTTACATGGGGCGCCGCCATAGATGTGCCTGCTAAATACGCATAGATATTAGACTGCCGGCATGCAATGATACCGACATCATCAATGTATACACCGTCATAGGTGATCATATAGTCTGTTTCCAATCGGAAGCGCAACCTGAAATGCGAGGTCTTAAATTCATTTGGAACCTCAGCGGAAATGTAATGCCATCCTCCTATGTTCCCGGTCAGGTATCCATAGGGTATCCAGCTGGCACCGCTGTCAGCAGTGATATCTACAAAAAGATAATCATAATTTTCTTC
>CAZWCD010000176.1:0-4864 GCA_964632275.1 uncultured Thermodesulfobacteriota bacterium
CCCGGTTGGGGTCCACCGGCTGTCCGTCACGGTAAAACTGCCCCGACGGGTTGTACCCTTCGCCGGTTATCTTGAAATGGGCGCCTCCGGCCCAGGCGCGTACCACCGTCATTTCGTTCTGGGTCAGGGTGCCGGTTTTATCCGAGCAGATGACCGTGGCGCATCCCAGGGTCTCCACTGCCGGCAGCTTGCGGATCAGCGCATGCCGCTTGATCATGCGCTGCATGCCCAGGGCCAGGCAGATGGTGACAATGGCCGGCAGTCCCTCGGGGACGGCGGCAATGGCCAGGCTCACCGCGGTCATGAACAGCTCCACGATGTCCTTCTTTTCAGCGGCAAGGTAGGCCATGATCCCTTTTTGCAGGATCGAGCCCAGGTGGGTGTCCCGTACCAGCCCGTAGAGAAAGATGAACCCGCAGATGGACAGGCAGATGATGCCCAGCATTCTGCCCAGCTGGTCCAGCTTTTGCTGCAGCGGCGTTGCCTCCTCTTCGTACGACTGCAGCATCTCCGCGATGAGGCCGATCTGGGTGTGCATGCCGGTGGCGGTAACCAGGCCCCGGCCGCGCCCGTAGGTCACCAGCGTGGACATGAAGGCGGAATTGGTGCGGTCGCCGAGCGGTATCTCCTTGTCCAGCACCGCCGATGCCTTTTTCGCCACCGGCACGGACTCCCCGGTCAGCGAGGCCTCCTCCACCTGCAGGTTTACGCTCTCCATCAGCCGCATGTCGGCGGGGATATAATTCCCCGCCTCGATGATGACCACGTCACCCACCACCAGCTCCCGTGAGGGAATGGTAAGCTGTTCCCCGCCGCGGATCACCCGGGCGCCGGGCGATGCCATCTTTTTCAATGCCGCCAGGGCGGCCTCGGCTTTCGATTCCTGAACCACCCCGACGACGGCGTTCAGCGTCACAATCACCAGAATGGCGATGGCATCAACCACTTCCCCCAGCGACAGTGAAACCGCCGCGGCAATGATCAGCACGATGACCAGAAAGTTGTTGAACTGGTTGAGGAGCAGGGCAAAAAATCCCGAACGCGGCTTTTCCATCAGCTCGTTGGGGCCCTGGCGTTCAAGCCGGTTCCGCGCCTCCTCCCGGCTCAAGCCGTTGTGCAGGTGGGTTTGCAGCTGCTTCGATACATCCTCAATGCACAAACAATGACTTTCCTGCGTATGCATGCACTTTCTCCTTGATCAGTAGGTATAGGGCAAGGGGAATAAAATCAGATTGCCGGTAGGATACGACGATGAAATGACATTTAATATGCTATGTTCTTCTGCGGCCATCCCTCGGTGTAGACCACCTGCCCGCCCTCCGCGACCATCAGCACCTCTACTCCCGTGAGGCGGCGTGCCACCGCCATCCCCTGTTCCGGTCCGAGCACGAACAGGGGGGTGTCCAGCAGATCGCTGGTGGCCCCGTCGGGCGCCATAACGCTCACCGACTGCATGCCGGAAACCGGGGCGCCGGTGCGGGGATCAATGATATGCCCCCGTCGCCTGCCGTTCTTAAGATAGAAATTCTCATAATCGCCGGAGGTTGATATGGAGCAGTCTTTGAGGGCGACGGCGGTGAGAATCCGGCTGGGGTCGCGCGGATGCTGCACCCCCACCTGCCAGAGCGAGCCATCCGGCTTTACCCCGAATCCGCACACGGTTCCGCCGGCGATGACCAGCGCATTTTTAATGCGGCGCTTTTTCAAAACCGCAACTGCCTTGTCGGCGACGTATCCCTTGGAAAACGATCCCACGTCAATCCACATTCCCCTTTTGGTGAGATGCGCTGAACGCCGGAGGGTTCCCATCCACCACCGGCGCCGGGAAAGTTCCAGGGCGTGGTAATCGACCAGCGCCTTTGCCTGCGCCAGCGCGGCGGGATCGGGATCATTGCCGTCAAGCCCAACCTCGTCCTTCCCGAATCCCCAGAGGCGGAGCAGCGGGCCGATGGTGATGTCGAGCGCCCCGCCGGTCATGTCTCCGTACTGCATGGCGAGCGCCAGCGCCTCCATGGTCTCCCCGCTGATGCTCACCGGTCCATCCCCCGCGGCCCGGTTGATGGCGGAGACATCGCTCTCCGGATCATAATTGTTGAGCAGGCGGTTGACGCGCTCCATCTCGGCAAAGGCCTCTTCAATGGCCTGCCCGGCACCCGGCCCCCACGCCTTAATCTCCACCAGGGTGTGGAGCAGGGGACGGGATCGGACAATCAGCTCAGGCGCCTCCGCAACAGCAACGGCGCAGATCGTGAGGTGACACGCAACCGTGAGCAGGACCGCAAGGCACGTTTTAACCGGTCTCACCTCCTGGTGCCGCCGGGAGCAACCCATGCGGAGCTACCGGCGTGGTCGGCCCTTTGAAGTAGCGCTGGATAAGATCGTACTCCAGGGTGGGGTAGCGCATTTTAACCAGCGCATTCATCAGGATCAGGTTCCTTTTCTTTTCGTTGAGCGTCACCTCCTGCTTGATGATGAACGTCTCCGGATCATTGAGGTACAGCGACGGCTTCCCCACCTTTTGTTCCACCACGGTAAAGGTGGATTCGCTCATGGTGTCCGCGAACGCTCCGAACCGGTGGAGTTTTCGCAGCAGGATGACCAGCAGCTCCAGCACCCCCTCGAGTTCCCTTATCCCCCGGGAGGGAACAACAAAATGCCCGAGGGGCATCTCACCCTCCCGGTGGGCAAAGAAAAGATATCCCTCCGAATGATGCTTCCCCCCGCTTTCCAGAAAGACAGGAGGGAGGCTGACCGGAAAACCGGCAAGGGCAAGGGTGCAGATCCGAGACCAGAGATCGGCCGCTGCATGGGCGCCGGGGCGCGCGGTATAGCGCACCGCCTTGAGGCGGCGCCGCTGATCATGATAGCCCACCTCCACCGTTGTCTCCTCCCGCGTCCGCGTCTCCCGCAGCGGAAGGTTTCCGGCAAGCAGATCGAACCGGCCGATCACGGCAAGAACGTCATCGACGGCATACCCTTTGCGGATGAAGCCGGTTGCCGGATCGGTTCTGATCCGGTCGTAGAGGGCATCGGTGTACACGCTGGTTTTTCTTCCCCGCGCGCAATCCTGCAGCAGAATGGCCCGGGTGCGCTCCTGGATGGCTCGTGCAAGGGCGCGAAGCTGCGGGCTGCGGGGCTGTGACCCGGCGTAGGATTTGAGGAAGCGCATCCGGTCGGCCAGGCTTACCTCCCGGCCCACGCGATTGAGCCTCGCCAGGCAGCTGACTTCCTGATCGAAGCGGAGCGAGGGGCGGAGGGTGATTTTTTCGAAATCGCTGAGATAGAGCTTCGCTGTTCCCCGGGCATCCCGCTCGAGCAGAAAGTTGTTCAGCGCAAAATCGGACTGGTGAACGCCGGACTCGTTCACCCTGCGTGCCAGCTCCCCCAGCGCCCGGGTGATGGCCCATTTTTCCAAAGCCTTCTCGGCGGACGCGCTGGCGGGGTGGGATACCAGGAAGAAGCGGTTGAGGTCCTGGCAGTCGCTCATCTTTTCCAGGATGACGAAGCTTTCCCGGGTCATGCCCCAGCGCCGGCGCATCCCGATGGCCAGCGGCACCGGCGTGGGGATGCCTCGCTGACTGACCCCGCATGCCGCCTCCAGTTCCTGCCGGGCTTCCGACGGCCTGAACAGGGTTTTGATGCGGCCGGGAAGCGTTTTGTTTTCATAGCGCTTGATGATAAATGACCGTTCCTCCCCGCCGATGGGGAGGTCGGCCAGCCAGAGCGATTTGGATGCGCCCGCCTTGGTGGGGGCGGTTTGTGCGAAAAACAGCGGCGAGGAGACACGGGACAGCAGATCATCCCGCACCGGCTCCGGTGCGTCTTTGCGCAGCATCCAGTGCACGTCATTGAGACAAAATACCTGGTAGTGTTGACTTGGCATCAGACGATAAGCCGAGATGGGTTTTGTTGCGTGTATAGTCCTGCGCCATTGTGAAAAAAGCAGCTCAATGCTCCTACTCGAGTCCCACATCAAGCGAATATAGAATCGTTGGTATGAAAATGAGCGCGATGCGACTGACCGTACAGCCGGAAAACTGCTGGTAAGCGATCAGCATAGGAACTATAGGCGCTGTTTCATGGCATGAGGTGTTCAATGTTGGCCGCGCCAAACGATATGGAAACACATTCAGATGCACCTTCCCTCCAGGGGGCTTTATCAGCAAGTCAATGAGGGCAATCAGGCCAACCGCAGTTGGCGAATGGTATCCAATGTTTTAAGAATGGTGTGGCCACAATCGTTCTATCAAAACAGTAAGGAAACCTCTCATTATTTATTTTCTTGTCATTCCCCGACGTGATCGGGAAGTCCAGCTACGTGATTTTATGGATTACCGCTTTCGCGGGAATGACACAGATAGTGCATTGCGTGAATTTGTAGAGGTTCCCTCAAGCCTGTCAGAGAATCTGTGTAAATGATATTTCTATTCAATGTACCGGTAACCGGTCTTCAGAGAGGACCACAAATTGATTGAGTGCCGTTGCCCAGTCCCGTTGCAACATTGTCCATTTTTTCATAATATTTTTCAAGGATAAATAGAGCAACTTCAGAGCAGCCTCGTCGGTGGGAAACGAGGCCCTGTTTTTTCTGGTCTTTTTTAAGGGATTGTTCAGGGATTCGAAGGCATTGGTGGTATGGATTGTTTTTCTGGTCTTCTGCGGATAGGCAAAGAACGGGATCAGGCGCAACCAGTTTGCCTTCCAGGATTGTGCAATGGTGCGGTATTTGGCATCCCACCGTGCGGCACATGCGGATAGGTTTGTCTGTGCCTGCTCTTCGGTCGCCGCATCATAAATAGTGTTCAAATCCATCAGCCACCTGCTTGCGCTCCTTCCAGGGAATAAACCGCAGGGAATTGCCGGT
>CAZWCD010000177.1:0-4842 GCA_964632275.1 uncultured Thermodesulfobacteriota bacterium
AGCAGCGCCCCGCTCATGAGATTGAGCATGCCGGCAATGAAGCCGCTCTGGTGCATACCCAGAACGGGTACAAGCACGGTTCCCGTCAGCAACGCCCCCAGGCATGCCCCCAGATGATCACACCCGTTGACCCACCCGGCCACCGTCCCCGTCGGGTACCGGTTTATCAAGATTGTGCCGACCAGGGGAAACTCCAGCCCGGTCAGCCAGCCGGCCACGCTCACCAACCCCATGAAGAGCCAGCGGAGGTCTATGGCATCCCCTGCAGCCGATGCCTTTACCGATGAGAACAGGTCGATCAGATACGGCATGCCCAGGGCATACAGACCGGTAATAATGGACAACAGCGTGAGCAGGGCGACCCAGCTTCGCTCCCGGCCCGCGATCAGCCGGTTCATGTGCCATCCCCCCGCCGCAAGTCCAAGCATGAAGCAGGCAACAATCAGCCCCACCTGCCGGTACACATAGCCGTAGAGCGTCTGAAATGCGAGGAGGAGGATAATTTCAAGGGACATCCCGGCAAAACCGGCTGCAGCGATGGCGAGCAGCGCATTGCAATGGAGGTGGGATGCCGGCCGTCCTTTTGTTGCGAGGACATAAGCCACCCGTATTGCGAACAGGAGCAACAGGGGGAGGACAAGCAGGTGCAGCCTGCCGGCGAGCCCCTGAAAAAGGTGCCCTCGCCCCTTGTTCCCGGCGATGCTTTCCCAGAGCACCAGATTGTAGTAATAGGTGATCGGGCGGGCATCGGTGTTGATTTGAACCGCCGTCTGTCTCTCCAATTCCCGTACCAGAAATGCGGACCGCTCCCGGGGAAAAAGCATGGTAAAATGGTAGGGCGTGAAATAGCCGGATTGGATGCCGCGGCTTTCAAATCGCCGCGCAAGAATATCCGGGTCGGAGGAGACCGCTCCGGGGACATCAGCGGCAAAAAAATAGGTCCTGGTTCCGGGCACCACGACGATGTGGGCAAAGACCTTTTTCAGGGTGTGGTAGAGGGAACTGGCATAAATGCCCACTTCCCGCCCCAGATAGGTATCCGATCCGGTGATGCCGGTGACCAGAACGCCGTCCGGCGCAAGCCTTTTTTTTGCTTCTTTATAAAATTCAAGGGTATAGAAACGGTTAAGCATGGCCGTTGAGGGATCGGGCAGGTTCAGGATGATCATGTCATAGTGCCGCATACCCTGCTGGATGAAATATCTGCCGTCCTTAAAAAAGAGGCCCACGCGCTTGTCGGTAAGGGCGTCCTTGTCTTGAACCGGAAGATAGGGGATGCCGGCTTCAATCAAGAGCGGGTCAACCTCCACATAATGGAGCATGTGGATTGGGTACTTGAGCATTTCCTGAATGGTTCCGGAGGCCCCTCCTCCCACCAGGAGAATCGTGCCGGGTGACGGGTGCTGCGCAAGGGTACCATGGGCAAACAAGGCAGCCTGGTAGAGGTCCGGAAACGATGTGACATACTGGCCGTTGCCGAAGATGCTGTATTGATTGTGTGCCGACGCAACGGCGACGTTCTGGTAGGGAGAATCGGCGGAAGTAATCAGATTTAAATGGTTTTTATAGGAAGACCATCTTTGTTGCACCAGGCGATCATCAAGCCGTGAGACATGTCCGGATAGCAGCGCATAGGCATTGACTGCACAGAGTGTGATGCATAACCAGCTTGCCAGGGGGAACTTGGAGCGGCGGACGCACAACCCGAGGAGGGCAGCGTTCAGCAGGGTGGGGATGGAGAGGATGGCGATGATCTCATAGGGTTTGAATTGAGCTATCATGAAGAAGGTCAGCACAATGCCGCCGATGAGACTGCCCGCCGCCTCAACAATATAAACCTGTCCGATAGGGTGTGCCTTTCTGTTATCTTTGCCCGCACATAGTGTGCAGGCGCACGGGAAGATGAGTCCGATGGTGAAGCTGAAGGGAAGGGTTATCAGAAAAGCGGAAGCCATGAGCGGGATCAGACTGATATATTCCCCGGGTGGTACATTGAGTAGTGACCGGATCAGGCGGATGGCCCCAATCTGGGCGAAGGGGATAAGGCAGATGAAAGCCTGGAAGACAATAAAGAGGGGGATCGTGCCGGTGACCTGCCGGCTGATCCGTCCGCCGACACCGGTACCGATGGCAATGCCGATGAGCCAGCCCCCCAGGATAATGCCGAGACAAAGCTCGTTGCCGAAAAAGACAACCATGAACTCCCTGACGAGGAGCACCTGGACAGCAAGGGCCATAAAACCGGCGAAGAAAAAGGCGAGGCGGAGGAAAGCAGTACTCATATGTCCCGAACAGGCTCTCTGTCAGTTTGCTGAAGTTGTGATAATGTTTGGGAAACCGGATTCAAATTTTTGTTTTTAATTGCATTTTTCGACCGGAAGGAAAAAATGGTTGACATACCGACATTAAAATGATATATACTGCTTCAAGTTACCGGGACATAACCGGTAGCTTAATTTTTTTTTATGGCAAGCTCGGAGGGGATCATGCACCAATAGAATTACGACTGTATCAGGGAGGCCGAGATTACCATGTTCAAGTATATCTTTGAAAACAGGTTTCTTAAGGAATTGGCAGGTTTTGTTGTAGTGCTTAATGCCCTGGCGCTGGTTTTCTCACTGTATACGACATATAATAATACCATCGCCATCCGCGCTATCCACCAGGAAGTACGCGATCTTCAAGCCCGGGTTGAAGAGGAAAGCAAGTTACGACAGGAATTTTTCACCGAGCTCAGGCACTCTGCAAGTTATCTCCAGCGATATAATCCCCGTTTAGACAATAGTACTGCTTTAAAATATGCCTGTAAAATAAGGGAGTGCAGCGAGCCGCCCCTTACCCCGGAACTGCTGACCGCTCTGATTGTGGTCGAATCAGGGGCGAATCACGGAGCGGTAAGCAAAAAGGGAGCGGTAGGACTGACCCAAGTCATGCCTCAAGTCTGGCAGTGCAAGAAGAAGGAGTTGCTGAACCCCTATCGCAATATCGAGATAGGATCAAAAATACTTAAATATTATATAGATAGAAATGGAATCCATGGGGGTTTGAGTTCGTATAACAGCGGCAGTTCCGATTATGCACTTGACTATGCCCATTCGGTGCTGGCTATCGCCAATGATCTGAAGGTAAACAAGGTCTTCTAGCAGGCACCCATCAATATGTCTGTAGGAGCAGCTTTAGCTGCGATTTTTTCGCCGCCGAATGCCGCTCCTACCGGTTTTTTTCCCGCCCACCGATGTGGTAAAATGTAATTAATTCGTTTGATTGCGGCCTATTTTCTCAAGTATTCCAATTCCACCGGCAAATCGATATTATTCCCGACTGAATCCTCACCATAGCTTGCCCTAGCCAGCGTTTCGATATCCTTGAGTGCCCTGCGGTCTCCCTTGAAGGTGGCATATATATCAATTTTTATGTCGATTTTTCCGGCGGCCATCAGCCGTTTTATCTCTTTGGCAACCATCGGTTTGAATTCCTCAGGATGAATCGCCTCGTCCTCGGTCTCGCAGGTCAGGTCGTCCACTTTTAGCTCATCAAAGCCTAAAAGCAGGCCTTCGGTGATCAATCGGTCGAGCTCTTCATAGACCATCTCTTTTACCGCTTCCCGCCGTATGTCGCCCTTTGCTCCGGACGGACGTATCTTCTCTACGATCAGCTGCCTTTTTTGGGCGCTGATCTTCTCATTTGCCCGGAAAATGTCCAGGGCGCTGCCGGCATCGTATGATTCACTATCTATATGCATGGTAACTTCGGATCCATAGTGCTTCACGATTTTCATTACCATGGTTGCCGGCCGGACGTGGAAGCCCATGTAGGTGGGGATGGGCACTTTGATTGAATCAATAACCACAAAGCTTTTAAGAAAGGATTGGGCCAGGCTCATGCCCCTGGTCAGATGCTTGAAACAGTAAAAAAGACAATAGTTTACGATACAATCGAGAATCTGTTCCTTGTCAATGATTTGCTCGATGGATTCCCGTACTTTTTCCTGACGCAGCTCGCTTTCGTGGCGTTCATAAAAATGGATAAGGACGGTTGCCATTTCAGCGAGGTGGAGGGCAACCGAAATAAAGCCCCTCATGCTGTTGAGCGCGGGGTGTATGGTCTCTATTTTGGTATTCTTCAGGTAGGTGTCGTACAACGACTGGAGACTGTGAACCCTCAGCTCGAATTTTCTCAATTTTTCTTCACTCAGGTATTCCGGGATGAGTGACTCTATCTCCCGCACGGTGTGCTGCCGGTCAAACAGCAGGTCTTCGTGGTCTCGGAGAATGTTCAGGTATTCCGAGGCGATTTTTACCACGTTCTCTTCTTCCCTGCTGGAAAAATCCTCTCCAAGGTTATGGGGGAGCATCTTGTTTGAGGCAACGTCCAGAAAGTCATCCTCCTTGAGCTTCTCCTGGGGGATGGACAGGCCGAGGCGGGTTCCCTCATCACAGATAGACCGGAATGCCTTCTTAATGGCGGTGTTGAAGAATTCCTGGGTCAGGGTGGTCTTTTCCAGGAACTCTTTTTCCTTGATTTTTTGAACGTCGTAGAGGGCATACCGGTTCCTGACATGCTGAATCATGTAGGAGCAGTATCCCATGTACCGCGCCGAGGCTACCAACTCCCTGAAGTATACCCAGGTCCGGTTATTCTTGGCGCCGTAGTCGTCAAGGAAATCCTCCAGGATCCTGGCCTGGGTGGTGATGTTGCCGTAAAAACGCTTGGTGAAAAGCGAATCTTCCATCTCTTTTTCATTGAGGTAGGCGCAGATCTTCATTATCTCGGAGGTCTGCTTCTGGAAGATTTCGAGAAAATCCTTCTCGGAGATGATTTCCTTTAAGGGTGATACCATGG
>CAZWCD010000178.1:0-2029 GCA_964632275.1 uncultured Thermodesulfobacteriota bacterium
GCAAATGCCTTGATGGCTCTTGCAGTCAGCTTTTTTCCCCATGCCGTTTCGGCGGATCGGTACATTCCCTATGGCGTCAGCGATATGGTCGATATCACGCAGATCAACAGCCACATTCAGGTCCATCTCGTTTACTCCACTCCCGATAATTTTCTGCGTGACGATGTCTACGGTGACCTGGATTCCTGTTTCCTGAGAAGGGAAGCGGCAGAGATGCTCGGCAGGGCACAGGAGGTGCTGGAACGTAACAAAAAGGGTTTGCGCCTGACGGTCTATGACGGGCTGCGGCCGCGCAGTATACAGTATGAAATGTGGCGCATGGTCAGAGGCACCGTTCAGGAGGCATATGTTGCAAATCCGGAAAAGGGGTCCATCCACAATTATGGCGCGGCAGTGGATCTTACCATCGCCGATGAAGAAGGAGCGCCGCTCAATATGGGCACCCCTTTTGACTCATTCGGGGAGGCCTCACAGCCCCGCTATGAAAAACAGATGCTCAAGCAAGGCCGTTTGACCAAGGGGCAGGTCGCCAACCGGCGGCTGCTGAGGGAGATCATGCAGGAAGCGGGGTTCAGCGGGATTCCCGATGAGTGGTGGCACTTCCAGACCTGTGACCTGCAGACAGCGGTCAAGCGCTATCCGATGGTGGAGTTTTTTCTCCCCGAGGGGTCAGCCATTGACTTGTTGCGCGAGGCAGCCAATCTGCCGCGGGACAGCAATGGCTATTGCCTGCTAGTAAAAGGGTCGCAGAAGAAAATCTGTCTCATAAAAGATGATGCCATCGAGCTGGTCTTTGACGCAGCCCTGGGCGCAGGCGGGCTGGGCAAAACGCGCGAGGGTGATTACAAAACTCCGCTCGGCGACTATCGCATCAAATGGATGGTGAGCAAGCGCGGTCCCCGCAAGGAGAATCCCGGCGGGGTAGGCAGTTTCATTGTTGACGGCAAGACCTACGCGGTGCTGGATACGGAACTGTTTTTTGGCGACGTCACCACCATTACCGTCGCAACGCTGCCGGACGGCACCCGGCGGGTTTCTGAAAACGTCCTGGACCGGAGCATAACCCCCGAAGAGATTGCCATTGCCCAGAGTGAAAAGCTCTGGACCGATGCCTACGGCGGCAGGGATGCCTATGTCATGGCCCTCGATTATCCCAATGAGACGGACCGGGCCGAGGGCAGGACCGGAAGCTGCATTGAGATCCACGCATCCATGAATCTGGAACGGGTGGGCTACCGCGCCTACGGAGGAACGCAAGGGTGCGTTGCCCTCTACCCCGCGTTTGCCAGGAGAATCTATGAGCGGGTAAATCCCGGAACCGCGGTGAGAATCATTGAGTAGGGGGCAGAGGATGAGGGGACAGGGTCAGGGTGTGGGGTGCAGGGGAAACCCGCCGCGGTTATCTTCTCTCTGAGGTTCACAGCTGGAGTGCGGGAGTAATGGATACTGGATGCTCGATGCTGGATCCTCGGGATGGGAGGGATGCGCTCCGTTGTGTCCGGTGATGATTGCTTTGCACCCAAAAACCCCTTCCAGGTGTTCCTCTTGTACCGTGGACTGTTGACCATCGACTGCGGACTTTTGTATCGCACATCGAACATCCCCCAGCGCATATCTCCGCCAACCTGTTCGGCACATTTCCCCTTTTGTTAATGGACAACTACAGCGCCGCTAACGATTGGGCTTTGCTGATTCCAACAATCGGGGATCCACCTTGTAGCCGAGCGCCGATGCCTTCTCGAGATACATGGTTGCCATGGGGTAATTGCCTGCGGCATAATAGGCCATGCCAAGATAGTTGTTTGTCTGGGCAATGGCGGGATTGATGGCAAGGGCTCTTTCGAAGGCGGCAATGGCCCTGTCATGCTTACCCTGGGCAACGTAAGACAATCCCATATTGTGGTGTGCCTCGGCATAGCGGGGATTGACCGAGAGGGCCTTTTCATAGGATGCAATCGCATCATCATACATCTTCTGAGTATAGTAGATAAGGCCGAGATTGTTGTATGCCTGCACAAATCGGGGATTG
>CAZWCD010000178.1:2129-4830 GCA_964632275.1 uncultured Thermodesulfobacteriota bacterium
CTGAGTATAGTAGATAAGGCCGAGATTGTTGTATGCCTGCACAAATCGGGGATTGATGGAAACGGCCCTTTGACATGCCGCCACCGCCTTATCATACATGCCCTTCATAGTATACATGAACCCAAGATCGTTGTACGCTTTGGCGCATTGGGGGTCGATGGCAATGGCTTTTTCATATTCCGCGACCGCCGTGTCGTACCTGCCGGCCCGGTCATATGCAAGCCCGAGATTATAATGTGCGTCCGCAGCCCCGGGGTTGATCGCTATGGCCTTCTCATATTCTGCGGCTGCTCTCTCATACATGCCTCTTGCATAATAGAACGTGCCGAGATTGATGTGAGGGTCTTCAAAAAAAGGATCGATGGCAATGGCCTTTTTATATTCATTAACCGCGTCTTCATACAAGCCTTTCTTTTCATAGGCCATACCCATATTATTGTGAGCCATCGGCACCCTTCCCGGGAAGCTCCGGGCAACGTGTGCCCACAAAGCTTCTGAATTATGCCATACCCCGATTTGCTTTACGGTCAAGTTGCCGAGCACAATGCAGAGCAGCGCTACCAGCAATCCTCCCCCGAGCACCATGCGTTTTCTTCGCACCCGCAGGGCCCATGCCTGCGAAACCCCGAGGCCGGCCAGTAAAAAGATGCCGATGCTGGGTAGATACGTGTAGCGATCTGCCGCCGCCTGACTGCCGACCTGGATGATGCCCAATACCGGCAACAGGGTGATCACATAATACGCCCCGGCGGTAACAAGCACATATCGTTTCCGCAGCAGCATCCATATGCTCAACGCGGTAATGACCACAGCCAGGATGGCGGGAATGCCATAGCGCAGGTCTACAAGGGTGATATTGCTGGAAAACGGATAAAAAGGCACCAGTTCACCGGGCCAGATCATCTTGCCCACGTAAAACAGAAGCGAATGAATCGCGTTTAAGAGCCGGAAACGCAAAGGCATCCGTGCCATGCTGGCGAGCGCGCCGCCGGCATGCTGTGCCATGAAGGTTAAGATACCTGAGACAAGGCTGAGGAGGAAGAAGGGAACCTTTTCCAGCAGCACTGATAGATTCATCGTATGGGTAGCCGGGGAAAGCGTGATGCGCCGGAGCGGGCACATATCGAGCAGCAGCAATACCAGGGGAAGGGTAATGGCCATGGGTTTTGCCATGAGTGAAGCGGCAAAGAGGGCCAGGCAGCCGGTGAACCAAGCCCGCCTTTTGCCGGTATCGGAAGCAGTGGCATAGACACAATAGGCGCAGAGGGTTAAAAGGAAGAAAAAGGCGCAGAGCACATCCTTGCGTTCCGCGACCCATGCCACTGACTCGACATGCACCGGATGAATCCCAAACAGCAGGGCGGTTATAGCGGCGGCTATGAGGGCCTGTGCTTGATATTGCCGGGACGCAGTGGACGGTGACGAAGCTTTATGGCCCATTGTACGCTCCCTGATCATGAGTTGTAAAACCAGCAGGAACACCAGGAACGTATTGATTCCATGCAGGATACTGCTGGTCAGATGATGACCGGAGGGGTTGAGACCAAAAAGCGCATAATCGATAGCGTGGCTCAGCCAGGTAAGAGGGTGCCAGTTGGCTTCATACAGGGCCGTGACCATCCAGTATAAAAAGTTGAGATTTAAGGTTTCAATGTGACTGTTTTCATACACGTAGAAATTGTCATCCCAGTTAACAAAGCTGTTATTGAGGGCAGGAGCATACAGCAGCACCACAATCAAAAAAATAATCATGCCGCACGTCCCGGCTATTCCGGGGGACAAATATATCCAAGAGGGCTTTGCCTTGCTCGGTTGCACGGTGGTGCGGTGATGAGCACTGTTACCCATGATGATGTGACCACTCCTGAAGATGAATATTTTTCTTTTCCGATGGTTATCGATATCCGGCGGTCAATGCCGGGAGAAAGCAGCCTGCAGGCAACGCCGACTATTTATCACCATTCATGCCGTATGCAAAGAATATTTGACATCATTGATTGACTTAGTGATAATGCGCTGCAACCGTTTGCGAGTACAGGCAACGTATCAGCCCGGTACCGTGCATGGATTGCAACTGACATGAGCTGGCACTGAAGGCCAACATGGTGTTGGCGAAATTCTTGCAAACATACTACTCAAAATCGAATAATGGCTGCATCATAAACGACGTCAGCGACTGGAGGCGGGTGCGTATGAGCGAAGGATTCATGAGAGGAGGTACAATGGTACCAGTAAAAAAATGCTTCTGCTTTATTGTTGCATGCTTTTTTTTATCGGGGTCACTTGCATTGCAGTGTGCGCTTGCTGAAGGCGGCGCGGCTGCAACCGGCGCGGGGATTCCAAAGGGCAGCGATGCCAAGGGCAGCGTTTCCGAACAGCAGGCCCCGCACATAAGCTTTGCTGCTGCAGAGTATGATGTCGGAGAGGTGTTTGAAGGAGCGATTATCTCACATGACTTTATTGTGAAGAATACGGGCACTGCGCTGCTTGAAATTAG
Organism: uncultured Thermodesulfobacteriota bacterium; assembly: GCA_964632275.1. Classification (GTDB taxonomy): domain Bacteria; phylum Desulfobacterota; class WTBG01; order WTBG01; family WTBG01; genus CAZWCD01. Next base: position 4,627 of record CAZWCD010000178.1, read on the forward strand.
TGATGTGAAGCCGGGGTGAGGCTGCACCGTGGCCGATTTTGATAAGGCCATTCCTCCTGGTCAGGAGGGTACCATAACGCTGAAGGTCGACACCAAGAATAAAAAGGGTGCATTGAAGCAGATTGCCACCGTCTTATCGAATGATCCGCGGGGGTGTAGATAATTCTGTGTAAATGGTTGCAAGAGCGGTATAGAGTGAGCAAC
>CAZWCD010000179.1:0-4814 GCA_964632275.1 uncultured Thermodesulfobacteriota bacterium
GTTTTGAACAGGCGGAGCTGGTGACCAGGGAGTTTACCGAAAAGGTCAAGGGACTGGAAAAGCTCCTTGAGAAGTAGCGCTTCCGGCTCATAAAGCAATTAAATATTTTGTTAAATAATGCTAAAGAATTCCGGTCTGCCTGCCGATAGATTCATAAATTTGTGTTTTATATCATTTGATAGGATGAAACTTATACTGATCATGGGTATGCTATTTTGATCTTTTTGCAATGCGCGGGCGCATTCTGCGTGCTGGGAATACCTGTTGACCGCGTGTAAGTTTTTTTATCGATGCGTTGATTCCAGACTTGTTATAAAAAAATAAAACCATTGCACCTTCCGGCTTGTGAGTTCAGAAATTTATAAAAAAAACTTGACATGCCGGTTCCAACTCTGTATAAAAACTAATAATTAGCAATAAATATGTAATGCTTAGCTTTTGTAAATACTATTACCCCTAAAATATTTTTTAAAAGGAGGTGATGAAGAATTAAAATGTAAAGAGGGTTATTTATTCTTTGCTTTTATTGTACCCAACAATATTCAATTAAGAGGAAAGGAGAGGAGAGATGAAAAGTAGATTCAAGGTACTAGGTTTGATGTCCGCAGTGCTGCTTATATTCGCTATGGGCAGTGTGGCATCGGCTGACAACGCTGCTTCAATCAACATTGCCATTTCGTATCCCTGCACAGCGGGTCAGAATCCCTGTGACACCGGGGTTGCTGTATCACGTGCCGTCGGCGGCGATGTCGTGAACGTGTACATCACCCTGCTCGATGCCGCCGGCAATCCGGCAACGGCCGGTCCCAATGGTGAGGCGCTTACAGGTCTCACCGGAAGGCTGACAAGCCAGCTAGCAGTGACCGATTCGATTACGGCGAACCGCTTTCTACTGGAGGATGCAAACGTAAGTTTTGCCGGCAAAGCATCTGCCAGGGCATATGTGGACTATACAGGTGCCATGGCCGGTGTCGATCCCCTCAACGTAGACATCACCGGCGCCAACTTCCTTACCGCGAGGGCGGATGTGACTGTCGTCGCCCCGCCGGCAGTAAGCTTAACAACCAGGACCTGTGCTTCAGTAGATTATGACCTTTATGACGCAATAGGTCCGGACTGTGCGAATGGCGGTCAGTCGGCTGTAGCCGGTGCTTCCATAGCAGTGCAGGTGATCGCTGATGCGGGTAGCGGCCTTTTCACTACGGCCCCCAATCTTGAAGGGAAGCAGATCACCGTGAAGGCATACGCCGATTATATTCCCAACCAGATGGCGGATTATGACGATCCGAATGAGGCAGCGCCTGTTGCATCAGGGACCTTTACCATGAGCAACGGTATCGCCCAGGGAAATCTCGTCATCAATAGCGCCGGTCCCGCCGGGCTTGATGTGGTGTTTATTGCTGATGCTACAGACATCGACGAAGCGGGTACTGACATTGGTACGCTTGACCTGGATTTGGTGAATATGATTCCCGGCGCTCCGGCTGCCATCGTGGTGGTTGGTCAGGATGATTACGATGGAAATCTCATCGTTCCGGCCGCGAACAACTGCGTAACGGTCCTCGACGATGCCTGCGCACCGCCCAAGAATATTCAGGTGGCCGTTGTCGACGCCCTTGGAAATGCGGTAAATGCAACGGCAACTGTGGCCGGTACGCTTGATGGTATCCTGGCAGAGCAGTTGAGCGGCTGTGATACCATAAATATAGCCGGTACATATTCAGGCACCTGCCAGCTTGCGGATATTAATGCAGCGGGTGCCGGCTCAATTGTTATAGGCCCGCTTCCATTTACAGCAACCGGCCTGACCGGAACGTCCGTCTCCGTCTACCTCCTGCCGGCAAGTGAATGTGAGCTTGATATGCAGGTGAGTGTTCCTGCCGCTGCAATCGCCGCGGGCGATACGGTGACGCTGTCCATCAGCTCCATCGGTGCAATTCCTGTTGTGACCGAAGGTGATGACCTGGTCATTTCAGCCGGCGGTCTGCTGCTGAGTTCAGACGGGTTTGCTTCAGCTACCAGCACCCTGCAAATCAACAACGTGCTTGACGCTGATGACGATGCAGCCGGTATTCAGGTTCCGATACAGATTTACGGCGCAAGTGAAGACGTTTGCATAACCGTGCAGGACCTGGATAAATGCGGTGCGGAAGATACGACAGACACATGTATCGCGAGCATCACCGCCGGTGCTGCAACCAATCTGGCCGTCGTCGGTGTTGCTGACGGTGCGGAAACCGAAAGCGTGCTGGATGAGACAGGAAGCTATGTGGGAACATCGCCCATCGTGATCGACTCCTACATTCAGACCAACTCGCAGGACAGCTTGCAACCTCCCGTGTGGACCACCATCCTGGATGGCGAAGCAGCTTGTGACCTGCAGGTGTGGGATGCCTTCACCAATGTGGTCGATGATACACCTGCTGATATTGTCTGTAGCACTGATTCCCCCTACACGACCATCGAGGTTGATGGTTGCGATGTAAGTGTTTCCGTTGCCTGGGGCGGTGCCGGCACGACCGCTACCGTAACCTGCGGTGTGGATATAGACGAAGATCCTGAACTTGATCTGACCAGGACCTTCCGGCTTACCAGCATCGTAAACGCGATTCCTGATGATCCGGAAGAACCAAGCACTGCGGCAACCGCGCTGACAGTTATAAAGGAAGGCCCGCAGGCTCAGGATGGAACTCAGATTAATCCTCTCCCCGGCGGCGAGGCCATTATCAAAGTGCTCCCGAATGGCGTGCTCGGCGCTTCGGCCAATGTCCAGATTGCCTTTGGTGCCGGTTCAGTTGCCGGTGCGGAGCTGAGGAATCTGGATGGGACAGTGGTTATCCTCCCGGTAACCATTACTCTGACTCAAGCAACCCCAACCAAGAGGTACGTGGTTTATGCCCCAGCGGCTGGTCAGGTTGTGGTTAATGTTAGCGAGGTAAGCGCAACAGGCTTGGCTGCCGGTACCGGGACCGTCGTGTTCGGTGCGGCATGTGAAGTGGCCGTTACCCCCGCCAGCCCGACCGTGGGACAGGGCGGAACACTGCAGCTGGCAGCAGCGACAACCTGTGAAGGCGCCCCGACCGCGGGAACCTACACCTGGGAAGTTATGGAATCAACCTGCACCAGTTCAGGCACGATTAATGAGACCGGGCTGTATGCAGCTCCTGCAGTAGGCGGATGCACCGAGACCGTACGCGTGACCGATACGGCAAATGGCGGTGTGACTGCTGACGTTATTATTAACGTGAACGTGTGCACGGCTGAGGTTCAGATAAGTGGTAATACGAACCTGATCGTTGGCGCAAGCCAGGCCTATACCGCAGCAACAACCTGCGGCAGTGCTCCGCTGACAGGAACATACAGTTGGGAACTCGACGGTGCGGCGGTAGGTACGGGAAATTCCTATACCTTCAATGCCACAGCAGCCGGGACCAAAACCCTGAAAGTAACCGATACCACCAATAATGTGACCGACACAGTCACCATAACGGTGGTGACCGGTTGTGGCATCAACGTGGTTCAGGACCGGGTATTGCGGTCCCGCTGGATACCGCTCATTACCATGATTACCATCGTGGGTGACGATACCGACATCACCTTTGCCACCAGGGTGAACTATGAATCGGCAAACTCACCGCTGTCGGTTATAAAACTGGGTAAGCTGGTATTCAAGAATGTACAGACGATACAGCAGACGGTTCTCATCATGCCTTCTCTTCTGACCGGCGTGAAAGAAACCGAAACCATCGAAGTTACGCTTACGAACGGTGGCTGTGAAACAGCGTCTGATACCTTCGATATCGAGCTGCTCCCGTTTATCCTGGACAAGTAATTCCAGAGCGTAACCCAATAAGAGCTTAACCAGAGAGCCCGGCGGCGTAACGCACCGCTGGGCTCTCTGCTTTTGTGCGCAGGCGCACTAATCATTGGTTCTCATATAATATGTGTTTGGAGGGGCGGCCGGCCGGCCTTCCCTCCATTTACATTTCTGCTTGGCGGCATGACCGGGGAGCAGGAGGTTAAACACGAAAATAGATTTGGGGTACCCCCTCACCCTAACCCGCTCCCACGGCGGGGAGAGGGAAATCTTTGATTTTCATGCATGATGATGCCCCTGCAGGGGCATGGGGGTTTAATACGAAACAATCGTTTGGAGGGATGCGCTCCGTCGCGTCCGAGTATTGTCTGTGGCCATGACAGAGCATGGCCCTCCATACACCGCATGATTATCCTCAGCGATAGCGGCATGTTCAGGATGCAATGCGACATTTGAAGTAAAAAGGCGGGCATGAAACTTCGATGTTTCATACCCGCCGCTCATGCGTTGATGTTTGAGAGCGCCTTTACTCCGGCGCCCCGGGTGCCGCCCCTCCCATTTCCTCCATGAACCGGTCCCGGAATTTTTCCACCCGGTCCTTGATGGCGTACTGATCCATGTTGCCGCCGCTGTCCTTAAGCTCGTCCATAATTTCCTTGTTAAAATCCAGCAGTTTTTTCATGTTATCCTGGGACATGAACGGGGAATTGGCCAGGGCTTCGGGTATCTGACCCGCTGCCAGCTGATCCTCCATCTCCTCTTTGGCCTTTTTTTGATCCTGCTGTTCCTGCACCCTCTGCTTCAGTGGTTTTGCGGGTTGTGCCGCAGCGGGCTGGGGCGACGGCGCGGCTTCAATGGGGGTGAAGTCGCCCTTGGCGCCTTCCTTGCCCTCATGCAGATTAAGCGTGACCTTCTCTCCGTAATAGTCAAGCACGACCCTTTTCTCTTCTATCGCCGAGATCACATAGCCGCCGATATAATCTCCCAGCGAATATAT
>CAZWCD010000180.1:0-4809 GCA_964632275.1 uncultured Thermodesulfobacteriota bacterium
GCTGGATAGCTGGAAGGTGAATGTCGGCCACCCTTCCCTGACATTCCAGATCAGGATGGGCAGGGTAACAAGTGCGGCTACCATCATTCCCAGGTACAGCCAGCCGCTGCGGAAGTGTTTGCGCTGCTGTCCGGAGATGAGCAGGTAAGAGAGAATGGAAAGGGCAAGCAGAACAGCGTGGAATTTGGCAAGCATGCATAATCCCAGCGATGCGCCCACTGCGATCCAGAGGAAGGGCCGCTCACCCCGGGTGGTTTCTATGGTCAGCCAGAGGGTGAGTGACCAGAAGAGAAACAAATAGGAGTCCGGTATGGCAAGAGTCGCCATGGCCGCAAAAAAAATCGCAACCAGGAAAAGCCCGCCCGCCCAGGCTGCAACCACCCGGTCTCCGGTGATGCGCCGGGTGCAGAGGAAGATGATGACGGTAGTCAGGGTGTTGCTCAGCAGGGCGGACGCCCTTACGGCGAACACCGAATGGCCCAACAGGGCGGTTGCGATTCGGATCATCCATGCTATGAGCGGGGGATGGTCAAAGTAGCAAAGATCGGGATAGCGGGACCACATCCAGTAGTACGCTTCTTCCCCGGACAGGGGCATGACGCTGTTAAATATGCCCCGCAGGATCACTGCTCCGATGAGGGAGATGAAAAATATCCTGGTCGCAGATTGGCTGGTGTCACTGTTCATTGCGGGCAGTCGGTTAATAGGTAGCGCATTCCGTTGAGATCGGGCTCGGACAAAATAACGGATAATAATTGTACAGCAGCGCCGGTTAAATTCAAGATAAAGTTGCATCCACCCGGGACCGGGAGCCTTTCTTTAAGAGATGCAAGCCATGATGGGCGCGGCGCGATACGGGAGTTTTTCTGCATGAACAAATATTAATGGGGTTTTCATATCTGGTTAATGCGGTCATGGTTAGCTCAGAGGGTAAGCGCGCTTTCTGTGCAACCAACTCGGGACTACATCATGAAGGAATGGAAGATCTTATTTCTCATCGCGGCGATCACCTTGTTTCTCTTTTCCCATGGAATGGGGACAAGACCCCTCTGGGAGCCTGATGAGGCAAAACATGCGGAAGTCGCAAAAGAAATGCTCATGCGTGGGGACTGGATCACGCCAACCTTTAATGGGATTCCCTTTTATAATAAGCCGATTCTCCATTTCTGGATGGTGATGGTCAGTTTTATGCTGTTCGGCATAAATGAGTTTTCTGCACGGCTTCCCTCAGTCATCCTGGGTGTAGGGGGGGTCATCCTGGTGTATCTGTGGGCACGGCGAATATATAACTCAAGGACGGTTGGCGTACTCTCCTCGGTGATTCTTGCGACCAGCGTCGAGTACATCATCCTGTCGCAAAATATCATCCATGACATGTCCCTCGCTTTTTTTATCAACCTCTGCCTCTTCCTGTTTCACACCGCCTATCGCCAACAGCGGGTCACCGCGCTATCGCTTCTGCTTTTTTTTGCCTCCCTGGGGTGTGCGGTCCTGTCAAAGGGCCCTTTAGGGGCATTTCTGACAACATGCATAATAGGGACTTTTCTGCTGGTACGCAGGAAAGCCGGTTTTCTCAAAAACGCTCATCTTCTCTGGGGTGTCTTAATCTTTCTGCTTGTTGCGCTGCCGTGGTATGTCAGCATGATTGAAAAAAACCCCGGCTATTTTAAGACCTTTCTGATTGAAGGGCACCTCAATCGCTTTTTTTCGAGCCGGGTGGTGCATCAGGAACCGTTCTACTATTATCTGAAGGTTTTGATGATAGGATTTTTTCCCTGGATTGCATTCATGCCGGCTGCCCTTGTGCATCATGTGCGGCATTACCTGCATGAACGCTCAGCCGATTCACTTTTTTTGCTTATTGCCGTCATCGTGCCGCTGGTTTTTTTCAGCATGTCCCATTCCAAGCTGCCCACCTACATCTTTCCTGTTTTCCCCGGACTTGCCATGCTTGCCGGTTCGTTTTGGACGAATTGCATTAACGGTCGGTACCAACAGCGAGGGGAGAAACACTGTGTCAATTCCTGCGTTGCCCTGTCTTCAGCGCTGTTTGCGGGTCTTGTAGCGGTCTTTATAATCATCAGTAAAAGGTACCCGGTATACCTCACCAGCGCTCTGCCTATAATTGGTCTGCTTATGGCGAGCGCACTCCTCATCGCGTTCGCGGCCTTGAAAAAAAAGCTGCTTTTTGCTTATACGGTCATTAGCGCCGTGATGCTCATCAGCTTTGTGTATAGCATTCAGTTTGTTTTACCCAAAATAACCCCATTCAAATCACCCAAAGAGTTTTCCCGGAGAGTTAAAACAGTAACGCCCCCGGGCAGTCCGGTTGTGTTTTATCCGCGTTTGCGGGAGCCGGTGCTGTTCTACAGCGACCGGCCTGGCATGGTTGTCAGAACGGTGGGAGCGATGGAAGAATATTTCTCCTCAGCAGAAAAGGTTTTTTGTGTGATGAGCATGAAGGATTATGAAAAGCTGAAGGGGCGTCTGACGATGCAAACCTATGTGATCGATCAGGAAGGTTATGTTGTTTTAATTTCTAACCAGCGCTCTCTGTTCAACTCATAAGGCGTCGAGGGGAAGATAGCGTCATCGCTGATGCTCATGTAGCGTGAGGAACCGTTTTTGTGCTTGCCCTATTTAGAAAAGCCCTGATCGTTTTAGCGATACTCAGCGGGTGCCTGCTGGTTGCGATACTTGTCGGCTTTTGGATGGGATACCAGGCGAAGCAGCGGGCAGAGATGATGAGGTCACACCCCTTCATCAATAATGACCGCTGCCTTGAAACAATGAGAGCGTTGCCGGAACCCGGGGGAGGCTTTGTCTTTGCCGTCGTTGGTGATATTCAAAGGGAGGTAAACAAGCTTTCGATTATTATGGATTTGCTGAAAAAGGGTCTCCCTCTTTCTTTCATTATTCAAACCGGTGACGCAGTTGCCCATGCCGATTCCGGTCACTACCGGCTGTTTCTTAATGAGCTCGCTCAGGTCGGCCTTGCGGTTCCGCTCTTTGTAGTGCCCGGCAATCACGATACAAAAAAAGATCATGAAAATTTGTTTGGCACTTATTTTGGTTCAAGAGAATTCTGGTTCGAATATGGAAACGCGCTCTTTATCGTGGCGGATACCTCAAGAGGCGGATGGAATGATGAGAAATCAGAATGGCTGCGACAGGTGCTGGAATCACGCAGGGCCGGCAATCGCCATGCTTTCCTGTTTATGCATCAACTGCCCATGGAGAGGGGGCGGTACGAGGATCGTATCGAATGCACCGATGTCCGTTTGCGAAAGCTGATAGAAGCCTATAACGTCGATTATGTTTTTTCAGGGCACCGGCATGAATACAGCCGCGAGAAGTGGCATGCAACCACATTCATCCTGAACGGGGAGGATGATGATTTCGATACGCATAAAACCGGCGCACCCTTTTGTTATAATTTTATCCGCGTCGGCGCTGATGCGGTTGAAGATCGGCGTGAAGTGTTGCAGCCGTATTATGCCATGCTTATCGTAAGCGAATTCAAGGACATGTGTATCGCTCACCTGGGCGATTACCTGATACGAAAACCATGGATTGGTGTGGGCATGGCGTTGTTTTCAGCCCTGGGCGTTGCCATCCCTCTGCTTGTGCGGTTCAAGTTTGGTTCTACCGCCAGGAAAAAAAATCTGTGCCGGCCTTGAAATCTACTGCCGGCTTACCCGTTTAAACTCCCCCACCGTCGTTCCGTCAGCACGGGTTACCTGTAAATTGTCTCCGGTTAGGGTGATGTTGTACTCCTGGGGCTTTGAGCTTTTAAATCGCACCCGTATGGTGTCCTCATCAATAAACTCGTAGCGCCCGTTTGACTGCTTTGACTGCCAGTCTGTGCCCAGGCTGATTTTCCCGTCCCGGAACAATTCGGCGGTTTGGCCGATTCCTTCCCATTTGCCGACCACGGCCGGGTTTTTCAGCTCGAACGGCTTTTCTTTGCATGAAGCCAGCAGTGCAGCGGAGAACACCGCCGCCAGGAGCATGCAGGATACCGCACATAATGAATGAAACCGCATCATGCTTATCATCTTCTTGTTCCTCCATCTCGGTTTATCTGTTTGCAAGGACGGGTCCGCCCAAGGATCACGCTCAGTTATAGATAGTGATTAAACAATATCGCGCTTTTTTTCAATCAAAATCTGCTGCCGCTTTTCAATAATTCCTTGTTCTCAAAACCCGCCGCATTGAAGGATGAGCCTGTAACCATTGGTTAAATGAGGACTTTCATCTCAAGGGCGTTGCCTGACCCGCATGCGCCGGAGGGCCGGCTCATGAATGTCTTTTAACCAGCTCTTCATGCCCGCTTCATATGGGTTTCCTATACTTGACCGCAATGATTAGCTGAACCGGGCGCGACGTTGCAGAGGAGGTAACCGATATGGCGCCACAGAGAGCCTGTTCAAATATATTATGGCCGTACTTTTTCATCACCTACCTGGCGCTGCTGCTCAATGAAGCAGGCAACCTGAGTACCGTGAAATATATCGGGACCGTAACGCCGTTCTTCACCATTGCCGTATACCTGAGCTATTGCTTCATCTATCTGTTTCCCCTGGCGCTGCTCCTCCTGCTGTTAAACAGAATTCTGTTCCTGGACGCGCTTCTTCGCTGGTCAAAAAATATGGCACGCTTCAATACCTGGTTCATCTGCGTCCTGGCGGTCATCGGGTTTACGCTTCTGCAGATCCTGATCTATGCCGATAAAATAATTTTTCGCCTGTACGGGTTTCACCTCAACGGGTTTGTCTGGAACCTTGTTTGTACCCCCGGCGGGCTGGA
>CAZWCD010000181.1:0-3372 GCA_964632275.1 uncultured Thermodesulfobacteriota bacterium
TGGCCGTCCTTGACCGCGTTGGCAACGGTATTGTCATCGAGCTTTACCAGGAGCACCCGATTGCCTTCAAAGGGGATGCCGCTTTCATGAAAGGCGACGTGACCCCTGCCGCCCACCCCGATGATGTGCAGGTCAATGCCTCCTGCCGATTCTATTTTTTTTTCATACGCGTCGAGGATATCATCTTTGATTTTTCTTAAAATGCCGGTGGCATTGTTCTTGATGACGATGGCCTTTCCCTTGTCCGCCCCCTGCATCGTATACTGGCGGCTTTTTTTGGCGAGGGCCGTGACCAGATCATGCTGCTCGATCAGCGTACCCCAGGGCACATTGGTTTCAAGTAATTTTTTCTGGAGGAGGCCGAAAAATTCCGAAATCATGAAATAGCTGTATGACTCACAGTGCAACGCGCGCTGCTGGGCATTTTCCCCGGGCAGGCCGACGTATTCGTCAAGGTTGAAACTGCGGATGCGCCGGGCGTCGATCCTGCCGGCGTTAAAGGCCTTGGCCAGGTGTTTGTAAAGTCCGGTGGGAGAATTGCCGGTTGCGAGCCCGAGCACGTAGTCACGCTGTGCCGCCTGCTTTTCTTTGATATCCGCCTCGACAATATCGGCGGCAACCCTGCTCATCTGGTCAAAATCTTTTGTCACATAAATGGTGAGCGGCATGTCAGTATTATCCTCGCTAGCTTGTGAAGCGGCTGAGCATCTCCCCGAACCGATGCATGAGATTCTTCGCTGCGCTCAGAACGACACCCGGAGCGTCCACAATGGTAAACAAAGCCACTTGACCCCCATCATGATAACGCCGGGCAGCCGTCTAGCTGAGCGCCTTTTTGACGATTTCGGAAAGCTCCTTGCAGTGTTTCTCGGTTGTCTCCTTCGTCGGCCCTTCAACCATGACGCGGCACATGTTCTGCGTTCCCGAATAACGGATGAGCACGCGGCCCTGTTCCTTCAGCTCGGCCTCAACCTGTTTGACCGCCGCGACGATTTCCGGAACCGTCGCAATGTCAGGCTTGCGCTTGACGTCGACGTTGATGAGTTTCTGGGGCAGCACGTCCATAAGCCCGGCCAGCTCGGACAGCGGCTTGCCGGCCTTGAGCATGGCGGCAATAAGCTGCATGGCGGTGAGAATCCCGTCGCCGGTGGTATGATGATCAAGGAAGATAAGGTGTCCCGATTCTTCGCCCCCGATTACCGACCCGAGGCGCTGCATATCCTCCAGCACGTATCGGTCACCGACCCTGGACGCGTGGTGCCTGAATCCATATTTTTTGCAGGCAAGAGTGAGGCCGAGATTGCTCATGATGGTGCTGACCAGGAGATCATTTTTGAGCTTTTTCTCTTCCTTCAGGGTTTTGGCGCAGATGATCAGGATCTGGTCGCCGGTGATTTCCCGACCCTTTTCATCAATGGCAATGAGGCGGTCCCCGTCCCCGTCAAACGCCAGGCCGATGGCGGCGCCGGTTTCAAGGACCTTTTTCTTCAGGTCGCCGGTATGCTGCGAGCCGCATGTGTCATTGATGTTAAGGCCGTTGGGCGTGTTGTGGATGACGGTGAGGTCGGCGCCCAGTTCGGTGAAGGCCTCGGGGGCAACGGTGTAGGTGGCGCCGTTGGCAACGTCCATGGCAATTTTCAGCCCTTCCATGGAAAGGCTGCGGGGGAAGGTGTTCTTTAAAAATACAATGTACCGTCCGCGCACATCAGTGAGACGATAGGCGTGGCCCATCTCTCCGGGCGGGGGCACCATTTCGGGCAGCCTGCCGCCTAGGATGAGCTTTTCAATTTCATCTTCCTGCGCGTCAGACAGCTTGAACCCGTTTCCGGAAAATATTTTGATGCCGTTGTCCTGATAGGGGTTATGAGACGCCGAGACGACAATCCCGGCGTCGGCGCGCATGCTTTCCGCCATGAACGCGATGCCGGGGGTGGGCAGAACGCCCACCAGGTAGGGAACGCCTCCCATCGAGGTGATGCCGGACTCGAGGGCGCTTTCAAGCATGTATCCTGAAATGCGCGTGTCCTTGCCGATGATGATGCGGGTGGTGTGGCCCCTTTTCTTCAGAACATGAGTGACCGCCTGTCCGACCGCGAACGCCATGGCGGCGTCCATGGGATGGCGGTTCGCCTCACCGCGTATTCCATCAGTTCCAAACAGTTTTCCCATAGGTTCTCCTCCGGTTTGAAATTATGTGCGGCGCGGCGGGAAGATGTCCAGCGATGACAGCATTGCTGCCGCCCGGCTGCACAGCATGTCGATGATCTGTTGGAGCCACGAGGTGCCCCCTTGCGCCACCGCGGGCGGCAGCGCCTGGATGGCCCTGATGTAATCCTGCGCGGCGCCCCCGCTGCTTTCCTGCATGCCGGCGCAAAATCGGTCGCGTGCGGCGATCAGGGCATGATCCTGCGGCTCGTCTTCAAACAGCGCGCAGATGCGGTCGTTGTTTTCGCGCAGGGTCCGGCGGGCCGCGTTGCCTTCCGGAACTTTCTCAACCAGCGCCTTGAGCCTGGTCAGCCGCTCGGCTTTGGCCATGGCCAGCTTTTCAAGCGCGCCGGCAAAGATGAGGTCCCCGAATTCCTGCTGCTTGAAAAACGGCTGGCGGACATGCCGGTACCATTGCTCAAGCGCCACCAGGTTGGCGAGGTATATAACATTATTTCCCACAATACGGGAGAGATTTTTATAGGCGTGGGCGGCAAAATCCTTCACCCCGCCGGGATGAGTCCGGGCAATGACCAGCTTCCGGTCCTCCGGCACATCATCGCGCACCACCGAGCCCGCGGCGACCACCGTGCCGTAGCCAAGTCGCGCCGGCCCGACCACACCGCCCTGGCCGCCGAGAAAAATGGCCGGCTGATTGAGCATCACCCCCCGCGGCACGTCGCCGAACAGGGATGCGGTGGTCTTGTTGCCGTCGGGGGTGTAATTAAAATGAATATAAGAGCTGCCCACCTCGCTGTGGTCCTTGCGGCTGGTGCCGCCCGCCATCAGGCAGTCGCAGAAATTGATCAGGCTGCCCAGGGTTACGAAGGGAAACAGGATGGTCTGCTTCAGCCCCACGCAATGGGCGCCGTTGGCCTCCTCTTCCAGGATGCATCCCTCGCGCACGTGGGCGCCCGACGCCATGTTCGCCTTCCGGAGAAAGACCGCTTTGTTACAATAGCCGGCCTTGAGTTCAACCTCGGGGCCCAGCTGGCAGTTGTCGACCGTTACCGGGCCTTCCCTGCCGAGCACCACCCCGCCCGCAATGACCGTCTTGGCCCCGTAGATCCGGCAGCCGGGATAGATGATGACACCGCTGCCGGAAATCCGGTCAACCGCCACCTCATCGCCGATGTCCAGGGTAAGCGGATTGTGTATCACCACCCC
>CAZWCD010000181.1:3472-4721 GCA_964632275.1 uncultured Thermodesulfobacteriota bacterium
GGCCAACCCCGCCTGACTTCCGGCCGGCGCGTCGGTGACGGTTGGCGAACAACAGCGTGCGCACCGCCAGGGTGAATTTCTTCGAATCATGCTGGATGACCCCCGCATCCTTCAGGTGCTCAACCGAAAATATGGTTGCCTCCACCGGATGGGCCCCCGCGGCTTCAACGTGCCGGCGATCGAGATAAATGGGCCGCTTGCCTTCCAGGGCGTAGTTCCTGAGGATGCTTCCGGGTATGTGCTCAAGGTTTGCGCTCAGCACGTAATCAAACAGGCCGGCCCTGCCGCCGGGGACATTGCGGTCATAGGCATCAACCAGCTCGGAGACGCGGAAGCCCCGCCGCCGGTCGGTACGGGTCATGTCGGTTTCACCTTCCTCGACCCAGAAATTGGCCGCAAGAATTTTCAGCGCGGAACGGTTGCCCCTGATCGCTGCGGCAATGCCGGGGAGCTGCAATACCGGGATGCTGCTGGTATACAGGCTGCCGGGGGCGAGGATGATCAGATCAGCCTCGCACAGCGCCCTGATGACCGCCGCGGGTACCGCGGGGTATGTGTGAAATTCGGCATGCACCGTTTCGACCGGGAAGCCCCGCCGCGCGGTTGACGACTTGCTTTGCCCGTGCACCTCGACGCCGTTGGTGTAACGGAAGACCAGCTGCCCGGGGACGGCGGTTGCAGGGTGGAGCCTGCCCGGCTGCGAGCCGATGGCGCGCGCTATCAGGTCAATCCCGGCCCGCAGGGCGGCCATTGATGGCGGGCGGTCACAACGGCCGGCCTCTTTGAAAACGGCAGCCGTCAGCAAAATGTTGCCAAGACAGTGCCCTCCCGGCGGCACGGTCGGACCTCGCCCGCCGGGTGTCATGAATGATCCCAGCATGCGCAGCAGCTGCGCCAGCGGTTTGGGGCATGCGCCGCGCAGCGACTCCGGCGCCGCCAGGAGCGGGTCCGCCATCTGCCGGTAATGGAGCGATCCTTCGGGAAAGCGGTGGTTGAATATGCGATGAATCAGGCGAAGCAGCGCGCGCCTCTGGAGGCGGTCTATGCCGTAGTGCGTTTCCAGACGGTCCGGCAGGATCATTGACAGGCACAGCTTGCGCAGGTCACCGATGCCGATCATGGGCAGATGCTTGAGAAATTCCCCGGTGGAGCGGCCGTCATCGGTGGTGCAGACCACAACGTCGAGCAGGGGAAACAGCTGCTTCAATCCGATGGCGGCATTGTTCGGCCAGTCGGCGAGCTGGGAATT
>CAZWCD010000182.1:0-4717 GCA_964632275.1 uncultured Thermodesulfobacteriota bacterium
TAAAGGGTCAGGCTGTCGCTCCAGTCCCGGTTTCTATCGGCAATGCGCAGGGAAAAGAGCGCGGCCACGGCGAGCAAGCAAACCGCGAGAACCGCAGTCTGCCTGCTACCTGCCAGAAAACGATCCCCGGTTAATGCCGCGGCCAGGCATAAGCCGACGGAAGGCAGATACAGATAGTGTTCAGCCAGCAGTTCATGGTGGGGAATGATATGGCATACCGGCAGCAGGGTGATAAAAAACCAGGCAATCCCGAAAGCCATCATTTTATGATGATTCAGCAGCCGGAGCATTATATACCCCATGAGCAGCAACAGAATGAGGGATAATGTCACCGACGGTTCATACAAGGCAGCTGAAAGGGGGAATGCATTATAGCTGTAGTCGGCATTGAGCCTGATGGGCAGCGCCAGAAGCTTCAGATAATGCGCGAGAATCCTTGTGACAGTGAGAAACGTGACCAGTGCGCTGTCGCCATAGTAGGCGCTCTGCAGGGAGGGCGACTTGACGAACACCTTATAGTAGCTGAACGCCAGGGCCCCCAGGAAGATAAGCGGATACAGAACATAAGCCCTCGCCAGGCTTTTTTTCAGGCTTGCATAGAGGGCTTTCGTGTAACCGGAGGCCGGGACAGCCTCATCCCGGCTGAATTTTTTTACCAGGTCATATGCCAGAAACAGAAGCGGGAGAGTCACCCCCATCTCCTTGCTCCCCATGCTCAAAAGGTACATGAGAAACGCTGCGATGATGAAGCGCCTCTTCCGGTGCTGCCGGTAACAGAGGAAGCAATAGAATCCCGCGAGATAAAACAGGGTAAAAAGGATGTCCCTTCTCCCTGAGATATAGGTTACGCTGTCAGTGTGCACCGGGTGGAGGACGAAGAGGCCTGCAGCGATAAAGGCGACGCGGGAGCTGGCAGATAAGCGAGCAACGACCAGATATACCAGCACCGCGGTAAGAAGATGATAGAATATATTGGCGATATGATAGCCGATGGGGACAATCCCCGGGTCAGTCCATTGCCGGCTCGCAAACCGGTGCCAGAATATTTTATTGAGCGTGTAATCCAGTCTGTAGGAAATGGTGCGGAGAGGCCTGTAGTAGGTCGCTATCTTCCCCGGGGAAAGGAACCGCGGGATGTCGTCGGCATCGGCAATCTGTGGATTGGCGGCCACCAGATGCAGGTCATCAAACACATACTGGTTCTGCAAACTGTTGGCATAGCTGAGCGCCGCCAGTGCCAGCACGAGTAAGAACAGCCAGAACCACCGGCCACCCGCCTTTCTCCTGATTTCTTCTGCAACGCTTTTTTGCCGGTAGTCCTTCCCCCGGCCTGCCGCTTTGCCGGCACTTTTTTTCTTATCGTGGACATCTCCTGAATGCATGGCTTATCTTTAAAGCAGCAGTCAACGTTTGTCAAATCTTTTGAAGGGCAGCCTAACCGGCCATTTCGAAGGAGCATGCGCGACTGAGAACTCTTGTAAATTTACCATCAAGACCATGAACCGTCACCATCCGCCGGATGCAAGATTTCTCGCGGAGTTTATCCTGAGCGAAAAAGCGAGATTCTTCACTTCGTTCAGAATGACACAGCGAAGGGCTCGAAATGACAGGGAGGAAGACTCGAAATGACATGGGAAAAACCGCTGAACAACCCGGCAGGAGCGGCTTCAGCCGCGAAGTATGTTGTCCGGTCTGTCACGGCAAATGAGCCTCACCCTTCATCCCCTTCCATCTTCACTTCAGCATACCCCCTGCCTGTCATTTCGAAAGAGTGCAAAGCGCGACTGAGAAATCCTAATAATTTTACGTTTTGCACAGACAGCAGGGGTCAGCACCTATGCATGCTGACCCCTGTTATCTCCTCACGTTCAAACTACTTATTTTACTTCTGATCAAGAATGAAAGGCAGTTCCTGTATGAGAAAATCATCGCTGCCGATTTCATCATCACCGGTGGTCACCGTGACCGTCACCTCCTGGTCCCCCGCTCCCGCAAACCAGCCGGGCATGATCAGGACGATGTTCCAGATATAATCGTTGCCCAGAATAATGGGAACCAGCTTGAAAATCGCATCCCGCGGATCATAGGCAATGGTTGTCTTTAAAGGCTGGAAGCTTGTGTCAGTCCCTTTGATAACCAGGAGCTGCGGCAGCGCCACCCACCGTGACTTCCAGATGTTTTCTGAAATCACCTCGATGCTCGCCCCGTCGGAAACCGTCGTGGTTGTTGAGGATGGCCCGCTGGTGGTAGTTGTTGAATCCGCGGTAGTCGTGGTGGAGGAAGGTCCGGTCGTGGTAGTGCTGGACGGCCCCGCAGTCGTTGTGGTTGACGGAGCCAGGCATTCATAATCATCAGCGCCTTCAACACATGCGGTGCCTTCTGCGCAAGGATTGGCATCAAGCACACAGCTATTTCCGCTACAGCTCTCCGTACCCGTGCAATAAAGCCCGTCATCACAATCGCCATCGGAAGCGCAGGGAAAACAGAACCCGCCTGCCTGCAGCTCAACATCAAGCTGCCGCCCGGAAGAGGCATCCTGAAGCTGCACGCCATCAAGTATCCTGAGCTCTTTACATGATTGACCGCTTGCCCCGCTTGAAACAGTATTCTTCACCGTAACTATGGGTCCGGTGCCGGTTGCAATGTCGGCGCTGCTGATGCTGAAGAGCACCACCCGGCAACAACCGTTTGTCTGCTCGTTCGCCAGACATGAAAAATTACTGGCGCGAGCAGTGGGTTGACAGCTCGTGCACTCGAGGAAATCGTTGGCATCGCAGATATCCATGGTCATGCCGCTTTGTATATTATTCCCCGGGTTATCCAGGCTGACCGCAACCGGACTTTCCGTCGCTCCCGGCAGCGCTGAACCCTTTCCCACGGTGAGCGTCACCTGGGCATTCGCGGCCGGCAAGGAGAGGGTGATACAACTGGTTACGGCACACACAACAATGATCAGGATCTTGGTTCTGCTGCACATCATTTGCATTTCCTTTCCCTTCTGAAATCAAAACCCGGATTACCCTCAGCCCTAGATCACTTCACCTTTTATGGTCACTATCAACGGCTGATCCTTTTTATTGGTCTTGATCTCGATTTTTTCATCGAGCTTGCCCTTGGGAAGCTTATCCTTGTCAAGCGTGATAACAATGGTATACTGGACGCCTTTTTCATTGGTTTCCGTCTTTGTTGTAATCCATTTGCTGCTCTCCTTGACCTTCTTGATTTCCAGGGCATCGCCGCGGGCCTTATTCAGCACCACCGACTTGGTGAGCATTTCAGGATTGATCGGCCCGTTGGTGTCGATCTTACCGAAATAGAGCGAAGACGGCTTCACCTCCACCTCGCTTTGAATCTTGACAAAGACCGGAAACATGAGCACGGGTTTCATCTTACTGGTCGTTTTCAGCTCAATCTGCCCCCGGAGCACACCTTCCTCTTTGGAAATATTCGCCACATCCAGGGTGTATTCCTTCCCCTTTTTCACTGTTTCCAGCTTGTATTTTATTTTATCGGTAAGATCAGACTTGACTTCGGTTACGTCAAACTCTTGCCCCTCTATCGCGGAAATGGTCAGTTTTTGACTCAGTGCATCACCCTCATATCCAATGAGATTAATCCGGTTTCCCGGCTTGATGCTGATATATTCTTTTACAAAGCAGCTCAGGGTAACGCTGGTGCTCGGCGTAGTGGGATCGTTCGATGTGACTGCCGCTGTTTTTGTCAATTTGCCCTGTCTTCTGCTGGTATTCATTTTTAGGGTTATCTTGCCCTCCCGACCGGGGGCTATAGCCTTATCGAAATCGGCTACGGTGCACCCTCACCCTGGTTTGACATTGGAAATGTTCAGTTCAGCTTTACCGGTGTTCTTGACGATAAAGCTGTGCGTCACTGTCTCTCCTTCCCACACATCGCCTGCGTCAAACATCCTTTGTTCAATCACTATGGCAGGCTGGTTTCCTCCGGCCGTCTTGCCCTTCTGGCTTTCAACTTTCTGTTTATCAATTTCAGACTTGGGTGTGACCGTTACATTAATCTTGGGCTTCTGTGCGTACAACTGCGGCAAGACAAGAAAATTAGCAACAAAGCATACGGCGATCAACAGGCACAACGATCTTTTGTTCCTCAGCATGAACCTCCTCCTTGGGCTGGTGTTAAATGATGATAAAACCCTTTTCTTTTCAAATATATGTCGGATAAAAACGTTTTATCCTTTAATTAAATCTAACAAATAACCACGAAGATGCTTTTTTTAACACCTTCGTGGTTATCGTATTGTTTTATATTACAATTTTATCCTGAGATGGCAACCTCCCTCAATCCTTCACTGATTTTCCTCGAGGAAGAAGGGCAATAACTTAATCTCAAGGTTGCCTGATGCTGATTCCGAACCGGTGACGGCAGTCACCACCACGCTGTCAACCTCGCCGGTCAGCCAGCCCGGCATGATTACAACCCACATCAGGATCGTATCACTATCCAGCACGACCGGAGGGAACTTCAGCAGCGCATTAGCCGGCTGGAACGTGACCGCCGTTTGACGGCGCACAAAATTGGTATTGGTTCCCTCAATTCTCAACCACCGTGGGAGGAAGAACCATCTCGACTGGAACACGGAGGACGGCATCACTTCGATGCTGGCAGTCGGCCCAATTGACGTGGTTGTGGTCGTGGGCCCGATTGACGTGGTCGTGGTCGTTATAGGGCCAACCGTTGTGGT
>CAZWCD010000183.1:0-4646 GCA_964632275.1 uncultured Thermodesulfobacteriota bacterium
CAGTTCCAGTGTGGCTGGTCATCCTCTCAGACCAGCTAACCATCGTCGCCTTGGTGAGCCATTACCTCACCAACTAGCTAATAGTGCTAGGGCTCATCCTTAAACGATAGCTTGAAACAGAGGCCATCTTTTCCTACTATCTCCTAAGAGATCGTAGTCTTATAAGGTATTAGCGTCGCTTTCGCAACGTTATCCCTTATTTAAGGGGAGATTACCCTAGTGTTACTCACCCGTTCGCCACTTTACTCTCCCGACGAATCGGAATTTCTCGTACGACTTGCATGTGTTAGGTACGCCGCCAGCGTTCGTTCTGAGCCAGGATCAAACTCTTCAATTTATTTGGCTTAATCAATTCTAAAACAAAGCAAACTGACAGCCCTGCTATTCAATTTTCAAAGAGCAATTTATCGAAGACTTCGAATAATAAACTGTAACCGCTATAAAGTCAAGAAAAAATTTATACTATTTATTCTTTAATTATCAATCACTTAATGATTATGTGGTGATATTTTTTTTTGCCGCTCCGCAAAATGAGCCCCCCATCCCGCACGTGCTCCATCTTGATTATTTCATCAAATTTTTCAACAGGTTGTCCGTTAATATAGCCCCCCTTCTGGCTGATGAGGCGGCGGGCTTCGCTGCGGGAAGAGCATAATCCCGCCCGGGTAAAAAGCTCATAGGCGGATATGCCTTTCTGCAAAACCTCCTGCGGCACCGTGCTGGTAGGCATGCTGCTTAAATCAGCAGTCACCTCTCCCCGGGGTATGGTGCTTGAGGGCAATAGGTTGCTGTCGAACCCCTTACATCCAAATGCGCCGGACGATGTTTTGAGCGCCCCGAGGGCCTTCTCTTCACCGTGGGTTACTTGCGTTGCCTCGAAAGCGAGGATCATTTTTACGCGGTTGAGATCGCTTCCGGTCAGCGCCGAAACCGCTTCGATCTCATCAAGCGGCAAAAAGGTAAACAGCTTGAGGAACCGTACCGCATCGGCATCATCCACATTAACCCAGTACTGATAATACTGGTAGGCGGAGGTGGCTGATTCATCAAGCCAGACCGCCCCTTCCTCGGTTTTCCCCATCTTGTGCCCGGAGGCAGTGACGATCAGCGGGAAGGTCATCCCATAAGATTCGTTTCCTGCAACCCGCCTGATCAAATCAATGCCGGCCACAATGTTACCCCATTGATCATTGCCGCCCATCTGCACCCGACAGTCGAAGTTCCGGTTGAGATGCAGGAAGTCATAGGCCTGCAGCAGCATGTAATTGAACTCAATGAAGTTGAGGCCGGTTTTCATCCGGGCCTTGTACGATTCGGCCGTTAGCATCCGGTTGACGCTGAAATGGCAGCCGATATCGCGCAGGAAGTCAATGTAACCGAGCCCGCAGAGCCAGTCCGCGTTGTTGAGCAGCAGAGCCCGGCCTCCGCTGAAATCGAGGTAGCGCGCGAACTGTGCCTGTATTGCCCGCACATTGTCGTCAATCTTCTCCCGGGTGAGGATTTCCCGCATTTTTGTCTTGCCGCTCGGATCACCGATAAGCCCCGTCCCTCCGCCCACCAGGGCGATGACCCGGTGCCCGGCCCGCTGCATATGCATCAGGGCCATGATCGGCAGCAGGTGCCCCACATGCAGCGTGGCGGCGGTGGGATCAAATCCTGCATAGCAGGTAACCGGCTGCGCGAGCAGTTTCCGCAGGGCATGTTCGTCGGTAAACTGCTCAACGAAGCCGCGGCCGGATAGTATGTCAAACACGTTTTCCATGTGGTTCCGCATGAAGCGAACGGAAAGACGGTTGCGGTTACCGCGCAAAATCCACGGCCCGCGTCTCGCGGATAACCGTCACCTTGATCTGTCCGGGATAACTCAAATTACTCTCTATTTTCCTCGCGATATCCTTGGAAAGCACCACCGCGTCATCGTCGGAAATCTCCTTGCCCTCCACGATGATGCGGATCTCGCGCCCGGCCTGCACCGCGTATGACTTCTGCACACCCGGGAAGGATGACGCAATTTCCTCAAGGTCCTTGAGATGCTTGACATAGGTCTCCAGCATCTCCCTGCGGGCACCCGGCCGCGCGGCAGACAGCGCGTCGGCAACCTGCACCAGGATGGCGATCACCGTCTGCGGCTTCTCGTCGTCATGATGCGCAGCCAGCGCATGCACGATTTCATCGTCCTCGCCGTACTTCTTCGCCAGGTCGGCGCCGATGGTGGCATGGGATCCTTCGATCTCGTGGTCCACCGCCTTGCCGATATCGTGCAGGAGGCCCGCCCGTTTTGCCTTCTTCACATTGACGCCAAGCTCGGAGGCGATGATGCCGCAAAACGATGCCACCTCCAGCGAATGCTGCAGCACGTTCTGGTCGTAGCTGGTCCGGTACTTGAGCTTGCCCAGGAGCTTCACCAATTCATGGTTCACGCTGTGGATGCCGGTGTCAAAGGTTGCCCGCTCGCCGGCCTCCTTGATGGTCACCTCCATCTCTTTTTTTGCCTTTTCCACAATTTCTTCGATCCGGGCAGGGTGTATCCGCCCGTCTTCAATCAGCCGCTCCAGCG
Organism: uncultured Thermodesulfobacteriota bacterium; assembly: GCA_964632275.1. Lineage (GTDB taxonomy): Bacteria > Desulfobacterota > WTBG01 > WTBG01 > WTBG01 > CAZWCD01. The sequence continues at coordinate 2,558 of CAZWCD010000183.1, forward strand.
ACACCCGGGCAATTTCCCGCCTGATGGGATCAAAGCCGGAAAGCACGACCGCCTCCGGCGTATCATCGATAATAAGATCCACGCCGGTCACTGCCTCGATGGAGCGTATATTTCTCCCTTCCCTTCCGATGATCCTGCCTTTCATTTCCTCGTTGGGAAGATTGACCACCGAGACGGTTTTTTCAGCCACATAATCCGCAGAGTATCTCTGGATGGCCAGCGCCAGGATATTTCTGGCCATTTTATCGGCGGTTTCCCGGGCCTCCTCCTCGATTTTCCGGATGTTCTTTGCCGCCTCGTGTTTTGCCTCACTCTCCATAGCCTGCATCAGGGTCTTTTTGGCCTCCTCGGAAGACATGCCGGAGATTTTCTCGAGCTGGGTCCGCTGCTGCGCGATGGTGGTTTGCAAAACCTTTTCATTCTCTACAATCTGCTTCTCCTGCTGTGTAAGACTTTGCTCTTTTTTGGTCAGGCCGGTCTCTTTCTGATTCAAGAGCTCCGCCCTCTTGGCCAGGCTGTCTTCACGCTGGTCATGCTTCTTCTCCAGATTGTGAAGCTCCAGCCTCCTGTCCCGGGTTTCCTTTTCGAAATCGGACTTGGCCTTGTAAAGATCTTCCTTCGCCTGTAAACGGGCCTCCTTTATTACATTGTCCGCCTCTTTCTGCGCCCTCTCCAGGACTTTTCTGGCCGCTTCTTCCGCCGCCTCAACCTTGGATGCCGCAATTTTCTTGCGGAAATACATACCGCCAAAGGCACCAAGAGCAGCCGCAACTAACCCTATTACGATCATTATAATGATAGTCAATGGACAACTCACCTCCTTGTCAGGGTAATGCTATCAGCCCCCTGAGCAGACAGAATCCCTGTTCCAGTTAAAAAATTATGGACATTATGTTGATTGGTATACGAAAGACGGGCAGTGAAGCGGAGAAAGAAGTGTTTAGATGAATTGACAGGAAGAGGCCTTCAAACAACTATTGTGCGCTGCATCGACGCGAAGAAAGCTTATCATATACCCCTGGTGTACCTTCACTGGGCGAAAAACCATAACGGGACCTGCACGCTACGGCTTCCGCGTGCAGCAGACAGATTTTTTGCGGTAAAAACGCTCTCACCAACGCCCTGCACATTGCAAAAATCAAGTCGAGTTCCCTTTCAGGTGCTGTACCATTGGTTTTTCAACACTCGCCATTATGCTTTCTTGCACTTATGCACTCTTCCGTTATAAAGTCAGACACTCCTTCTTTGCTCACTACCTCATCAACTGCACTGCTTCACAGGTGATAATGAAAAAAATAAAGGCAGTTACACAAATAAATTCTGATCCCCGCTGTGCCGTGTAAACTGATCATTTGAACCTAACGAAAGCAGGTGGGCACCTTGTTACTGTTTCAGGCTCCCCATCACTTCTGTTGGGGCCCGCCTTCCTTCAGCAAGGAAAAGTCCCCTTTCTTAAGGTGTTGGATCAAATAATAAGAGTTTAAAGCACGAGCACAGCAGGGAACTATATCCTATAATCACGTTACGTTCTTGATCTTATATTTTGCAAGAGCTGTTCCGACTTGCCTTCCACGTAGGTGATGAGCTCCTGGTTAAGATTCCTTTCCCGGAAGTATTCATCGGCAATATTCATGGCCGCAAGAATCAATACATTATGGACCGTAGCCGTCTTTGCGGTTTTGATTATTTCATCTACTTTTCTATTGAGATGACCGGCAATTTTATTCAGGCTCTCCTTCTCTACATCGCTTTTGATGCTGTATTCTTTCCCTAATATGGTAATGGTGATGTTTTCCACCCTCGATTCCTTCTAATTTTAACCCGCTTCTTCGTAAGCTTCAAGTTTTTTAATCAGCTCATCCAGTTTTGCCCGGATCTGATACCTTTCGCGATACAGCCGTTCCAACCGTTCCTGTGAAAGCTGATGCTCGCCGGTCTTTTTAGTATAGACGCTTTCCAGCCGGTCTTTTTCTCTCTGGAGAAGCGAAAAACGTTCTACCAGGTCCCTGACCACCTTTTCCAGCGTGTCAAATTTGTCCAGCCGAACCACAAAAAATAGCCGCCTTCTTGATAAATTTATTAAATATCA
>CAZWCD010000184.1:0-4641 GCA_964632275.1 uncultured Thermodesulfobacteriota bacterium
AAGGGAGACCGGGACGTTCTCTATATTTGCTATGACAGCGAAATGTACATGGACGCCCTCATCAAAAAGACATCTCCCACCTTGTACGGAAATGAATTGCACCACCTTCCCGGCAGGCAGGAGCTGCGCTCGTTCATTCAATATAAAAGCATCCCGCAGGCGATCCTGGAAAGCTCCCTTTCCTATGCGGCAACCGCGTGCCCGAGCTATCCCCTGGACCTGCTGAACAAGATCAAAAAGGGCCTGCGGGCGCGCGGCGCCTCCTTCATCAGCGTGCTCACGCCCTGTCCCACCGGCTGGCTTTTTAATCCCGAGCTGACCGCGCGGCTCGGCGTGATGGCGGTTGAATCCGGCTTTTATCCCCTGCTGGAGCGGGAGTCGGGTTCGGTTCGCGTCACTGAGCCGGTTTCCCGGCTGCGGCCGCTCGCGGATTATTTTATGGCGCAGCATCGATATGTGGCATTTCCCCGCCCGCTCATCGCCCTCATGGGGGAGATTGTGTCGGAAGCGTACGCCGGGCTGGCCGGGCGGACTCGCGGAAAGGACGCGTAAATGACATCCGGGGCTGATGAAAAGATTATAAAAGACCTGGTGACGCAGCACGGCGGGGGATCAATGGTTTCACTCCTGCAGAAGGTGCAGTCTCACTATAATCATCTGCCCGAGGAGATTTTAATTCTGCTCAGCCGGGAAGCGGAAGTTCCCCTGAGCCGGCTGTTCGCGCTTTCCACCTTCTTCCGGTCATTCAGCCTGCAGCCGCGGGGGAAAAACCGGGTGAAGGTGTGCCTGGGCACGGCGTGCCATGTGAAGAGCGGTGAAAACCTCTATGAGAAAGCGATGCGCGATCTTGACCTTTCCGGGGATGAGATGACCACCGGCGATTTGCGCTTTACCCTGGAGAAGGTGCGCTGTCTGGGGTGCTGCAGTCTTGCCCCGGTGGTGTGCGTCAACGATGATACGTACGGGTCCATGACCCAGGAAAAGCTGTCAAAGGTTTTGAAGAAGTATGCGTAGTGCCTAAAGAAAAACGAGGGAATGGCGTCCGCATGTCATTTCGAAGGAGCCTCAGCGACTGAGAAATCATATAAGATTTCTCCCGGAGTTTACCCTGAGCAGAAGCGAAGGGATCGAAATGACAGCGGATATGGTCAGATTCTCATTCAGACAGTTGACAGGAAAAGACGGGAAGAAATGAGCTCCTCAGACAGGCTGTTGCAGTTAAAAGAAGAAGGCATGAAGTCCCTTTTTCCGGCCGCCGCCAAGATCATGGTGGGAATGGCCACCTGCGGCGTGGCCGCGGGTGCCGGGGAAGTGTGGGATGCCCTCCGGCAGGAGGTTAAGAAACGAAAGCTGGATCTGGCGATCAAGAAGACCGGCTGCATCGGCATCTGCCAGCATGAGCCGCTGGTTGATATCATCATGCCGGGATATTCCCGGGTAACCTATGACCGGGTGAAGGCTGACAAGGCGCCTGAACTGATCGACGGGCTGGTCAAGGGGAAATTTGCCGGTGGCATGATGGCGCGCATTGACCAGGAGGAATTCCTTTTGGACAACGCCCGCAAGCGGTATGGTTCAGCCAAGGTGGCGTCAGCGCTTGCCAAGGTTGTACCGTATGACAAGCTGCCCTTTTACAAAAAGCAGCAGCGGGTGGCCTTGCGCAACTGCGGCTTTATTGATCCCGAGAACATCGCCGAGTATGTTGCCAAGGGAGGCTATTTCTCTCTGGCGGCAACGCTCAAGAAGAAGAGCCCCGAACAGGTGGTTGCACAGGTAAAAAGCAGCAAGCTGAGGGGAAGGGGTGGGGCCGGATTCCCCACCGGGATGAAATGGGAGCTGTGCCGCAACGCCCAGGGCGACGGGAAATATCTTATCTGCAACGCCGATGAGGGCGACCCCGGCGCATACATGGACAGAAGCATCCTGGAAGGCGATCCCCACAGCATTATCGAGGGGATGCTCATCGGCGGCTTTGCGGTGGGCGCGCGGCAGGGATACATCTATGTGCGCGAGGAATACCCGCTGGCCATCGAGCGGCTGGAGCTGGCGCTGGCGCAGGCGCGGGAAGCGGGCTTCCTGGGAAATAACATATTTGATTCCGGGTTTGACTTTGACATCGAAATCAACCGCGGCGCGGGCGCTTTTGTCTGCGGCGAGGAAACCGCCCTCATCCAGTCCATCGAGGGGAACTGGGGCGAACCGAAGCCGCGTCCCCCCTTTCCGGCGGTAAGCGGGCTCTGGGGAAAGCCGACGGTCATCAATAACGTGGAAACCTGGTCGAACATACCTCCGATCATGAGCCGGGGGGCAAAGTGGTTCAGCAGCATCGGGACGGCCAAAAGCAAGGGCACCAAGGTCTTTTCTCTGGTGGGGAAGGTGAACAACATCGGGCTGGTGGAAGTGCCCATGGGGATCACCTTGAAGGAAATCGTCTTTGAGATCGGCGGGGGCATCCCCAGGGGCAGGAAGTTCAAGGCGGTTCAGACAGGAGGCCCTTCGGGAGGCTGCATACCCCATGAGCTGATCAATCTCCCGGTTGATTTTGACCAGCTCAAAAAGGCCGGTTCCATCATGGGCTCCGGGGGAATGATTGTCATGGACGACCGGACCTGCATGGTGGACGTGGCCCGGTATTTTCTCTCCTTCCTCGAGGACGAGTCGTGCGGCAAATGCGTTCCCTGCCGGGTGGGCGTGCGCCGGATGCGGGAGCTGCTCGATGAGATCGTTGCCGGAAAGGGCGAGGAAGGCGATCTCGATTATCTGCAGGCAATGGCGGAGACCATCAAGGACGGCGCGCTGTGCGGCCTGGGCAAAACGGCGCCGAATCCGGTGCTGGCCACCCTTCGCTATTTCAGGAGCGAGTATGAGGCGCACATCCGGGACAAGCAGTGTCCTGCCGGGGTGTGCAAGGACCTCATTTCCTACTCCATAGATCAGAAGAAATGCACCGGCTGCGGGGCATGCCTCAGGGCCTGTCCCCAGGGCGCCGTTACCGGCGGCAAGAAGAAACCGCACAAGATCAATGTTGAAAAATGCATAAAATGCGGGGCCTGCTTCGAGGTCTGCGTTTTTGATGCCATCGCAACCTGAGAGATTGGTATGGTGAACCTCACTATTGATGATCAGAACATCAGCGTCAAAGAAGGAACCACGGTTCTGGAGGCAGCCGAAAAGCTGGGCATTTACATTCCCACGCTGTGCCACCATGAGTCGCTCCTGCCGTATGGCGGATGCAGGCTGTGCGTGGTCGAGATTGACCGCGGCGGCGCCGCTGATCTTACCTCGTCCTGCACCCACCGGGTTGAGGAGGGCCTGACGGTCAGGACCTCCACGGAGCGGGTCCGGAAGGTGCGCCGGCTGGTGCTGGAACTGCTGCTGGCGGAGGCGCCGGAAGCCCGGAGCATACAGGATCTGGCGGCGGAAATGGGCGTAGCCCCTTCCCCGCGCCTGAAGCCGCGCAAGGATGACCTGTGCATACTGTGCGGACGATGCATACGGGCCTGCCGGGAGGTTGTCAACGTGCATGCCATTGATTATGCCGGCAGGGGCTACGTGCGCAAGGTAGCGTCGCCATTCTTCAAGTCGTCCCCTGACTGCATCGCCTGCGGCACCTGTTTTTACATTTGTCCCACCGGGGCCATAACCATGCAGGAGGTCGCGGAGGGCGAACGGAAGCGCATCCCCGGCGGCGAGGACGTGAAGGGGCCGGCCCGGGTGATGGATAACTGGAAGGTGGGCCTGACCATGAAGCGCTGCACCCAGTGCGGTGAAATTATCGCGCCCGACTTTCAGCTCGCGTATATCCGCAAGCGCGCCGGGCTCAAGGATGACCATTTTGACGTGTGCCCCCGCTGTCAGAAGTGAAGAGGAGCTAGTAAGCCATGATGGTTGATCGTGATATCTGTGTCGGCTGTGGCGCCTGTATCAATCTCTGCCCCCGGCTGGCCATACGCTTTATTGATGACCGGTCATACATTGACCGGCTCTCCTGCATTGAGTGCGGCACCTGCCAGGCGCTGTGCGGGGTGGATGCCATTTTCCCGGAGTGCCGCTTCCCCGAAGTCCTCGTGCTCAATGTCGCCAGCAACCCCTACGAGGAAGACGTGCAGGGTATGAAAGCGGGAGCATAAATGGCTGTCATTTCGAAGGAGCGGTACGCGACTGAGAAATCTTTTTATTTTAGAAGATTTCTCCCTTCGGTCGAAATGACAAGGCTTTCTTGCCAATGGGGAAACACCGGTAACACGTAACCTGCAACGCAGTTTGTTTAGGATTGCTCACTTTTAATCGCACATCACAGACCACACATCTCACATCGCTGCGCCCTATGAAAGACCGCTATGACATCGTTGTAATCGGAGCCGGCCCGGGAGGGCTGATGGCCGCCCTGACCCTTGCCCGGGAAGGCCAGGACGTATTGCTGGTTGATATTAAAAAAGAGATCCCCCAGGTCAACCGCTGCTGCTGCACCGCCCTGATCACCGAGCCCAATACCCATGGTGACAGCGTCTCCATCCGGGACAACAACATCCATTTTGAAAAGAACGACTTTACCGTCCGTTACACCGGCCAGTGGGTGAAGCTGGAAAAGAGCATACGCCTCTCCCCCGGCGAGAAGAAGCTCACCATGGCCAATGTGAA
>CAZWCD010000185.1:0-4625 GCA_964632275.1 uncultured Thermodesulfobacteriota bacterium
TACTCCAATAACCATCACGTACCCGACCGGCTAACCCTTCCTGCTTCCGGCATGCTGCTCCCTAGTCTCCCGCTCTACTTTCGCGCACCGGTCCACCAGCAACAGCTTGGAGATGCTGTAACTGCAGAAATCGGGGTCCGGTATTCCCTCAAGGCAGAGCATCATCCGCTGTTTTTTACCCTCGCTTACAACGTCGAGCAGAGAACCGCGGTCGCAGTTGAGACACCGCTCGTGGTGCCGGGGTATCACGGTTCCGGTGCTCTTGGCAAGCTGCGCCCTGCTTTCCGTCCATATCTCTTCAGCCGCTTTTTCTTCAATGTCAATGCCGCGCACCCGCACCAGCACAATTCGCCCCCGTTCCTCCTTGAGCTGCGCCCTGAATGCCACCTTGTCCCCCGTGCCCAACTTGAGCCGCTGCTGCGCGGAGGAGCCGATCTTGGCATACACGGAGTCGTCAAAATAGTCGAGATTGATATAGCCGCCGCTGAAGTTTAATAGGAAGCCGTCAAACGAGACCTGTCGCTCCGGAGTCTCGGCTTTCTTGTAGAAGCTGGGCTTGAGGCAGTGAATGGTTCCGGAAAAGTCAATCTCTCTTCCCCGCACCGATTCAAGCCAGTATTCAAATCGATGCAAGCTTTTAAGAAAGAGCGCATAGTCCTTCTCGCTGATCAGTAATTCCGGCTTCAGCATTTCCTTTTCATCATAGAATTCCCTGCAGTTGAAGCAGTTTCGCCCCACGTGCTTGAATTTCTTGGGGCAGGTCTGCCCTTTGTTCAACAGCCGGCAGCGCCAGTTGAAATACATGCAGCCCCCGGGGAAGCATTCCCTTTCTTTGAGGACGTGGTACACCGACACCCGGTAGGAAAACCGGCTGTGGGATTGGTGGGTGCACCTGAAAATATCATGGCGCTTGTAGTGATTGGCGATGGTCTGCGAAAGCGGCCTGGGGCGCATCTGGATCATGAGATGGCGAAAACTCCGGGTGAGGTACGTTTCCCTGATGCCGGAAATTTATGGTTGTGCTCAGGGCGAAATTTTGCTATGCATGACCTGGATAAACGGTGTGCAGGTTGCTATTCTATAGCATAGTATTTTCTTTATTGCCAGTGCCGGCTGGCGGAGGATGCGGAAGGTCATGAGCATGTCGGGCAGATGCAATTTCCATAAGGGGATCGGGATTCCCTATGATGCGGTCTATCATCTCCTTGACGGAACGAGGAAGATTGATAAAAAGAGGGACGGCAATGACGGGAATTATTACCACGATGAAAACATCCGGGGATATGGCCTCCGCGGGCCGGACCATGAGGTGCAGGAGATAAATCGGATGGAGCTGCAGCTGGGTGAACTGCCGCCGGCGGTGCGGGATCTGCGCACCATGCTGGACTTCTGCTGCATCTGGCGGTACGACTATCCGGAGCGGGTGCACCAGATTTGCAAGGCCATCGGCGGCGGCGCCGACACCCTCGGCAGGTGCCATTACCAGGTGGGCACCGACAAGCGCGACGAGCTGACTGACTACGCGCTGGCCATGCAGAAATGGCTCGGCATGAAAGGAGGCGAGAGAAACCTCCCCGAGGGGAGTGGCGCGCTGCAGGAGCAGGTTGCTGAGCGGGTCTTCTCCCTGCTGGGCAAGCGGGAAGGCTTAAAGGAACTGCTGGTTGAGCGAACCCTCATTGGATTATGCTCCCGCCATATCGACTGCTCCTTTTTCGGCTCCGACGGCAGCGGGAAGCCGGTGGAGGTGTTTCCCAGCCATGCCCTCAACCCGGGGCGCGACTGGCATGAAAGAATGAGGCTGCTCGAACATGAGATACAGTCACGGTTAGGTGGACGTTCTTATGATTTCCTGTGCGAGGTGGGTGGAGCCGAGCCGCCCTGTCACTTCAAGTTTATCCGCAGGCTGGAGATTTTGATCGGCAGCATTGGCTGCCTCAGCTGGCGGGGACAGGTTCCCCCGAAGGACAGCCGGGTGAGCGGCCGAAGGGAGCTGACGCAACACTACCTTGCGGCGCTCCATGCATTCTGGGCCGATGATCCTGGAGGTGACGCCCATGGAGATGATCACCAATTCCTCTCGCTCAAAGATGCGCTGTTCACGGATCTGGGTAAACCGGAGCCGTACAAGCGGTGGCTGATAGCCTCGCTGTGGAAGAATATTAAGAACCAGACGCTGTATCAGGCGTTTACCATGAAACACTGGGTTGATTTTGTGCAGATTGTGCGAAAGCACGTACCTTCGCACTAGCAGGGTGTCTCAGATAGAACCAATACTTAAACTATCAGTCTCGTTGAACTGCCATGCAGAAATTGATGGACTTCAGGGAAATGGAGCGGAAATACAGCAGCGGGGAGGATGCGCTTGAGCTGACCGTCGTTAAATGGATGCGCATTTACGAATTTTTGGAATCGGCCTTTACCCTGGAGCATTTTTCGGAGGCCTTGCAGGCTGCAGTCGTGCCCATCTTTTTATGCGTGGAGTACCGGGACCGTTGCGAATTCTGCCCCCTGTTCAGAGTCTGCGAGCGGGGGAAATCAAAGGTCTTTCATAAGGTGATACGGGTCATGCAGTCCTACACCATCGCCGGCGATATATTGCCGCGGGAACCTCTGATGGGCGTGATCGGCAACTTTCTGGCGGAACTGAAAAAGTGTAAAAATGATGCCAGCGGCAAGGCATGTTAAGACAGCCCATGAGATATCGGCGGGTGGGGTAATCTACCGCTTGGCGGAAGGCGGCCTCCGGGTTTGCCTGATCAGAACGCTGCCGGGGTATCACTGGCAGCTGCCCAAGGGGATGGTTGAAAACAACGAGTCCCTGGAGGCGACCGCGCTGCGCGAGGTCAATGAGGAGACGGGGCTTGAAGGCGTTTCAGAGGGACTCATTGATTCCATAGAATACTGGTTCTGGTTTCCGGAAGGGGCGGAAAGGCAGCGGCACCATAAAGTGGTATATTTTTATTTGATCAAGTGCACCGGCGGCGATACCGATAGGCATGATGATGAAGTAGCGGACGCCTGCTGGCTTCCTGCACCGGAGGCGGTGCAGCGGCTTTCGTTTGCCGGTGAGAAAACAATCATGGAAAAAGCCCTGGCCATACTGAAGGCCGGAGAACGTTCGTGAGAAGTGCAACGAGCGGGATGGCCATGACCCGTGCAGGGTTGACGGTGCGTTCCGCAGAATGTTCTTGCCGGATGCGCACATATGCAGCTGGAATAGGCAACCGGGACTCATTGTAATCACTTATCAGAAAGGATGGTAACGGTATGATGAAGCGATGGATGGTAGTGGCGTTGCTGATTGGATTGGTCATGGGCTGCACCAAGGGACAGGTGGGCCAGAGCGAAGGATCAAAAACGATGAAAGTTGACACCACCGGCTTAACCCCTGATCAGGAGAAAATGGCGGGCGATATGGTAAAAGACATCATCCCGCTGATCAAGGCTGGAAAGTCAACAGCTGAAATAATAAGCGCGCTGCAGGAGATAGACGCAAAAAAGATTGTCCGCTACCCGGTTGAAATCGGCACGTCCCCGACCATTGGTCCGGCCAATGCGCGGGTAACCATTGTTGAGTTTACCGATTTCCAGTGCCCATTCTGCAGCCGGGTGCAGCCCACCCTGAAGCAGATTCTCGAAAAATATCCCCAGGACGTGAGGAAGGTGTTCAAGCATACTCCCCTGGCATTTCATCAGGACGCGCCGCTTGCCGCCGAGGCGTCCCTCGCGGCCGGTGCCCAGGGTAAGTTCTGGGAAATGAAGGATGTGCTCTTCAATAACCAGAAAAACCTGAAGGAAGAGGACCTGATCCGCTACGCCCAGGAACTGGGGCTTAATGTCGAACAATTCAAGGCGGATCTGACCAGCAGGAAATTCAAGGAGCAGGTGGAACGTGACGGCAAAGAGGCAGCCGCCCTTGGCGTTACCGGCACTCCTTCATTCTTCGTCAATGGACGATATATAAGCGGCGCGCAGCCATTAGAGGCATTTGTCCGGGTAATTGATGAAGAGCTGAGCGGGAAGGAGATTCCCTTCAAGTGGGGGAAAAATGTGAAGGAGGAAGGTGCAAAGACGGCAGCCCGGAAGGACCAGCCCGCCGAGGATCCCAACAAAGTATATACCATTCCGGCCGGCACTTCTCCATCAAAAGGCGCGCAGAATGCGCCGGTAACCCTGGTCATGTTCCAGGATTTCCAGTGTCCGTACTCCCAGCGTTCGCAGGCGACCATAAAGCAGATCATGGACGCCTATCCCGGTAAGATAAAGGCGGTATTTAAAAACTTCCCGCTGCCGTTTCACAAACAGGCGCCTTTAGCGGCTGAGGCTGCGCTTGCCGCCGGAGAGCAGGGCAAGTTTTGGGAAATGCATGACAAGATTTTTGCCAACCAGCAAAAAATTGAGATTGATAACTTAAAGCAGTACGCCCAGGAGTTAAAGCTGAATATGCAGAAGTTTACTGCTGATCTGGATAGCCATCGTTTCAAGTCTGCGGTGGATGAGGACATGAAGACCGGCGCCTCTGTTGCCGTGAGGGGAACACCGACCTTCTTTGTCAATGGGAAAAAGCTGGTGGGCGCCAAGCCGCTGGCTGAATTTCAGAAGGTCATCGATCCAATGCTGGCAAA
>CAZWCD010000186.1:0-4588 GCA_964632275.1 uncultured Thermodesulfobacteriota bacterium
GCGTCGGGGGCGGACTGTTCCCGTCCATTCGCGCGGCGCGGGTGCCGGTGGCCATTGCGCTGCGGGAGCTGTAGGCTGGAGTAATGGAGGTTTTTATCCACTACTCCACGATTCCACAACTCTACTACGTCACTCATCCGCTTCACGATCTGCTGCTGTCCTTAAGCGGCGCGGACAAGGTAATGCGGGTTCCTTTATAGGGGGCGGATTTGATCAGAACGTTTCCCCCTAAATAACGCAGTCGTTCCCTGATGCTGAAGAGCCCGAATCCGCGTTCAGCGGCGGCAATCCCTTCAAGCTGCGCGGGGTCAAAACCAACCCCGTCATCTTCCACCGTTATGTTCACCTGTCCATTTCTGCGCTTGATGGACACCGCCACGTGTTGTGCCCAGCCGTGTTTGACCACATTAAGCAACAGTTCGCTCACGGCGCGGTATAAAATTATCTTTACATCGTCATCCAGTTGCTTTGCCTTGTTGTCGCCGGTGAAGGAACCCGTCAGGTTGTGCTGCTTCTGGATCTGTTCAGTGAGCCACCCTAACGCCACCTCGAGACCGAGCTCATGCAGAATGACCGGGCTGAGTTCGTACGACAATACCCGGGTATCATGTATGGTTTTCTCCAGCAGCTTGATGCTCTGGCCGAGTTTTTCCCTTCCAGTACCGCCGGCTAATTCCGAGGCCATCATTTCCAGCTGCATTTTTAAAGCGGAAAGCGACTGCCCGATCCGGTCATGCAGGTACATGCCCAGGTTGCGTCGCTCCTGTTCTTCCTTGGCGCTCAGCTCATTGGTCAGCGATCGCAGCTGCTGCTGATAGTCGAGCAGCCTTTGTTCCGCTTGCTTGATCGGGGTGATGTCGACGGCATTCAGCAGAAGTCGGTTGGAGTCCCGCTGCTTCGTGAGAAAGATTGCCTGCATCAGGATATTCTTTTGAATCCCCTGGATTGTGTAGTGAATCGCCTCGCTTTGAAAATAAGACTTGCCTTCAGCAAAGGCGATGATAGCTTCGCGGGCAGCGGTGATGGATTCCCCGCGCAGACAGACATCGCGGGAACGGATCAGCTCTTCTAGGTTTCGTGCCCCGTACAATTTGAGGTAGGCATCGTTTATTCCAATAAATACGAACATGTCCCGTAGCTTTTGGAGAAACTCCGGATGTTCCTGCAGATATGAATTTATATCCCTCATTCCCTTTGCTTTAAGTGTATCTATGGCTGAGATAACTGGGGAAATATCAATTTCCAGCAGTGCAATAAAGGAATTTTCAAATATTCTGCGGTACCGCTCCTCGCTGAGGCGCAGCGCCGTTTCCGCCTGCTTGCGCCGGCTTATGTCCCGGAAGCTTGCCATGGCACCGATCATGTTTCCTGCCGGATTTGTGATGGTGGAAATATTCATCTCGACATCGATGAGGCTGCCGTCTCCTTTCATCCAGGTGCGCTCCACTCCCCAGAGAGTCTTTTGTCGCAGGAAGGATTCTATGATTGTGTGTGCAACCCCTTTTTCATGCAGCATGGTCAGGCTGAGATTGCCAAAATGTTTCCCGATAAGATCGCTCTTGGCATACGCGAGCATTTCTGCGGCCCGATCGTTAACCATGGTTATAGTGCCGCGTTCATTGCTCACAATAATGCCCTCCAGTGAGGTCTGGAACAGGCGCGCTAAGAAATCCCTGGACTCGGATAATTCCCGTTCTGCCTTCCGCCTTTCGGTCATGTCTCTGATCACGCCGACTGCGCCGATGCGCCCGCCGTTTTTGTCATAAAGAAAGTTAATGCTTTCCTCAACCGGCACGACCCGGTTGTCGACGCGCATAAGATAGCTTTGCACCTGGGGAATTTTATTTTTCTGAAGCAGGTTCAACATGTCCAGTTTTGCCGTTTGCAAAAAATCCTGACCAATGAAGAGTCGTTCTCCGGTGGTTAATTCGTATACACCCTCATGGTCAGGCGACAGGGCGGCAATTTGTTTTCCAATGACCTGATGCGGGTCAGCAGCTCCCATCAACTGGAGGAATGAGCTGTTGGTGCGAATGATGTATCCATGAGTATCGACAATGACGATGGAGTCGAGCGAGCTTTCTATGATGTTATCTGAAAAGTCTTTTGCTTCCTCCATGGCTCTTTCAAAATTCTTGCGCAAGCTTATGTCATGGAAGATGCCGGTCAAAAAATACTCGCCATCGAAATGCAAGCCGTAATAAGACGCTTCGACCATGCAGCTGCCGCCGTTTTTGCGCAATATGGAACCTTCCTTCAGCGATCCGATAAATCCCCCCGCCACGTTCAGCCGATTACGCCTGATCGCCTCTTCTTCGGCGGGTCTTCGGTCTTGAGGGATAAGATCGGAAGAGCATTTTCCAAGCATCTCACCGGCTTCATAACCGAACATCTCCTCTGCCTTGCTATTGCAGTATACAATGATGCCCTTATCGTTGGCGATAATGATGGCATCAGTGGCGTTTTGAACAATGCTGTAAAAAACGTCTAAGCGTGCCTTTTCTCCGCTGGATAACCGCCTCGTCGCTTCGCATTCTTTGCGCAGGTTTTGCAGCTCCGCAATGAGCTGCGCTTTGGTTTTTTTCTCATCCTTCATGGCGCCACGCCTTGTACCATCGGGTTCCGGATAAAATTTCGCCCCGCCTTATAGCACTCTTGGAGGTATACTGCAATAAAATAGATTTGCCTTTGGGGTTGCGTTCCTATAAAATCGCCATAATGCTGGCTGCGGGGTGTCGGATAGCTAATCGGCATAGAGCCATGAACAGATGAGGAGAAGATACAAAATGAGTACAAAAGCAATTCTGGCGATGATTCTTTTGCTGCTTGCCGCGGGATGTGCGCGGGAAATGAAAAAGGAGTACTATCCCGACGGCAAGCTCAAGGCCGTGCTCAATTACAAGAAGGGCATGCTTGACGGTGTTGCCCAGCATTTCTATGAAAACGGCAATCTGAAGGAGCGCGCCAACTATAGAAAAGGCAAGCGGGAGCGCATCAGCACAACCTACTACGAAGACGGCAACCTCAAGGAGGAGATTGGCTACGCCGATGATAAGCGGGAAGGCCTGACCAGGCTCTATGATGAAGGCGGGCGTCTGATCGGGGAGGCTGTGTACCGCAATGATCAGCTGATAAGCGAAAAGAAGCTCACTTCTGCAGATAAATCATGACCAAGAGCTGATTAAACCGTTTGCCCAGGAAACGGGATGCCTGGAGAACGCTTTTGTTCTTAAGGATGGTTGCGCGCGAATATGCCGGGCAGGAAAGGGAGTGGCGGGTCACCCCCAGGCTTTTGACAACCGCCTCGATGTGCGATACATCGAGGCCTTCTTTTACGGACTCTAAAAACGCCCGTTGCTGCAATGGCGGCATCGCCGTCACGATCTCCGAGACCATCGCACCGGGCGGGTCCTTCCTGAGATCATACAGGAAGGCCTCGCCGCCTTGCCTGAGCACCCGTCTGATCTCCGAAAACGCATGCGCAACGTCGCCGAGATGGTGTAACACCCCGAAGCTGACAATGCCGTCAAATGTGTCATCTGCAAAGGGCAGGCGATTAATGTCCGAACGCATGAGCGTCAGGTTTGATACCATTTCAGTCGCATTGATGGCCTGCGCTTCGTCCAGCATCTCGGCTGAAATGTCGATGCCGTATATCCGGCCGGCGGGAAGCCGTTTCGCTAACTCGCGCGCCAGGCTGCCCAATCCGGTGCCCATATCTACAATACAGGGCTTTTCCCGGCGGAGGCTGGCAATGATTTCGTCGGCGATCAGGGGATAATTGGCATACATGAAATCCCGGTTCAGGCGCCGGTATTCCTTTACCGCCTCGCTTTCTGAGGCCAGGCCGAATTCCTCGCTGATTCTTTTGCTCTCGTTCTCCATAGCCGTGCCCGCATGAGTACGATCCTGATGGCGCAAGGCATCCCGCGTTTTTATAAAGATTCGCCAGAAGACTCCACAGCTTTGCTGTGGAGATGAATGGCGTTCCCTCTACCCTTGGCGGGAGAGGGTTAGGGTGAGGGGGATATGATATTGGCATCACCCCCACCTTAGTCCTCCCCTATCAGAGACTGTGTCGTAATAGGGGTTGTTGTCATTCCGAACGAATGTGAGGAATCTTATATATATAATTGATTTTATTATTGTATAAGATTTCTCGGATACCCTCGAAATGACAAAACGGGAATTATGACACAGTCTCTCAAGGAGGAGGAGATTTTTTTATCTTTTGATGTCCCGCAGCTCTGCTGCGGGGTAATTCACCGTTGGTTGAAGAAAGGATTATAGACAACCGGTTCTTTGGTGTCAATACAACGATTGTCCGGTGATGTCCTGAGTGCGGTGCCGGCCTTGGTGTCGCCTGTCGCCGGGTGTCGCCGGCGGCAATGACCGGAGGTCTTTTCTGATCTAAATACTTGTTGCCAACCTACGCAATACGATACTATAATGCGGCAGTTTTAGGCCATAACATCAATCGGAAAGGAGTGAGGTATGACAAAGCATTATGACCTGATTATTGTGGGAGGGGGTCCCGCCGGGCTGATGGCCGCACGGGTGGCCGGAGAAAATGGCTTGCGCACGGCGC
>CAZWCD010000187.1:0-4542 GCA_964632275.1 uncultured Thermodesulfobacteriota bacterium
TTCCTGAAGTGGCAACAAGTTTTACCTCGCTTCAGGGGAGCGTGATGCAGGACGGTAAACTGGCCGGCAAGGAGAAGGAATTGATCGCGGTGGGGATCGCGGTAGGCCTGCGCTGCGTCCCCTGCATCTACGCCCATACCAAGGCGGCCCTCACCATGGGGGCAACCGAAGAAGAAGTCATGGAAGCGGCTTCGGTGGCCATACTCATGGGCGGCGGTCCGGGGGTGGTTCATGTGGCGGAGGTTATGAAGGCCCTCGAGGCATTCTCGGACAAGAACAAGTAATGGATGTGTTGTTCCCGGATTGATGTGGGATCAAGCCAGAAAAAATCTCTCCGGAATGTCCGGAGAGATTTTTTGCTTTTTTAAGGATATGTCACTGCGGATAAGCTAAAAGATTTTTCTTGTGAAATTAATAATTGGGTCCGGATGTGGGACATTTGAACCAAATAGGAGTACGCCCGAAGTCTTCTTTGAATTTTACTGCATCATAACCATCCTGATCGAGGTCATTATCCATATTTCCCTCGCAGAAGGTATATCTTGTCGCGGCATCCACGCCGAAAACCAGCGTACCGTCACCATTGGGGACCCAGTCGGAAATGTTGAAAAAGGCGGTGCCGTCGGCAAAATCATCATTGTCGGTTGTGGGAGCATCTTCATCGGTCCATACGCTTAACTGCCACCTGGTTGTAGTTGGATCAATGGCCTCGGCGTAGTCATATTGCTCGGCCGGATTGGTAATCGCACCCCTCGCATACATCAGGATCATGTCCCAGGGAAAGGTGTAGCACTTACTGGTTGAGTCAAAATTGGGTAGGGGATCTGTATAGCCTCTGAGCACACCGTTGGTATCCGTATTATTATATGAAGCCACAGCATACCACTCCCCGTAATGCCTTTTGGTGGCGCATGATGCCGCTTCTGCGTTGACGCAGCCGGCACAGATGGCTGACGCGGCATTTGCATCCTGGTCCCGGTTTAGCATAATGATGGCCACATCGATGCCCGGAGTTGTCTTGCAGGGACAGGGGGCAACAGGGATACCGGTCATGCTCAAAGTTCCACCGGTTCCGGTATTGTTGTCAACATTGGCTTCAAATATCATGATGCCGCCGATGTTGGGTGTGGCGGTGTAAGAGACTTTCAGCAACTCAACCCCGTCTCCTCTTGTCATCTGTTCAGCCTGGATTGCTTTAATGTCGGTGGGGCCAATAGCATCACCGGTGGGATCGGTCACAATCGCCGCCGATGACAGACCACGGAACCCAAGCAGGAGCAACAAACTCACGAATACGGCCATGTTCCTTTTTCTCATTGCCCACCTCCCTGTTAATAATGCTCCACACCTTTCAAAAAATTAAACCCTGCCCTTTCTCAGAAGTTTCCATCTGAGAAAAAGTAGGGCTATGTTTATAAGTGGATTGCACTTACCCCCCTTAAACAGAAATGAACTTTATATTGTATTTAAAACACAATTTTGTGCTGTTTTCAATGTAAATCTTTGATTGCCTTTGGGACCAGCTTTTGATTAACAAATACATTGATTATGCCCCCCTCACCCTGACCCTCTCCCCCGGTGGGGAGAGGGGAATCTGAGAGTTTCATACATCGTGACGGCCTTGAGGGGCATGGTGATTTGATTCGAAAACAGGGTCCGTTCCGTGGGGGCGACCGGCCGGTCGCCCCTACGTGTGGATAAGAATTCTATGGAGGGAAGCGCTCCGTCGCATCCTATTAATGTATGCGGCCATGACAAAGCATGGCCCTCCGTCATCAACGTCATCCTGCGACTTGATCGCAGGATCCAATAAGATATGATAGCTGAATTCTGCGGTCGAGCCGCAGAATGACCCGTCTATGTCTATAAACTACATTTTCATGCTTCATGGCGCCCCCAAGGGGGCATGGGAGTTTGACACGAAAATCAAGCCTGACTTGTGGGGGCGACCGGCCGGTCGCCCAACCTGCTTTTAAATTACCTCTTGTACTATCTCCATAATATTTTATAGTAACGCTCATATGAAGGTCCTGCTCATTCAGCCACCCATCCAGGATTTTTATCACACGCCCATTCGGACCCAGCCGATCGGTCTTGCCTATCTTGCTTCTTCCCTTCAGTCAGAGGGGCATGAAGTGGAGATCCTTGACTGCAGGACAGGCCGAAAGCGCGAGATCCCCATTCCTCCCGATTTGTCCTACCTTAAAGATTTCTATCCTTTCAATGACCGGAGCCCTTTCGCGCTCTATCGCGGGTATTACCATTTCGGGATGGGCTGGGAAGAGATCCGCCAATCAATGGTGCAATCCGACGCTGATGTCTACGGCATTTCATCGGGATTCACGCCTTATCACGGAGAAGCGCTTACAGTTGCGGACCTGGTGAAGGCATGGGACTCGAGAAAGATCGTGATCATGGGGGGCGCCCATGTGAGCGCGGATCCGGAAGGGGTATTACAAAGTCCCCTGGTTGATTACGCGGTGGTGGGGGAGGGGGAGCGGCGGTTTCCACTGCTTCTGAAGGCGCTTGAGAAAAACGGAACTGTCGCAGCGATTGACGGTGTCGGGTCTCGACACAACGGTAAGATCACCGTTTCCGCAGCGGACTCTTTCATTGATGATCTTGATGCGCTGCCTTATCCGGCGCGGGACCTGCTCGATCCGGACAGCTATCGCGCAGGCAAAAAGCGATCGACCATGATTATTACCAGCAGGGGCTGTCCCCACCGCTGCGCCTATTGTTCGGCGCATCGCACCATGGGGACTGCTTTTCGCGCCCGCACCCCTTTGCATATCATTCAAGAAATGAAGGAGTGCCGGGAGAGATATGATATTCAGTCCTTTGACATCGAGGATGACAATTTTACCTACGATCAGGAGCGGGCCGCGGAGCTGCTGCGGCTGATCATCCGCACATTCGGAGAGGAAACGCTTGAAATGTCCGCCATGAACGGCATCTCCTTTGCGTCTCTTAATGGCGAGCTTATAGACCTGATGAAGCGGGCAGGATTCAAGACCATCAATATCTCGCTGGTGAGCGCCAGTGCCTCTCTCAGAAGCGCTATGGGCAGACCGCGCGGTGTTGCTGAATTCAGCACTATCCTGGATGCAGCCGAAAAGGCCGGGCTCAACGTGGTTGCCTATGCCATTTTGGGAATGCCCGGCCAGACGATTGAAGACATGGTGGATACAGTGGGGTATCTCGTGGGCAGACGGGTGCTCATCGGTCCCAGCATCTATTACCCGGTGCCCGGCACGGCGCTCTTTGACACCTGCAGAAAGGAAGGGGTGCTGCCCCGCTGTACCTCTCAATACCGATCCAGCGCCGTTCCGATAGAAACAGGTGACTTCAGCCGCATCGATCTCATCACCCTCTTCCGCCTGGTAAGAGCGGTAAACTTCATCAAAGGCAAAATTGATGAAAAGGTGCTGCCCGAGGGTATACATCTGCAGGATCTGCTTGTGCTGCTCCGCGAGAAGACCGGCATCGAAAACGCACCGGCACTGCATTCCGCATTTGGAATGCCGGGGCGATTGAGCCGGAACGGTGAGGGACATTCCTGGCAGGATCTTCTTTTCCTGCTCCTTTCGGAAAGGGCGCTTTTTTATTTGCAAAAGGCGGCGGATGGGTCCATTATTGCCGCAAGAGCAGCGCAATCCAAGAGGGTAATCGGTCATTTCCTGGAAAGAATGTGGCTGACGCCCATCCGGGGTAGCCGTGTTCAGACTTCGTGCAGAAGTGGAGGGCCACGCTCCGTCGTGGCCGCAAGCATTAATTCCGGTACGACAAAGTAGCATGGTGAACGCTGATCGTCAGAATCGCTTTCTCACTATAAGTAATATTATTATTCTGGCCCTTCTTATAAGGATACTGTGCTTCAGCGGCTTTGTCCTGGGGGATGATCCCAACTACGCTGACGATGCCCGGACCATCCTTGACGGCAGCTATCCGCCCCTGTGCGATCTCTGCGTCTTTTCCTTCCGCCCGGTCCTGCTGTATGCAATTTCCGCGTCGCTGAAATGGCTGGGATGGTCCGAATTTAATTTTGTCCTTCCGATCCTTCTCTCGTCCCTCATTTCCATTTATCTCATTTACCGATTGGCGGAGCTGCTCTTCGACAAGCATACGGGATTGCTGGCCGCGCTGCTGCTGGCCGTGTATCCCCTCGATGTGGTGCATGCCACCACCATGAGCAACGATATTATGCTGAGCATGCTGGTAGCTCTTTCCATGCTGTTACTGCTGACGGGTTTGAAGGGCACCGGGTGGAAGTCGTTGCTGTCTTTTGCCTCGGCCGGCTCAGCGCTTGGTATTGCCACCGGCGTGAAGATCAATGCCATTCCCATCATCGGGCTGTTTGTTTTGATTCTGGTATACTGCGCATGGAAGGAGGGGAGATTCAACAGGGGATCCGTGTTTTTTCTTATATCCTGGGCGCTCATCCAGATGATTTTTTCGGCGACCTACTATCTCAAGACCGGCGATTGCCTCGCCCACATTCATGCGGAACTGATCTTCAACAAAAAATTCAACCCCTCGGGC
>CAZWCD010000188.1:0-4513 GCA_964632275.1 uncultured Thermodesulfobacteriota bacterium
TAGGGCACGAGGTCCGCAAGCTCCAGCCTCTCCAGCGTCTCGCGCTTTTGCAGGCCGGTGGCCGCGTCCCAGCCGCGGGCGGCATAATATTCATCCATCACCTGTTCAAAATCTTTCCGGTCCAAAACGGCCCCCTTGCGTGAAACCAGTTCCCCCTGCCTGTCCGGCACAAAGAACTCGGGATTAAATAGGCCGATGGGCGGGTCCTGCTTTTCGAGCGGGGCGGTAAAATTAAAGTCTTCCAGCGTGTCGTCAATCCGGCCCCGGCGCCCCTCCCTCAGATAAATAGCCCGGCACAGGTTTGCGCACCGCTCGCCGGTCCGCAGGTAGTCTTCCGGACTCAGGTCAACCCCGGTTACCGCCGAAAACAGGCGCGCTTCAAGGGTCGGGTCACCCACGCCGCTTTCCCTGTTGGCGGTGTAGTCAATCGGCCAGAACCAGTCGCAGTACACCATATTTTCCATGGCGTAACTGCGGTTCTGATTGATGACCGCTGCCGCACCCTTCTTCTCAATGCTGTTCATGTCCGCGGCGAGCTTATCTCCCCAGAAGGTTTCGGCCAGTTGCTGCAGCTTCGCAGTGGTCAGAAATCCCATCGCGCCTTCGGTCGCCATCCACATGGTCCACTTCAGCACCGGGAAGCTGACGCGATGCAACTGGGTGATGGGATAGAGCGGTTCGGTGGCGTAAATCGGGGCGTTTATCAGGAAAAGCCGGGGGGTGTAATAATCGGCATCAAAGCCGGATTGCCGCACCAGGCCGTCGAGCAGGTCCGCGGCGCCCAGGCCGGTCGCTGAGCGGCGGCTTCCCTCTGCCAGCAGATCACCGACACCCCGGCGGCTGACAATCAGATGTACCAGGTTTTCAATCCACTCCCGGGTGCCCATGGTTTCGCGATGCAGGCCGGTTGCGGCAGGATCAATGATGCCGCGTTCGATTGCCTTGGGCAGCCAGAACAGCAGAAAGCGCATTTCCAGGGCGCACAGGCCATGCCGGTTGGCAAGCTCGGTGGCGTAAAAGGTGACCTCGCCCATCTTTCCGCGTTTCTCCATTTCAAATTCATAATAAAAAACCGAGGCCATGCAGCCCTTGCGGTGTCCCTGCATGCCGTCATCGATCTTGTAGACACCGCGCCGGCAGATGCCGGGGCATCCGAAGCAGGGCTGGTTTTTTACCTTCTCGGTTTCCTCCAGCATGAGTTCGCTCCAGAACCTGCCGGAGTCCTTGCCCTTCCATAATCCGGTAATCTCGTGCCTGATGGCAGTGACGTCTTCCGGCCGGGCTTCCGCAATTGAGCGTTGCGGCGCCCTGACCACGATTGCCTTCAGTTGCTTGCTGCCCATGACCGCCCCGAACCCCTTGGTCGCCACCGCGCCGCCGGACCCCATGATCGTGGCAAACCTCACCCGCATCTCACCGCCCCTGCCGATGGTTGCCATGTGGGCATCGGGGCCATACCGATGCTCGAGCGCTGCCATGGTTTCGGCGGTGTCCCTGCCCCACAATTCCTGAGCCGGTTCAAATGAGCATCTCCCTTCCGGTTCGATCAGCAGTATCACCGGCTCCGCGGACCTTCCGGTCACGGCAAGGCCGTCCAGGCCCGCCCACTTCATCGCCGCGCCGAAGGTGCCGCCCAGGTTGCCGTTGGCGTATTGTTCCGGGAGCGCCATGGGAGACTTGCCCACCACGATCCAGCGCGACGAGCCCGGGGCGCGTGTGCCGCTCAAGGGTCCGTTCATGAAATAGAGACAGTTCTCCGGAGCAAATGCCCCGGAAACATCCGCCATCTCATCCCAGTACAAGCGGCTTGCCACGCCGCGGCCGCCGATGAACCCGGAAGCATAGTCGCCGGTTGAAGACATGCTGCCGGTGTGATCGGTAAGATTGATTCGCAGGAGCGATCCCGCCCGGCCATAGTGAGGAGTTGTCATTGAGGAGGTTCCTTTACATCAGGGAGCAGTGTGTAGGGGTCAGGGTACAGGGTAAAAAAAACTGTCAATGGTCAATTGTCATCTGTTTTCCGCTTTGTGGTTCAACGTGAGGGTTGAGGGAGCAGGGTGCAGGATCAAGCGCCCTCTCCTGCATCGTGTATCATGCATCATGTATCCTTCTCGCCCTCCTTACTTCCCCAAAATGGAGCGGGCGATGACCAGGCGCTGAATTTCCGATGTGCCTTCATAGAGGGTGGTGACGCGCGCGTCCCGGTAGAATCGCTCCACCGGGTATTCCTCCACGTACCCGTACCCGCCGAGCATCTGCACCGCGCTGTAACAGGCACGGTTGGCCGCCTCGCTTGCATAGAGCTTGCCCATGGCCGCTTCCTTTGCATACGGCTGACCGGCCTCCTTGAGCGATGCCGCCCGCACTATGAGCAGCCGCGCCGCGTCAAGCTCGGTGTAGGCATCGGCGATCATCCATTGCAGTGCCTGAAAGGAAGAGATGGATTTGCCGAACTGGATGCGCTCCTTGGCATAGGCAGTGGCAAACTCCATGGCCGCCTGTCCAATCCCCACGGCGAGCGAACCAATCCCGATGCGCCCGCCGGCCAGCTCGGCCAGGGCAATGTTGTATCCGGCATTGAGCTGCCCGAGCAGGTTTTCCCGGGGCACGCGGCAGTCCTCGAAAAACACCTCGTTGGTGGCCGATCCCCGCTGCCCCATCTTCTCCTCGTTCCTGCCCGCCCGGCAGCCGGGGGTTCCCCGCTCAACGATAAAGGTGCTGATCCCCCTGCCCCGCGGCGCATGCTTATCGGTGACCGCCCACACGATAAATACCCCGGCATACTCGGCGCTGGTAATGAACAGCTTGCTGCCGTTTATGACATATCCGCCGTCACACGGCACGGCGGTAGTCTTCATACCTGTCGGGTCCGAGCCCGCCGATGATTCGGTGAGGCAGAAGGAGCCGGCGACATGCTCACCGCTCATCAGGCCGGGGAGATATTGCTGCTTCTGGGATTCGGTGCCGAACTCCACCAGCAGCTCGGCAACCATGTTGGTCACCGACATGGTAACCGCGGTGGAGGCGCAGACCTTGCCGATTTCGGTCAGGGCAAGGCTCAGGGCCACGGCGCCGGCGTGGGCGCCCCCGTATGCTTCCGGCACGTTCAGTCCCATGAAGCCGAGCTGCGCCAGCTTTTTCACATTGGCGACCAGGATTGCATGGTCCTTCTCCCGGTCCAGCTTCTGCGCCACCGGCGCCAGTTCCTTCTGGGCAAAGCTGCGGGCGGTTTCCTGAATCATCTGCTGTTCGTTGCTGAGCTTAAAGTCCATAATGAATACCTAGCGATCCTCAAAGACGGGTTTTCTTTTTTGCAAAAATGCCTGCATCCCTATTTCGCGGTCCGGGGTTTGGCAGCACTGCACAAAGGCCTCGGTTTCCATGGCGCATCCGTCCGCCAGGGTTGTTTCGCAGCCCCGGTTGATCACCCCCTTGGCCAGCTTTATTGCCGTGGGCCCTTTTTCCGCGATGCTGTCAGCCAGTTTCACCACCTCCGGAAGAAGCTCAGGGAGAGGCAGCACCCGGTTGACAAGTCCTATTTCATAGGCCCGCCGCGCGTTAATAAACGCGCCGCTGAAAATCAGTTCCTTGGTGATGGACTTGCCCACCAGGCGGGGCAACCGCTGCGTGCCCGCCCATCCCGGTATGATGCCCAGGATGGTCTCCGGCATCCCGAACAGCGCCTCCTCGCAGGCATAGATGATATCGCAGGCAAGCGCCAGCTCGGCCCCGCCGCCCAGTGCGTACCCGTTGACCGCCGCGATGACCGGCTTGCCGGTGTTTTGAATCATGTCCATGGTTTGATGTCCCAGCCGGCTGAAGCGCCGCGCATCATCAGGCGAAAGGCTCCGCATCTCGGCAATATCGGCCCCGGAGACAAAAGCCTTCCCGCTGCCGGTGACGATGATGGTGCGTACCGTCTTGTCCGCATCAAGACCGGTGAATGCCTCCTGCAACTCTTTATGGGTGATCGAATCGAGGGCGTTCAGCTTCTCGGGACGATTGACGGTAACAATCGCGCTTTTCCCCTCACGCCGGAGGGTGATATTCTTCCAGTTCATAAAATACCTTTGACTTTTTTGGTGGATGCATCAATAATTAACCAGACGGTTTTTCAGGCATTTTCATGCCGGAGCGCCTTGTCCGGCGTCCTCAGCGACGTCCGGTTATCCGGGGAAATTTCATGGGAATAAAGTATAGTAAATATGCCATGAAAAGGGAAGCTATTTCAAGCAGCGTACTTTTGTTTTGTCTATTCGCCTTCCCGGCTGTTCTATCCAGCCCGGCTCATGCGGAGGGTGATGCATTTGAACAGGCCCGCGCACGGATGGTGCAGGCTGACCTGAAAGGAAGAGACATCACCGATGCTAAGGTGCTGTCGGCAATGGGCAGGGTGCCGCGGCACCTCTTTGTTGATACGCATCTTCGGGATGCCGCCTACAACGATTATCCGCTTCCCATCGGCGAAGGGCAAACCATCTCACAGCCGTATATCGTGGCGCTCATGACCCAG
>CAZWCD010000189.1:0-4512 GCA_964632275.1 uncultured Thermodesulfobacteriota bacterium
TCTACCGGGTTGACCCGTCCCGCTCGCGCATCTCGGGCGGCGCCGGGCTCGGCCTCGCCATCGCCAAGCATTTCGTCGAGGCGCACGGCGGAACCATCCGGGCTGAAAGCGAGCCCGGAAAGGGCACCTGCATCCAATTCACCCTGCCGCTTGCCGGTCAGGCGGTGAGGGTATAGTTTTTAAGCTTCGCGGCTAAAGCCGCTCCTACCGGGTTGTTATCTCACATCACATATCACCTGTCTTACGGTCTTTCTTATTGCTATTTACAGCTCTTTTAATTATAATTTTCTCGAATCAGAAAATCGACAAGGCAGCCCGCATGATCATCACCATAAATCCCCAGAACCCGCAGATGCGGCTCGTCAGAAAGGTCGTCGAGGTGCTGCGGGAGGGTGGAGTCATTGCCTACCCTACCGACACCATCTACGGACTCGGCTGCGATCTCTACCGCAAGGACGGGCAGCAGAAAATACGCCAGCTCAAGAAGCACCACAAGAGCAAGCGCCTGAGCATCATCTGCGCCGACCTCAAGGATATCAGCAAGTATGCCTTCGTCCCCAACTACGCGTACCGGATCATGCGGCACCTGGTCCCCGGCGCGTACACCTTTATTCTGCAGGCCACCAAGCTGGTGCCGAAAATCATGCTCACCAACCAGAAGTCCATCGGCATCAGGGTTCCCGATAACCCCATATCACTGGCGCTGGTCAGGGAACTGGAGCATCCCATCATCACCACCAGCGTTACCGGGCCCGATGAAAGCCTCTACAATCACCCCGACGAAATCGATCAGCTGTACGGCAAGGCGCTGGACCTGGTCATCGACGGGGGCTCGATTGTGGCGGAGCACTCCAGCATCATTGATCTGACCGGGGACGAGCCGGTGGTGGTGCGAAAAGGCAAGGGCGACCTGGGTTTCATCAGTGAAGAGAAATAGACCTGTGCTTTTTTCGCGCGGCGCCGCGCTCATCGATCCTGCCGCCTAACGGCTCACATTCACCCATCCCCCATGCACACGTCGCAGGCCCTCATTATCATTTCGCTGGTTTTGCTTGCCGCCTTTTGCAGCGGACTGCTCTTTCGCCGCCTGCAGCAATCAACCATTGTCGCCTACCTGCTCAGCGGCATCATCATCGGCCCTCATTGCCTTAAAATAGTCAGCGACCCCGAGCAGATTAATGTGCTGGGTGAAATCGGCATTATCCTGCTCATGTTCATCCTGGGACTGGGCTTTCCACCCAAGCGGATTTTCACCATGGGGTACCGCGCGCTCCTGGGCGGCACCCTGCAAATCCTCCTCACCGTCCTGGGGACGATCTCTCTTTCGCTGTTCCTGGGGTGGAGCCTGGTCGTGGGCGTGTTCGTCGGCAGTCTGGCCGCTTTAAGCAGCACCGCCATCGTCATCAAGGTCATGAACGACCTGGCGGTCATCGATTCCATCCATGGGCGGCTCATGGTATGGTACCTGATTATTCAGGACCTGGCGGCCGTGCTCATGATCGCGGTGATCCCCAGCCTCGCCGGGGACGCCGGCGCCGGCATCCTCGTCCCGGTCCTGCTATCCCTCGCCAAGGGCCTCGCCTTCCTGGCCCTGTTCCTGCTGTTCAACCGGACATACGTACCCCGCCTGCAATACTGGGTTGCCTCGGTCGGGGGCAAAGAGCTGTTTCTCATCGGCACCATCATCTTTTGCCTGGGCACGGCGCTGATCACCGAGCTTGTGGGATTATCTTTTGCCCTGGGCGCCTTCGTGGCGGGACTGGTGGTAAGCGACTCGGAATACAACTACCAGATCCGCGCGGGCATGGTGCCCTTCAGGGACATATTTCTCTGCATCTTCTTCGTGGCCCTGGGCATGCTGCTGGACCCCGGCTACTTTATCGACAACCCCGGCAGGGTCCTGGCGGTCACCCTGGGCATCATCGTGCTGAAATTTCTCTACACCTTCGCAGCCACCTGCATCGCACGCTATCCCATCAAGACCGCGCTGTACACCGGCATCGGTCTGGCGCAGGTGGGCGAGTTTTCCTTTGTCATTGTCCAGATGGAATATCAGTACCGGCTGGTCAGCGACGACATCTTTTACCTCATCACCACCGCTTCGCTGCTGACCATGGCCATTACTCCCTTCCTGCTGAGAATATCCCCGCAGGCGGTAGAACGGCTGAGCCGGCTGTTCGTGTGGCTCAAGCCGCTGGTTGAAGATTCAGACGAGGAATTCATGATGCCCGAAGACGCGCTCAGGGACCACGTGGTGATCTGCGGTTACGGCCCCATCGGCATCACCATCGGACGGGTGTTGAAGGCCAAAGGCCTGCCTTTCGTGGCGCTGGAACTGAACGCCCAGACGGTGACGAAAATGCGCCGCCTCGGCGTCAATTGCTTCTACGGTGATGCAACCTCACCCGAGGTGCTGAAGAAGGTCCACATCGAGCGGGCACGGCTTGCGGTGGTCACCGTGCCCGACCCGTTCAGCGCCGAGGCCACGGTCAAAACGGTGAGAAACCTCAATCCCGGTTGCTTTATCCTCGCCCGCACCCGCTTCAGCCGGGAGCTCGATGAATTATATGATCACGGCGCCGATGCGGTGGTGCAGGAGGAATACGAGGCCGGATTGTCGATGCTGGCGAGAGCCTTGACCGTGCTGAAGGTGCCCGACCATGATATCACCCAGGAGGTGGAAACCATACGGGTGGAACGCGACGAATTGACCAAGACCTGCGTCCTGGCGCCGGAGGCCCTCTCCAAGCGGCTCTCACCTGACAGAATCATCCTGCGGCTCAAGGCCAGGTCCAAGGAGGAAGCCATCCGCGAGCTGATCGAGGCAGCCATCCATTCCTCCCGCACCGGAGAACCGGACACCATAACCCAGGCGGTCCTGGAGCGCGAGCAGATAGAATCAACCGGCATCGGCGACGGCATAGCCATCCCCCACGCCCGCACCGAGGCGGTCCCGGACATCTGCATCTGCCTGGGCACCTCACTAAAGGGCATTGAGTATAATGCGGTTGACGGCAAACCGGTGCATATTCTGCTGCTGCTGGTTGCCAATGAAGCAGCTCACGATTTATACGTGAACACGCTGAGCAGCATCGCGTCACTTTTCAACGACGGACCCTTCCGCCAGAACATCATCAGGTGCGCGGATCCTGCACAGGTGATTATGCGTATCAAGGAGCGGGAAAAAACCCTGCTGGACAAGGCGGAATGCAAGAGGGGAAATTGAGGGGACAGGGGGCAGGGAAAAGGGTTCAGGGTTCAGGGGACAGGGTTCAGGGTGCAGGGGACAGAAAACAGGGTTCCGTAGAAAGGGAAAACAGAGAAACGTGCAGCACACATAAAAAAGATGATTGCGGCGAGAAAGATGAGAAAATGTAGGGGCAACCCCCGGAGGTTGCCGTTTTCATCGGGCATGCACAGGGGCCTGCCCCTACCAGGTCAATGGCCACATCAACGGTAGAGCAATGGATGTAGGAGCGGCTTTAGCCGCGAACTATAGGAGGACTATCCAGCATCCAGAATCCAGCATCTAGTATCTGCATTCAGCATCTCTTCCTTACTTAAACAAACTCATCCTTCGGGCCAGCATAATGGCCGATTTGAGATCCCGGTGGGGCACCGCATCCGGCCTTTTGGCCTTAACCAGCCGCACCGCTTCCTCAAAACCAAAGCCGATCTCGCACAGGTAACACACCGCGATTGAGGGGGACCTGCCGATACCGGCGTTGCAGTGCACCAGCACCCGGTGGTCGACGATCATCTCTTTAATCCATGCCACCGCTTTGGGAATACAGGCCGGATCAATGGGCTGAAAGTCGATGAGGGGTATTTTAAGGTAGGAAATCCCCTCGCGGGAGGTATCATGCTCATCCGCGCAGTTAAGCAATGCGGTTATCTCGAGGGGAATATTTCTGGCGTCATTAATATCCCCGACCGCCAGCCGTTCCAGAATGTAGTCCATCGCTTTTATCCAATCAACACATGAAACATGTGCGGTAGGAGCGACCTCCGGTCGCGAAACCTATCGCCGGGTAGGAGCGGCCTCCGGCCGCGATCATAATCGCAGCTAAAGCTGCTCCTACCGGTCTTAGGCCATAGATACAATAGTTCCACGTTGAAACCTTTGTAGTATGAATGGGAA
This sequence comes from uncultured Thermodesulfobacteriota bacterium, assembly GCA_964632275.1. Classification (GTDB taxonomy): domain Bacteria; phylum Desulfobacterota; class WTBG01; order WTBG01; family WTBG01; genus CAZWCD01. The sequence continues at coordinate 4,142 of CAZWCD010000189.1, forward strand.
TGATTGTAAAGATTTAATTGTCACCCTCCCGATCCCGCCGGAAATTCCTATTGAAAAAAAAACGCGCCTCCTATATAGTCAAACGCCAATGCTTTGAAGCAGCATCTCGTATCAAACGGTTTTCGGTAGGTGCGGCCTCGGGCCGCGAAAATAATCGCACCGAAAGGTGCTCCTACCGCTATTGGGTTGAAGATACACATGCCGGTCCGTCACACCCATGTCCATTGAAACCCTCGAGAAAAAATACCAGCACCTGAAACCGGAAATTCAAAGTGCCGGGGAACATTTGTCGCGCTGTGCCCTGCTGGCGTCGGTCGTGCAGAATCAAATGCGCGCCATTTTGAACGAGGCGGCCCCAGGCTGCTGCGGCC
>CAZWCD010000190.1:0-2093 GCA_964632275.1 uncultured Thermodesulfobacteriota bacterium
AAGAGCACCATCAAGCAATGGATTCCCTCGGCCCCGGCTGAGCGCATACCCTAGTTTTATTTTCGTCCACACATCCCACAACAGGCATACAGTGACACCCTTATGGAAACAGTACCTGAACGGTGTGAGCTGAATGTTAGCCGGCCTGCCATTGATTCGCTCTGCGTCAGCTTTGCCGGCTGCTGGAAAACGGGGAATTCCCTCCCCTCCTTCGATGACCTGAAAAATCAAGTTGATGCCAACCCGCAGATCCGATGCGTTACATTCGATACCCGGTCGCTTACCGGCTGGGATTCAAGCCTGCTCACCTTCATGATCAAGCTGGTTAACCTCTGCTCGGGTAAAAAGATTGCCTGCGATGAGGGCGGACTGCCGCCGGGTGTCAGACGTCTGCTGGACATTGCCACGGCGGTTCCCGAAAAGAAAACGTACGCAGCCAAGCAGAGCGAGCCCTTTCTGTCCCGCGTGGGCGCACGTACCATTGCGGCCGGCCGCTCGGCTGCGGAAATGATTGAATTTATCGGGGCGTCAACCATTGCTCTCGGCCGATTTTTTCTGGGTAAGGCGCAATACCGCCGCTCCGATCTGGGATTGATCATCCAGGAGTGCGGCGCGCAGGCCCTTCCCATCGTTTCCCTCATCAGCCTGCTGGTGGGCCTGATCCTCGCCTTCGTCGGGGCGGTGCAGCTCAAGCTCTTCGGAGCGCAGATCTATGTGGCGGACATGGTGGGAATCGCCATGGTGCGGGAGATGGGGGCGATGATGACCGGCATCATCATGGCCGGGCGCACCGGCGCCGCCTTCGCCGCGCAGCTCGGCACCATGCAGGTCAATGAGGAGATTGACGCCCTCACCACCATGGGGATCTCCCCCATGGAATTCCTGGTGCTGCCCCGGATGCTGGCGCTGATTCTGATGATGCCGCTGCTCTGCCTCTATGCCAACCTCATGGGCATGCTGGGCGGCGTGTTTGTGGGAGTCGGCATGCTGGACATTGCCCCCATGCAATTCTTTGTGGAAACCCAGGCCGCGGTTAACCTGGCCAACATCAACATCGGTCTCTTCAAGAGTGTGATCTATGGCGTGCTGATCGCCCTAGCCGGATGCCTCCGGGGCATGCAATGCGGGCGGAGCGCCCAGGCGGTCGGCGATGCAGCCACCTCCGCGGTGGTTACATCGATCGTATTTATCATCGTCTCCGACGGCCTGATGGCGGTCATCTGCAACGCGCTGGGAATTTAGGAGAGATGCGGGATGTGCGATAGAAAATAAATCTGGTAGGAGCGGCTTTAGCCGCGAGTATACCGCTGATGTGCGATAAACACTTGCCACGCTTAGGTGGGATCGCATATCTCATATCACATATCGCACTGCATTTGACTTAATCGATACTTCTTTACACTAAATACAATGGCTCAACAACTCCCCCACATTACCGTCCATGATCTCACCATGGCATACGGCGACTTTGTGGTCATGCGCGATCTCAACTTCACCATCGGGCGTGGCGAGGTGTTCATCATCATGGGGGGAAGCGGCTGCGGCAAGAGCACCCTGATGCGGCACCTCATCGGGCTGAAACAGCCCGCCCGCGGCCGGGTGCTCTATGGCGAAACCAGCCTCTGGGAAGTGGAGCAGGAAGAGCGGGAGCGCATGATGAGGCACTTCGGCGTGCTCTACCAGAGCGGCGCCCTCTGGAGCTCCATGACCCTGGCGGAAAACGTCGCCATCCCGCTCGGCGAATACACCGACCTGTCTCCCGCGCAGATCAGGGAGCTGGTGTTCCTCAAGCTCGCGCTGGTGGGGCTGGCCGGATTCGAGGAGTTTTACCCCTCGGAAATAAGCGGCGGCATGCGCAAGCGGGCGGGGCTGGCCCGGGCCATGGCGCTTGATCCTGATATTCTCTTTTTTGATGAGCCCTCCGCCGGACTGGACCCGGTCAGCGCGCGGCGGCTCGATGACCTCATCCTCGAGCTCAAGGAAAGCCTGGGCACGACCATCGTGGTGGTCACCCATGAGCTTGCCAGCATCTTTGCCATCGGCGACAACTCCGTCTTCCTGGACACGGATGAGCGCACCATGAGCGCCGTGGG
>CAZWCD010000190.1:2193-4493 GCA_964632275.1 uncultured Thermodesulfobacteriota bacterium
CGGATTGTACCTTGTGAAATGAAAATGAAGATTGTGGAAAGAAGACTGAATAACAATGATATGAATTGGGGATTGGGACTCGCATTGAATAAAGATGAATTGAAAGCCAGAACTGAACGGTTTGCGCTTGACGTTATGCGGCAGGTTGAATCTTTACCCAAGACTAAAACTGCTGATATCCTGGGACGACAATTGATGAGATCCGGAACTTCAGTCGGAGCAAATTATCGCTCTGCCTGTCGTGCCAAATCAACTGCAGATTTTATTGCTAAACTTGGCATCGTTGAAGAAGAAGCAGACGAAACCCTTTTCTGGTTGGAATTGCTGATCGAAAGTAAACTTATACAAAAAGAAAGCGTGGAATCCTTGATGAACGAAGCCAATGAGATTCTTGCTATTACCGTGTCTTCTATGAGAACTGCAAAGCTCAGGCGAAAATAAAATTATCTCAGTCCGAAATCCGCAATCCGAGATCCGAAATCGAACCACGGAGGTGGTGACCTATGTCCCGTCAACCCAATAAGACCCTCATCGGCGCTTTCGTCGTTGGCGCAGTGGCGCTGGCCGTCGTCGGCCTATTCATCTTTTCCTCCGGGAAGCTGTTCAAGGATACCAGTACATTTGTCCTGTACTTTGACGGTTCGCTCAAAGGACTGGACGTGGGCGCCCCGGTAAATTTCAAGGGCATCAAAATAGGATCGGTCGTTGATATTAAAGTGCAGCTGGAAAGCGAAGATTTTACCGATATCCGGATACCGGTGCTGGTCGAGATTGAAACGGACATGATTAAGGAATCCGCCGCATTGATGAAGACACAGAATTATAAAACATGGAGACAACGCAGGGAAGAGATGCAGCGGGCGGGTCAGGTAATTAAATATATGATTGACCGCGGTCTCAAGGCCCAGCTTATTTCCCAGAGCATGGTCACCGGAAAGCTCATGATACAGCTTGATTTTTATCCGGATAAGCCGGCGCGGTTTGTTGCAACCGAGAATGAATACGTCGAAATCCCCACCATTCCTTCCCGGCTGGATGAAATAGCCAAGGCAATTGAGGAAGTCCCCTTCAAAGAGCTGATAGCCAAGGCCACGCTGACCATTGAGGGCATTGAGCGCCTGGTAAATGCGCCGGAGCTGAAGGATACGGTTGTGACCCTCCGGGACACCATCCAGGACCTCCGGAACCTGATAAAAAACCTCGATGGCGGCGTGGGCACGTTGACATCAAATGTTGAAAGCACCCTCAAGAAAACAAGCGATGCGCTGGTGCAGGCTACAAACACGCTCACCGCGGTCCAGGGGGAGCTTAAAGACACCACCCCGGTAATACGTTACGAACTGAGCAACAGCCTCAAGGAACTGGCCGATGCAGCCCGTTCCTTAAACGCCCTGACCGACTATCTGCAAAGGAATCCCGAATCACTGCTCCGCGGCAAAGGAGGAAACTAAATGGTTGCAATTTTCTCCGGACGATTAATAATGGTACTATCGCTTGTTACCCTCATCTCATCCTATGGATGCCTCGGCAGAAGTCAGCCCACGAGATTTTACCTCTTGCAGCCCATTTCCACCATACCGGCTGAAAAAACTGCGGCATTGAAGCTTGATGGTATGCGCATCGGCGTAGGTCCCATCACGCTTCCGGAATACGTGGACCGGCCGCAGATCGTTACGCTGGTCGGCCCCCATGAGCTTGCTCTCGCCGATTTCGATCAATGGTCCGAACCACTTAAGGAGAGCGTGCCGCGCACACTGGGAGAAAATATATCGGCTTTGCTGTCAACGCAGCATGTTTACCTGTTCCCCTGGTTAGGCTCCATGCCGCTCGATTACCAAATCGAGGTGGATGTTACCCGCTTCGATGCCGCGCGGGGCGGTGCTGCGGTGCTTAATGCCCGATGGACCATTCTGGCAGGAAATAGCAAGGAAATCCTTATGCGCAAGCATTCAGCCTTCACCCAGGAAGCGGACGGAATCGGCTATGATGCCCTGGTGGCCGCGGAAAACCGGCTACTTGAACAGCTCAGCCGCGAAATCGCATCAGCCGTCACCTCCATCGCATCGGGCAAATAACATACATAGTGAAGCAAGCGGTTCGTTTGTCAGGATGAGTGCAACGAAGGATCTGATTACTAATCTGCAGGAGGGTGTCATGAAAAAACTCAAACCCCATGCGCTCATAATCATAGCAGTAACGATTCCCTTGTTTTCCATGATCGACTTCCATCCTTTCATGGTGGATCCTGCCCGGGCGGCCGGGCAGGACCAGGGCAGCGCAGTCGCCGGCGATCAGAATAC
>CAZWCD010000191.1:0-4398 GCA_964632275.1 uncultured Thermodesulfobacteriota bacterium
GACGCCGGTTGAGGACAAGGTTGCGGTGCTCATTACCGGCTGGTGCATGTCGGCGGGCTACAACTATGATTATGCCTGGACCACCAGCGATTATCCCCGCATCGGCGACATGACCGAGTATGAAGGCCAGCCGTGCAAGATAGGCCATCCCGGGGATTTTCCCTACCAGTCGCATATCAACATGATCCCCTGGGCCATTACCTTTCTGACCGGGGGGCAAGAGGCATTTTTCGATTCATACGGCATCTACCAGTATAATGAAGCGAATGAAACCTATGAGCATCCCAATCCTGCTGTCGCGGATATCAGGGCCGAGGACATACCCGACGGCATACCGGTGACCCCGCTGGTGGAATGCACGCGCATGAATGAACTGGAGTATCCTCCGGATCCCCGGACCGGCGAGGATCTGCTTCCCGGCTGGTACAAGATCGGCAGCTTCCAGGTCCCCTATCCCAATGGCGTCAGTGATCTGGTAGAGTCCGGCATCCCGACGTTTCTGCGCTATTACGGCATCATGGGTGTGCCTGCGGGTACCACCGACCCCAATGAGCCGCCTCCTTCACTGCAGGCGCAGGATGCCTATCTTGAGCAGCTCATGAACACTGCATTCGGTGACAGGATCGACATGCGCATGGGGTGTTACACCGCCATGACGGGATACACGGAGCTGCTTGATGACGTGGCCGAGGAGTTTGCCAACGAAGGATACCGGAAGCTGCTCATTGCCCGGGAGACGACCGATCATAACCGGTACGCCAATGAGTTTTTATCGGGGAATTATGCGAAGGAGCGGTTGTGCGAGCTGGGTGTGCTGGATGACATGCAGATTTACCAGACCCGCCAGGTGGGAAGGACCCCCGAGTTCAACAGCATGAACGTGAAGAACCTCAAGTCGTATATCGAGGCCTATCCCAGAGGGAGCACCATCGGTATCATTTACGTCACGCGGGGGCTTACCTGGTATAAGGATGATACCTCCGGTCCGTTCGGCACCGCCCACCCCTGGAGCAAGGAAGTCTATCATGAGAATGCCTACCTCAACTATCTCGCGTGGAAGAAGGCATTGCAGGCCGCCTATGGCGACCGCTATAACCTGGTGTTTACCAGGGGCGGCGTGGAAACGGACAGACGAGAAGAGAATTTCTTTTCCTATGGGCTGGCCACTGATATCGACCTCAAGGGATACGGGGGAGAAACGGTGTTTTACAGCATCCGCGAGGCCATAAAGCTTGCGGTTGACGATGGCCTTGATAAGATCATTGTCGCGCCCTGCCACTGGAACTATGACAGCCTGGACACCATTTTTCGCATGCAGGAGTACAACGACCTTCCCATCGCGCCCAAGGCCCAGCTTGAGGCGGGCGACTTTGCCTACACCCACTGTGAGAATGCGGACGGCGGCGTGGTCGATTGCGCGTCTGCCGATGCGGCGGTGACGGTCACCGTGGCGCCGTCGTACAGCAAGGTGCCGGAAGAATTTGCCACGGCGTACTACGTGGTGCTGCGCGGCACGCTGGAGCGATTCGGACTTTTCCCCGCGGGTGAAGCGCCGGTTATCGAGGCTTCACAGTTGGTGACCAAGCTCGCGGGCGGTACAGTGGAGGTGACGTCGGAAGCAAGCCCCATCCGGGGGGCGAAGATTGCGATACCGGCTGACCCGTATCCTGACCGGCCGGAGAGCTTTACGCCTGATACTGCGATTCCCATCAATGACCCGGCTGATACCAATGAGTGCATGTGGGAGGACACGGAAATCAAAATCGGTTACCGGGAATCCGCACCGGACATGGGCGATGCCGAGGCTTCGGGACCTGCGGTGCACGTCGGTCCCTACCGGACCTTCTTCAACCGGAGTGTCAGCATTACCATACCGTATACCGGCGCAGGCGGCACGCAGGATCTGATGGTGTACATCTATAATCACGTGACCAAAGACTGGGATCCCATCGAGCCTGAAAGCGTTGACACGGCAAACAAACTGGTGACGTTCAAAACCCAGGTGCTGGGTCTCTTCCGGGCGGGTCGCGCCGGGCTTTGTCCCGCGGAGCTGATTTACGGCAGGGATTCGCAGGAGGTGGAGCAGCTCAGACATTTCCGGGACAATATTTTGAGCAAGATCCCCCAGGGCCAGGCGATCATCAAGCTCTATTATGACTGGAGCCCGGCGATGGTTAAGGGGATGAAAGAGGCAGCGGCGCTGAAGGAGGAAGTAAAGAAGGTCTTTGACGGCATGCTGCTGATGCTGCGGTAGAACGGGTTGTCACTAGCCGGAGTTCATTCCCTTTAAAGGGTCATGGATAGAAAAATATTTTTAATGCACCTGACATGTCAAGCTGCGGCTTGGCCGCAGCATCCAGTTGCTGTTTCTTTCATTGAGAGCAGGGGCGGCTAAGCGCGGGTTCACGTACTGGAACGAGGTTATTCAGTCCAGGGCGCCAGGACAAGCCTTGTAAGGCAAACCGATCCAGCTGAGCTGGATCGCCAACCTCATTGCGATTGCCGCCCCTTCCGTTATGTCAAAAAGTAATTCAACTTAGTCAACAACGTCCCACATTGCGGACCCCTGGCGCCTGACTGCTTCCTTAAAACATTTCCCCCTTGCTGCCGTGCAAGCAGGTTGCGCACAGGCGCTCCAGGTTCGCCACCGAATTCTGAAGGTTCTTTAATACCTCGAGATAATTCTTGTTGGTCTCGACCAGCTTCCTTTGGGCCTCCAGCAGTTCAAGGTGCTCAAGCGCGCCGCCCTGGTAGCTTTTCTGGTTCAGCGCGAAGAAGCGTTCGGTCTTGGGCACTATGCTTTTTTTGAAAATGTCCGCCTGGCGCCGGGCCGCTTCAAATGTCCGGTATGCCTCGTCGAGCTCAAACAGCAGCCGGCTGGTCGTCGCGTTTCCGTCCACCTCCGCTTTTTGCCGATTGATCAGCGCTTCCCGGATGCTTCCCTGGTTGCGGTTGAACAGGGGAAGCGGTACGGACAGGCTTGCCACCATCGCGTAGTTGTCATCCTCCTCGAATCGCCTTACGCCGAGCCCCAGGTCCACATCGGGATTTCTCTCCGCCTTCGCCGCCTGCAAAAGGCAATCACTCTTTTCCTCCTGCAGCGAAATCATTTTAATCTCCGGGTTGTTCTCCAAGACACGCTTTTTAATCTCATCGTATGCCGGAACGCTGTACTCCCGGTCCAGGCTGCCCGCGCATTCACCGGTTAACATCCCGGCGCCTCCCCATAAGGCGGAAAGATTATTCCTGGCGATCTCCAGGGCTTTTTCCGCTTCCATGACTTCGATCTCCGCCTGCGACAGCTCAATCTCCGCACTCAGGCTCTGGGGGGAAGCGCTCTGCATCCCTGCCTTAGTGGCGCTCGCCTTATGCAGATTGGCGGCGATTTCGCGCGCCTCCATGGCATAGGTCGCGTTCTTTTGCGCCAGCAGGATCTCGTACACCGCTTCTTCAACCTGTGCAATCAAATCCGTTTTTGCCAAATCGTGCTGGAGACGAACTATCTCCTTTTCCTTGGCGGCGATATTTTTCTGGTGCTTGATCTTGCCCCCCAGCATGAAAGGCTGGCTGATGGCAAGGGTGTTCTCGGCCCGGCTGAAGCCGGGGTTGTCTCCCGAGAAATTCTCCGATTCCATCTCCAGGGTGGGATTGGCCCACAGGCCGGCCTGCCTGATGTTTGCATCGGCGGCATCCAGGTCAAGCGCCGCCGCCTTGAGCTCGGGATTGTTCTGCACCGCGATGTCAATTGCCTGCTGCAGGTCGCACCCGGCGATGGATCCGGATCGCAGCGCATCTTCTCCTCGGGCAGAGACTGAAAAGAAAAGCAGGCAGGCGCTTGCCATGATGATGGAAATGGACGGCTTCGCTCTCATTGCACACCTCCATTCTGTTGCCGTGATTGTAATTATCTACTTCTATAAAGCGGAAATCACCATAACAAAACCGGTTATTTTTTTCCAGCATTAAGATATTGCTTCGCCATGATGCTTTCCTGTATAATCCCCTTCATGCAGCTTCAGTAAGAAGACAGGCAGCACGATAAGGAGATGGCGGATGAAGATAGATGATTTTGTCAATGAAATGAAGGAGAAGACGGCAGGGGCGCTGCTAGACATTTCCGGGGGCGGGGAGCGCAGCGAGAAGCGGTACCGGTTTGAGGCGGGGAGCGCCCATATCATCACCGTCCGCGGCGGCGCGATTGAAAAGGCGGCGATTACCCACCTGGTGCTGGCGGGGGTGAAGCCGCCCGGCGCGGACAAGGCATCCGACGGCGTGGTCTACCAGATGGAGGTGTTCCCCGACAACCCGTTTGCACCCATGGGACATTTCAACCTGCAGTGGAGCACCGGCGCATCCAATTCCTATTCCATGAACCTGGACCTGTTCCCGGCGGTGAAA
>CAZWCD010000192.1:0-4394 GCA_964632275.1 uncultured Thermodesulfobacteriota bacterium
CTGAATATCTGGATGGCCTGATCGTACTCGCCCTTGTCCTTGTAAGCCTTGCCCAGGTTGTTTAAGGCTTCCCCGGATTCGGGCTTGATCTGCAGCGCTTGCCGGAACTGCTCTATGGCGTCGTCATACTGCTTCATGCTGTTGTAGACAGTCCCCAGGTTGCAGCGGACTTCAGCATTATCCGGCTTGACCCTGAGCGCCTGCTTGAATTCTTCAATCGCCTCGGCAAATCTCCCCCGGCTGTTGTACCACACCCCCAGGTTGTTTCGCGCCTCCACATTGTCCGGATCGATGGTGATCGCCGCGCGGAACTGCTCCCGGGCCGGTTCAAGCTCGCCCTTTTTCTGCAGCACCACGCCAAGATTGTTGTGAATTTCCGGCGAGCGCGGTTTCTTCCGGGCGATCAGCTCATAGAACCGGATGGCGCTCTCATAGCGGCCTTTCCTCTCCAATGCATTGCCCAGATTGTAGAGTGCATCGTAATACTGTCTGTTGAGCTTAAATGCCTTTATGAAGTGGCTGATGGCGCGCTCCTGATCCCCCTGAGAAGAAAGAACCAGCCCCATGTTATTGTAGGCTTCGGCGTAGCCGGGCTTTATCTCCGCGGCGGCAGTCAAGTGCGTCATTGCCTCTCGGTATTGTTTCGCGTTAAGATAATAAAACCCGAGATTGTTCTGCGCCCGCGCGCAGCGGGGGACCGCCTTAACCGTCGCGCTCCAGATGGTCATCCCGTCCTTCCAGTCCCGGTTGCGATCGATGGTGCGGATTGAGAAAAGGGTTATGATCAACAGGAAACAGGCAATGGTGACCGCGGCGTACCGTCTGTCGTTCAGCAGCGGAGTCACCAGCAGCGCGGCGGCGAGGCAGAATCCGTATGAAGGCAGGTAGAGATAGTGCTCCGCCAGCAGCTCGTGGTGGGGGATAATATGGCAGACCGGCAGCAGGGTGACGAAAAACCAGATGCCGCCAAAAGCAATCCATTTGTTCCGGGGGATCGTCTTGATCAGCGCCAGGGCAAGAAAGAGGAGCACAACAAAGGCGGTGCAGGTCCTCCATTCCAGCAGGGAATATGAAAGGGGAAATGCGTCGTAGGAATAATCGGCTACCAGTTTGACCGGAAGCAGCAGGAGTTTTATGTAGTGAACAAGGATCCGCCCCACGGTCAGCATGGTGACGGTGAAGCTATTGCCGTAATAGCCCACCTGATGAGACGAGGGGTAAATAAAAATTTTGTAGATGCTGAAGCAGAGCGCGCAGAGGAAGAAGGCGCCGTAAAAATAGATATGCTGCCTGAGCGTGTTCCGGATCGCCCGTCCCGATTCCCTGAGCGAAAATGAGGGCTCGCCGCCGGTTGTTTGAGGCAGCCTGCCCAGCGCGTCATAGAGAAAAAACACCAGCGGCAGGGTGACCCCCATTTCCTTTGAGCCGATGCTCAGGAGGTAGAGAATCGTGGCGGCAATCAAATACAGCAATCGATTGCGCTTGCGGTGCCTTACAAAGCACCAGAATCCCGCCAGGTAAAACAGGGCAAAGAGGATGTCCCGCCTGCCCGAGAGGTAGGCAACCGAATCAGTGTGAACCGGGTGAACCGCAAAAATGAATGCCGCAACCAGCGCGGTGGCCTGCTGCGGAATCAGTGAGATGGTCACCAGATACACCAACAGGGCAGTGACAGCGTGATAGATGATGTTTGAGACATGGTAACTTACCGGCCCGGTGCCGGAAAACCGGTAATCAATGGCATAGGAGAGGGTCCGTATGGGCCGGTACCCATATCTTTCGGCGAACAGATTGACGATGTCGTAGACGCTGTTGAGCCGGGGGACGACTTTGCTTCCCCATATCAGCGGCATGTCATCAAAGACAAAATCATTGTGGAGGGTATTCCAGTAGATGAGGCAGGGGAGAATCAATAGCAACAAAAGGGCAACGGCGGTCCACAGCCTTGTTTGGGAGAAAAGATTCTTTTTGTCAGGCATAGATCAAAAACAAAAGACCTGCCATTGAAGGCAGGCCTTTTGTAAAAACATACGGTAACAGGTTGTTATTGGCCAACTGACAGGTTGTAGCTTGCCCCGCCATCTTCAGGTAGCACAGTAAAGAAAACCGATGACAACACCAAGCCAAAACCTCCCGACTTGGGTATATCAACTAATGCCCTTTGGCCGGACCATGGCACGAGTCCAAATGAAAAATCAACATAGGTCCTGCCCTTCGGACTAATCACCATCAGAGTCCACCAGCCCAGTGTTTTTGGTGTAAGACCAGCAAGAGATGCTCCAAGGGTACTGTTCCCGATGGAGGTTACAAACACAGTGTGATAAGCGAAAGGAGTGGTTTGTGATACATTTAAAGTCGCTGATTGTCCCTGCAAAAGGGTGATAATATCAAAACTCTGATCCGGTGCAATGTCCTCAGATTCTTGGGCTCTGACTGAAGACACGCTAAGGGAAGCCCCGAAAGCAATGATCAAGAACATGCTTACCACCAATCCAACCTTTCCTGCGAGAACACTTTTCATTGCAACCTCCTTTTCAAGTTAACAAAAATAAAAATTCTGATGGCAAGTATTTTCAATAGTTTTATCTTCTAACAATATTAGCATTATTTGTCAAATAAAAAATATATCTTTTTTTGCCCGCCCGTCTCCTCTGAAAATGCTTGACACACAGGGCAATCATATGGTATCAAACCTAAAATTTAACTTTTGTCAACTGCCGGTCCTATAGAAAAAGGAGGTATGGTGATGAAAAAGGTTCTGAGCGCTGTGTTTTGTATTGTTGTGTGTGTGGCGGTGATTTGTATGCTTCCCCAGCGTGCCGTCTCGCGTCCCTTTGTCGATCAGACCTTCTGTATGAATGCACAGTGCCATGTGCTCTCAACGTTGCAGGCGCAGCACCAGGGCGAGTGCACCATTTGTCATTCGGAACCGGAGCCCCAGATTATATATGCTGATGTCTGCGCGCAGTGTCACCCGATCAGTGATCCCTCAAGATGCAATTTGATACGCCAGCACGACGAGGTGCCTCCGGAACCGCCGGTGACGGTAAACGGTTTGTACTGTATTGATTGCCATGCCAACTGTCAGGGAACGACGCCCGGCGGGCCCTGCCGCATTAATGTTTTGCAGGACCAGCTTGCGAGATCACGGTGGTTTCCATGGCCCACGAGCATAACCATCGTTGGAGCCGAAACTGATTTCAAACAGTTCGGGACCAAGGTCGAGATTACCCCGGAGCAATCGGCAATTTCGGTTATAAAGCTGGGCGCCCTGACCGTTCCATCCGCACAAACCATCCAGCAATTTATTTTGGTAATGCCCTCCATTCTCACCGGGGTCGGCGCTGATGGTGAGAGTGAGACGGTAACGGTTACGGTTACCAACGGCGGTTGTGATATTGCGCTTGATACATTTGAGTTGCAGATGCTTCCTATCGGCTTGGACAAGTAGGCAACACCCAACAGAGACTAGCATGCGAGAGCCCGAGGGCCGTTCGGCCATCGGGCTCTCGCTGTTATTGACCTTCTGCATCAGACTTTAGATTCTTACATGCTCAAGTCCAAGAATTTCTCTCTCAGAAACATGTATCACCGGTAGGAGCGGCTTGCAGCCGCGACTGTATCGCACCTGAAGGTGCTCCTACCAAAATTTCAAATATCGTGGGTTAGTTTTTTCTCTCCCACTGCTGGTACACCCCGAACTTTTCAGCGGCAAGATTGGTGTCAAAGTAAACGGCGCTGGCGGGGGTGATGCGCACCACATCGAAGCGAAGCGCGGCGCGCTGCGGGGTGACCCGCACCGGCTTGTATTTCGCAACCAGGGCATCGAACTGCGGGTCGCCCGGCGGAATGACCTGGGCATTTCCCCGGATCTGGACGCTCCTCCACTCCTGCTTGGCGCCCTTGTTCTGCTGTGCCTCTGCCACCGTCCATCCTGCATAGTGAACGGCGCAGATCCGCGGATTCTGCCTTATGTGCATGAGCTTTTCGGTGCCCTTTTCGCACAGGACATAGAGGCACTTTTCTTCCTTGTCCAAAACCATGTCAACGGTGGTGGCGGTGGGCTCATTATTATAGACGGTGGTCAGCACGAACCGCTCTCGCCCCGGCAAAAACGCCTCGATCTTCTTCCACACCTCCTCGTTGGAGAGGCGGGGGTAATTCATCATAAATTGTTTGGTTGACGTGGTGACCGCATCAAAGGCGACCTGGTGACATTCCACGCATACCATCCCGCGGCCGTACGGCGGGTGGCCCGGTGTCAGCACCTGGTCCGCCTTGATCGGTCCGCCTTCGATGACCACGGCAGCGACCCCCATTTCTCCCGCCCCCACATTCACCGCTTTCGGTGTGGCCTTCTCCGCCGTGACTTCTTCGGCGCCGCCGGTTATGCC
>CAZWCD010000193.1:0-4381 GCA_964632275.1 uncultured Thermodesulfobacteriota bacterium
AGTACCGGGCTTTTTCAAAGGCCGGGTCTATCCTGGTTGAGCTGGCGCTGGGATGCTATTTTCTTTTTGCCATTGCTTTCGCGGCCCGCGTGCGGGTATACGATTCCCTGCCTTTTTTGCTGATGTTTTGCGGGGGATTTTTTTACGTTGCGCTCCTCTCGCTCTATCAGGCACGGGGTGTGAGCAAATGGGAATGTGTGCCCCTGGATGAGCATGAAAACAATGCCGAGGCGGGTGCTCCGGGTCTTGCATTTTCTGATGCGCGGGTATCAAAAGAAATTTTTTGACGAGATAGCGAAGCCTATGAAAGGCGACCGGCCGGTCGCCCCTACATGGGGTAAGAATTGCGGGGAGGGGCGCGTTCCGTTGCGTCCGATTATTGCTACGGCCATGGCGGAACATGCCCCTCCATTATGAAGCCACAGTATCCAAACAGTTGTTATTTTGAACGAATGTGAGAAATCTTCTGGATTATAAAGATTTCTCGGTCGCTCCGCTTTCTCGAAATGACAGCCGGTAATGGCGATTTGATTCAAAAATAAGATGTGCGAACTGGATTCTGCGGTCAAGCCGCAGAATGACCTTCTTGGGTTTCAGTCATTAACCATGTTAATGTCGAAAGAAATGTAGGGGCGTATTGCCATACGCCCACGAATTCTGATAAGCAATGACCGGCCATGTGATGACAACAAATACCAATTCAAATACATTCAGCCTGCTGAGCCCTGACCGGCTGGTGAAAGGGCTTGCCCTGGCAAGCCTGGTGCTCTTCGTCTTCCTGGAGCTGTATTTTTTCAAGATCTCGTATCATCCCGTCGGCTATGCCGCATCAGGGCTGTTGGTCCTTTTTGGGATCTGGAGAATTGCAACCGAAAAGAACCGCTTCCAGAGAATACGGATTGTAACCATCGTGTCACTCTTTGTGCTGTTCTGGTTCATTGTTCCGGTTGTGTTCAAGGTCAAGGTGCCCATCCTGGGCGGGCAGTGGGGTTCCTTTCCCCAGCTGCACACCATCGGATCGCTCACGTTCTTTGCTTATTTCGGGATTGTGCTCCTCTTCGGAAAACGGGTCGACTGCGGCTGGTGCTGCCCCTGCGTCACCGCCCGCGAGACCATCGGTTACCCGTTCCGGGATAAGACGGTCAGGAACGGCATCTGGTGGAAGCTCCGGCACCTCAAGTGGCTCACCCTGGGCATGCTTGTTGTCTATCTTGGGCTGATGATCTATGATGCGGGCACTGCCTATAACCGCGGCGGGAAATATTTCTACGGATTTATTACCTATACGTATTATGCAAGCTTTCTCCTCATCCCCTTTACCGGCAACCGGAACTTCTGCCGGGTACTGTGCCCCTTTGCCGCCCTCTGGGGTGTGCTGAGCGTTGCGGGGTTCTACCGTATCAAGGCCAACCGGGATGCCTGCATTTCTTGTAAAAAATGTGAGGAAGTGTGTGACATGGGGATACCCATTGTCGCTATGGTTAAGGAGAAGGGGCAAATCAGATCAATCGAGTGCATGGGTTGCGGGCGGTGCGTAAACATCTGCCCCAAAAATGTGCTCTCGTTTCACAGCGCGGCAGGGTATCTGAAACGGATGGTTTCACGAGCGTCCAGGCAGGGTGTCCCATAGGTGCATTGCATCGCAGAGGTGCTCCTGCCGCAGTGCGAGTGCAGGCAACTTCGTACAAAGGAGGTGATGATTATTACATGTAAATGGCTTTTGAAGAACAGGGTGACCCAAGATGTCATTAATTTCAGCGAAAGGAGAAGAGTTCTATGAGGCGTGAGAAACATTCTATCGGCATGTTTATGTGCTGCATCCTTGTCGGCGCAGCCGCTTTACTGGCTTTGTCGGGTTGTGCCGTGGAAGTAAAAGAAGTGGACTATGAGCAGTTGAAGTCCTGGATTGAAAATGGCGAGGAGATGGTGCTGATCGATGTGCGGCCGGCCACGGGTTATGATGCCGGCCACCTCCAGAACGCCATCAACATACCGCTCGGCACCTTTGCCAATCAAGACGGAAGCCTGATCAATGACGGCGCGGCGCTTACCACAGTGGTGACCGATAGGAATAAGAAAATAGTAGCCTACTGTGCCGGATTCGGCAACGATGGAATATTCGCCAATGCCGCCATCGGCCTGGGCTATACCGATGTGTACCGGTATACCGCGGGTACTGCCGACTGGTCGGCGAATGGGGATTATTACGTGATCGAGTACGCAGGATTCAAGGCATGGCATGATGCCAAATACCCCTTTGAAGAAGGCGAACATTATCTCATCGATGACCTGCCGGTTGCCTGGTATACCGGTGATGATCCCTCGCATCCGGGCGGGCACATTCCGTGCGCGGTCAACATACCGGTCGAGCAATGGGTTGGTTCCGACGGAAGCCTGGTCAATGGCGGCGCTGCCTTCACTGATTTCGTCACCAATCAGGATGCGATGGTTGTCATTTACTGCGGCGACGCTCTTTGCGGCAAAAGTCTTGCGGGCGCCAGGGCCGCGGTGAAGATGGGATATACCCATGTTTATCGATATCAGGGCGGACAGAAGGAATGGATGGAAAAGGGCAATGCACTGACCCCTGGGGATCAGCCGTGTCCTGAATAAATCTCCATGTAGCGGGAGGGGGCAGAAATGTCCCCTCCCGTTATTGTCTTGCGGCAGGCAAGTGAAAATCAGCGCTTCCCACGACCTGCCCAGAGGAGGATATGATGAGGATTAAAAAAGCGTATTTCTTTCTTTCTTTAGCGGCATCGTTAGTTTTGTTCAGCTGCCAGCAGCCCTCCACGGATCTGGTAATCAACCTGATGATCGATGCCGAGCAGGAAGACGTATCCGGTCTTTCCAACATGATAGATGAACTGGACCGTCGGGACATCAAAACAACCGTTTATGTCACTGCCGACTATGCCAATAAGCACGCAATGGCCATAGAAAACTTGTATAACCGGGGCTTTGAGATCGCGCTCCATGGCTATTATACCGGCGAACAGCTTGCATCCATGACCTATGAGGAGCAGGAAGATCTCTTAACCCGTGCAATGACAGCGCTTAAGGGATGCGTGGATTGCGGCACCGATAAGCCCATTACCGGATTCCGGCCCCAGTATTTCAGCCAGAATGAAGACACCTTCCGCATACTTGACGGGCTGGGCATAGCCCATAATAGCGGATTCAAGGCGGGAAAATTGTATCTTGATGGCCATGAAAATGACGCCGTTCCTTATGTCGCTGACGGCTATAATTTTTATGCCGTGCCCATTACCACGGTAGCGTATGGCGGTGAAAAAGTGTATCTCTGCGATATCGCCTGCGCGCAAAGTCTGGAGCTTACTTCGAACCAGTGGTGGGGGCTGCTCAGTTCCGCCATTGATCAGGCGGCAGAAGACAATACGCCGTTAGTTGTCCTCATGCACGGCTGGTATACGGGTGATAAACATACCTACGACTACTGGGAGCCGTTTATAAAGTTTCTTGACAAAAGTGAAGGCGCTACGTTTGTGACAACAAACGAGCTGGTGGAATTGTATAATCAATAAATTCTGACCTGATCCTGTGCCTTACACATAAACGGACAGGCGGCAGTCTGCCGCGGAACTATCAGAGGAACGCCGCACGCTTTCGTTCTCGACGACCATCATGAGCTTCGGGCGCCATGCAGCTTGTAGCGGCGGCGCTTACACCGCCAGCTTCCCGGTGCAGCTCGATCCTTCACCGGCGGTGCAGCTGTAGCAGTGGTCCCCGGTGGCAATTTCATATCGCTCGACCATAACATTGCTGATATCATCAAGCGTGAGGATTTCACCTGCATTGTTTCTTATGGGGAGACCCGCCGCCTGGTTGAAATCGCAATTGTAGAGGGTGCCGTGCCAGTCCACATTGATAAGGGTGCGGCACATTATTTTTTCCGCGATGGCGGGGTTAAAGCTGTTAGACAGCAGCGTAAGATACTGCGTGGTGCGCCCGCGTGCCTCGAGATAGCCTGCAAAGCGGCCGAGCGGCGCATTGGCAACGGTGAACAGATGGTTGAAGGTGATTCCATACCTGGTTAAAAGCTCTTTTCTATACGCCTGTTCCAGCTGCTCCTGGGTGCCGGGGAGAAAGTCGTCCAGCGGATTATACACGAGGTTGAGCTCGAACCGGTCCCCGTATCCGCGATTATTCAATTCTCCGAGCGCCCGGATACTCTTCTCAAAAACGCCGTTTCCCCTCTGGGAATCGACATTTTCCTCGGTGTAACAGGGAAGCGAAGCAATGATTACCACCTGGCGTGTTCGGTAAAAATCATACAGCCACTCCATTCCCTGGCACGTCAGTATGGTGAGATTAGTCCTGACCATGATGCGGGGCACGAACGGGGAAGCTTTCTCTACGA
>CAZWCD010000194.1:0-4359 GCA_964632275.1 uncultured Thermodesulfobacteriota bacterium
GAACAGCCAGCTCACCACCGTGGCGGAACTGTCGCCCATGTGGGTGAACTTCAGCCTTTCCGAGAATGAGATGCAGTCCTACCGCAACCAGGTTGCTCAGGGGTCCCTGCGCGTTCCCAAAGACGGAAACTACGACGTGCAGATCATCCTGGTGGACGGCTCGATCTTTCCCTTTACCGGCAAGATAACCTTTGCCGCCCCTTCCTATGATTCCCAGACCGGGACGTTCCTCATCCGCGTCAGCGTTACTAACCCCGATGGCACGCTCCGGCCCAATCAGTACGTTCGGGTGAAGCTGCAAGGCTCAGTCAGGCCAAACGCCATTCTGCTGCCGCAGCGTGCGGTGCAGCAGGGCCTGAAGGGCCACTTTGTCTGGGTGGTGGACAAGGACAACAAGGTCAATCCCCGCCCGGTGGCGGTGGGCGACTGGTATGGCAATGATTGGTTCATTTCCGAAGGTCTCAAGGCCGGCGAGCTGGTGGTAACTGACGGTGTGCTCACGCTGCGGCCCGGTGCCCCGGTGATGGTAAAGACCGCCGCTGCGGGGACAGCGCCGGTCGCTCCCGGCGGGGTTCCACAAGCGACGTCACAGCAGGCTGCAAGCGGTCACAACAAGCCGTAAGCGCGGAAGGGCCACTTCATGTTCTCGCGATTCTTCATCGAACGCCCCATCTTTGCCACGGTCATATCTCTCATTATCGTTATTGCCGGGCTGGTAACCATGTTCGCGCTTCCGGTGGAGCAATATCCGACCATCACCCCGGTGCAGGTCCAGGTGACCACGACCTATCCCGGCGCCGATTCCAAGACGGTCGCTGATGCGGTTGCCGCGCCCATCGAGGCCCAGGTCAACGGCGTGGACAACATGCTGTACATGATCTCCACCAGCTCCGGCACCGGCCAGATGACGCTGACGGTGTACTTCACCCTTGATACCGATCCCGACATCGCCCAGGTGCAGGTGCAGAACCGGGTCAGCCTGGCGCAGCCGCAGCTGCCGGAGGCGGTGAAACAGTACGGCGTATCGGTGCAGAAAAAATCCTCCAGCACCCTGATGATCATTGCCCTGTTCAACAGGGACGGCCGCTACAGCCCCCAGTATGTGACCAACTACACCAACGTGTACGTGCTGGATGCCATCAAGCGGGTCAACGGCGCTGGCCAGGCCCAGATCTTCGGCGTGCCCGACCAGGCCATGCGCATCTGGATGAATCCCGACCGGATGGCGTCGCTCGGCATCACCACCAGCGACATCCAGCAGGCGGTGGCCAATCAGAACGCGCTGTTCGGCGCCGGCCAGATCGGGCAGCCGCCCAACGCCGGGGATGTGCAGCTGACCTTCCCGGTGGTCACCCAGCCGCAGTTCATCCAGCCCTCCGAGTATGAGAACATCATCCTGCGGGCAAACCCGGACGGCAGCGCCATTGTCCGCGTGGGAGACGTTGCCCGCGCCGAGGTCGGCCGCAAGCAGTACATTGACAGCAACAAGTTCAACGGCGCACAGTCAACCCCGATCATCGTATATCAGCAGCCGGGGGCAAACGGTCTCGAGGTCTCCAGGGGCGTCCGGGCGGTCATGAAGGAGCTGGAGCGGACCATGCCCGACGGCATTGAGTACGTCATCGCCCTTGACACCACCGATTTCGTGCGCCTCTCCATCAGGGAGGTTATTGACACGCTGTTCGAGGCGGTGCTGCTGGTGGTGCTGGTGGTGTACCTTTTCCTGCAGAGCTTTCGCTCCACCATCATCTGCACCGTCGCCATCTTCGTCGCCCTCATCGGCACCTTCAGCGGCATGCTGGCGCTGGGCTTTTCGGTCAACCTGCTGACCCTCTTCGGCATCGTGCTGGCCATCGGCATGGTGGTGGACGACGCCATCGTGGTGGTGGAAAACGTGGAACGCAACATGAAGCTGTCCCACACCACCCCCAAGGAAGCGACGATCAAGGCCATGGAGGAGATTTCCGGCTCCCTGGTGGCGGTGGTGCTGGTGATGGCGTCGGTGTTCATCCCGGCGGCGTTTTTGCCCGGGACCACCGGCCAGCTCTACAAGCAGTTCGCCATCACCATTGTCATTTCCGTCGCCCTCTCCGGGTTTGTGGCGCTGACGCTGACCCCGGCCATGTGCGGACTGCTGCTGAAGCACACAGCGCCTCCCCAGAAGGGCTTTTTTGCCTGGTTCAACCGCCAGGTGGACCGCATCACCCTGGCCTTTGGCGATGCGGTGCTGCTGGTTATCAAGCGCATGGCGGTGGCGTTCGTGCTGCTGGCCGTGTTCTTGTGGGCGCTGGTGACCCTTTTCCGGTCCCTGCCCACCGCCTTTGTTCCCAATGAAGACCAGGGTTACGTGATGGCCCAGCTGATCATGCCCGATGCCTCAAGCCTGGAACGCACGATTCAAACGTCGGACCGGATTGAAACACTGTTCGCGGAGCATCCCGCGGTATTTAACCGCACCGCCATCAATGGATACAGCCTGATTGACAGCCAGTACAAATCCAATGTGGCCACTTTCTTCGTGACCCTGAAGGATTTTGAGGAGCGCTACGCATCTTCAAAGAAGGCCAGGGAGGAAAGCTACGATGCCGTCTTGAGAGCAGTGGCTGCGGGTACGCGGGCCCTGCCCCAGGGCCTCTTCATCCCCATTGCGCCGCCCGCAATCCCGGGCATCGGCACCACTGGCGGTTTCGAGTTCTGGATCCAGGACAAGGGCTCCGGCGACCCGGCGCGCTTATACGAGCTCACCCAGCAGTTTCTGACGAAAGCGCGCACCCGGCCCGAGCTATCCGGCCTGAGCAGCACTTTCCGCGCGGCATCGCAGCAACTGCGTGCCGAGGTGAACCGGGACAAGGCGGTGCTGCTGGGCGTGCCGGTGCAGGATGTGTACAGCGCCCTGCAGGCCCAGTTCGGTTCGGTGATGGTAAGCCAGTTCAATCAGTACAGCCGCGTCTGGAACGTCGTCCTCCAGTCAGACGCGCCATACCGGCAGAATCCCCTGGACATTACCCGGCTGTACACGCGGTCCAGCGCCGGCCGGATGATTCCCTTGTCGGCCATGGTGACGACACAGTATGTGGCCGGGCCGGATCTGCTGCCGCATTTCAACGGATTCCCGGCCGCCCAGATTACCGGCGGTGCCGCTCCGGGGTACAGTTCGGGTGCGGCTCTCGGTGCGATGGAAGCGGTGGCGCGTGAAGTGCTGCCCCAGGGATACGACTTTACCTGGTCCGGCATGGCCTACCAGGAGAAAAAATCCGGCGGGACATCCGCCGCCGCCTTCGCGTTCGGGCTGATCATTGTATTCCTGGTGCTGGCGGCCCAGTTTGAATCATGGACGCTGCCGGGATCGGTCATGACCGCGGTGCCCTTCGGAATCCTGGGCGCCATCCTGTTCAACTGGCTGCGCGGCCTTGACAATGATGTCTATTTTCAGATCGGCCTTCTGGTGCTCATCGGCCTGGGCGCGAAGAATGCGGTCTTGCGGGTCACCTTTGCGGTTGAGCTGCGCAAGCAGGGGTTGTCAATCCTCGATGCCACGGTCAAGGCGGGGGAGGAGCGTCTGCGTCCCATCATCATGACCTCGCTTGCCTTCATATTGGGCGTGCTGCCGCTTGCCCTTGCCACCGGCGCCGGCGCCAACGCCCGCCACTCCATCGGCACCGGCATCATCGGGGGCATGATCGGCGAAACCACCCTGGCCATGCTCTATGTGCCGCTCTTTTTCTACCTCTTCGACCGGCTCTCGGAACGATCCCACAACAAAACAAAGCCAACTGCGCCTGAAAAGCTGTCCGGTGGAGATGAATCAAAACCTACCCAGCATACCCCCAAGGAGGGCAGCTGACATGCGTCGATACATGAGCCTTATTATGATTTTTATGATAGCGGCCGGATGCAAAATCGGTCCTGATTACCGCAGGCCTGCTGTAGATATCCCTGAAGCATGGCGCTTTGAAGAAAAGGCAGTGCAGGATCTGATTAACACCGCCTGGTGGGTGCAGTTTAATGATCCGGTGTTGAATGAGCTGATATCAATCGCCCTGAAGGAAAATAAGGACCTCAAAATTGCCACAGCCCGGGTGGAGGAATATCTGGGATATTACGGGGAAACACGATCGGCTCTCTTCCCCCAGGTTGGAGCGAGTGCATCAGCGGCGCGTGAGCGGGTGACGGAAGAAGGACGCACATCCCTGCCGGCCGGGATAAGTCCCATCGACCGGGATTATCAGGGGCTGATATCGGCGAGCTGGGAGCTCGATATCTGGGGAAAGCTGAGGCGGGCAACTGAGGCCGCCCGCGCGGATCTGCTGAGCAGCGTGGAAGCGCGCAGCGGTGTGATTCTCACCCTGGTGGCGAGCG
>CAZWCD010000195.1:0-4340 GCA_964632275.1 uncultured Thermodesulfobacteriota bacterium
CCGCCCGTGCCCAGATCGGATACCGACTGCATAATTTCCACCGAGCAGTCTTCATTCAGGCGCACCGTGCAGACGGTATGTTCCAGCAGCATGGGATATGCGCCGGAGGTATGCTCCATGACGGCCATGCCCACGCCCCGGCGGATCGGACCTTTCTGGGGCTTGGCGTATTTCTTTTTCTTTTCTTCATAGTTGAAATACTCGGCTGCCGTCTTGATGCAGTCATTAAGCCCGTCGGAGGCAAAGCAGACGCCTTTCAGCCACGTCTCATCGCCGATCGACTTATGCCACTTTCTGCGCCATTCGATGGAATCGAGGCCGAGCTTTTCGCAGGCCATTTCAATCATCTGCTCCTGGCAGAAGGTGGTCTGCGGATTGCCGTAGCCGCGGAAGGCGCCGCAGGGCGCCCCGTTGGTAAAATAGCTTTCCCCCGTGCACGCCATGGTCTGCCACTTGTACATGCCGTGGATGAATGCGGCCGCGCAAAAAACCGCGCCATTGCCATGGGTATAATAGCCGCCCTTTCGTGCGCGGATGGCAGCCTGGATAAAAACCGGCGTGCCGTCCTTCTTGAAACCCATCTTCATGTCAAAATCGCCGTTCCAGCGGGTTTCCGAAGCAAGCCAGTCTTCCTCGCGCAGGAATTCAACCCTGACCGGACGTCCGGGAACCGCCATGGCCAGGGCGCAGGCCTGGGGCTCGATGACCATGCCCAGGCGGCCGCCGAAACCGCCGCCGACCGTGGTCTGAATATAGCGCACGCGGGACATGGGCAGCTCGAACAGCTCCGCCAGCAGGGTCTGCACCGGCTTGGGCATCTGGGTTGATGACCAGCAGTTCAACCGGCCGCGCTCATCATAGAGCGCCACGGCGCAGTGGTTTTCCATCTGGCACTGCTTCTGCTTGGGCACATAGAACGTCTCTTTGAGCACCAGGTCACACTCCGCCTCCAGCTCCTCTCCCCATTTGCCGGTCATCGCATCAGGCCAGCCATATTGCTTGTTGGGAAACGCCCGTTCGTCAAACTCGCCTGCCAGGTTGCCCGGCTTGAGCGGCGTAAACTGAACGGCATCGGGCTTGCGCGACTCCTCGATGGTCCGGTAGACCGGCAGCGGCTCATACTCAATCTTGACTTTTTCAGCGGCTCTCGAAGCGGCCTCTTCGCTCTCGGCGATAATGGCGCATACGCCGTCTCCCTGATACTTTACATGGTCGGTGAAAATATGCATCTCGGAAATTTCGCCGAAGACCTCGCAGAACGCCTCGGGCACAAACAGCTTCATGACCGTTGAGTTATAGCCCTTTTTGGTGACATCATTCGGGCCGAGGCATTTCACCACGCCGGGCACCTTTTGGGCTTCGGAAAAATCGATGCTCTTTACCTTCGCATGAGCATAGTCCCAGCAGCGGACAATTTTCCCAAACAGCATATCCTTCATGCGCAAATCACTGGCATATTCAGCCTTGCCGAGGACTTTTTCGCGCGAATCCACCTTGGGGATTCTTTTCCCCACAACCTCATTTGAACTACCGCATGTGCTTCCACATGTACCCATTTGTACTACCTCCATGCTTATTTGTTTGCAGACATTGCGTCCCGGGCTTTCTGAACGGCATCAACTATCTTCACATAACCGGTGCAGCGGCAGATATTGCCTTCCAGGCCGAAGCGGATCTCATCCTCGGTAGCGGCAGGGTTTCTCTCAAGTATCGCCGTGCCTTTAACCACCATGCCCGGGGTACAAAACCCGCACTGAACGGCGCTTTCTTCCACAAAGGCCTGCTGTACGGGATTCAACACCCCGTCCTTGGCAAGACCAAATGAGGTGGTGATTTTTCTGCCGTCATACGCCGCGGCCAGCGCCAGGCAGGCATCAATAACCTTTCGTCCTGAGGGCTCGCTGGGATCATCAACCAGAACCGAGCAGGCGCCGCATTCGCCGCGGCCGCAGCAGACTTTTACCTCCGTCAAATTGAGCTGATCGCGAATGACCTGCACAAGCGTATGATGGCCGGACACGAAAACATTGAATTCCTGCCCGTTGATATACAGGGTGATGGGGTGTTTGGTCATACTGTTTTCTCCTTTTCCTTTATTATTATGCGAGCGCCGCCTGAATGGTGCGCTTCAGAATGACGCCGGACACGTCTTTGCGGTATTCAGCGGTTGACCGGACATCATCAATCGGAACTATCTGGCCCGCAACCGATGCGGCCACCTTCTTGAGAAGCTCGTCGGTTATCTTCTGCCCTTTCAGCAGCTCTTCGCTTTTTTTCAGGCGCAGGGTGGTCGGCGCAACAGCTCCCATGGCGATCCGGGCCTGCGCGCAGGTCTTGCCGTTCATCTGCAGTGCAACCGCGCAATTTACCTTGGAAAGATCAAGGGTGGTTCGGGTGATGCGGTTAAAGGCCGATGCGGTAGCCGGCGGCGGAAGCTTAAGCTCAACCGCAAGCTCATCCGGTTTTCTTGCCGTCTTCTTGTATCCGATAAAAAAATCATCAACGCTCACTTCGCGCGTGCCGGCAGCGCTTTGCAGCACCAGCGTTCCCCCGAGGGCAAGAACCGCGCAGGCGCAGTCACCCGAGGGTGAAGCGCGCAGGATATTGCCGACCACCGTCCCCAGGTTGCGCGTCTGGGGTGTGCCATTGGTGGCGGCCGACGCGCTCAGGGCCGGATATTTTTTTTGGATAATCGGGCTGTCGGCAATTTTCTGCAACGTGGTCATGGGACCGATCCGCAGGCCCTTCGCATCATTATAGTCAATGAAGTCAAGATCTTTAATTTTTGCCAGGCTGATGACGTAGGGCGTCGCAAATCCCTGGGTGGCGGAAACAATGATGTCCGTCCCGCCGGCCATGACCGAAGCTTTGTCCTTATATTGCGAGAGCATTTTAACCGCCTCGGCAATACTGGCAGGCAACAACAGGTCAAACTCCGGCAGTATTCTGCTGTTCTCCATAAACAATCTCCTTTAAATAATTAAATGGTGTTTACCTTCCGCGCTTTCATCCCCTTCCGATTGAGCGAATTGGCACCTCCTTTTGTTGGACTGCGGTTAATTATATTATTATGATTATTCACAAAAATAGCTCCATGCTACTTTCGCGGGTCACCTGATTGACCTGAATAAAGTATTTCAATTATGGTGCCAACCGGGCAACTGCTTTAAGTGTTTAATTTATAATATACATATTTTTGAATACCCGTAGATATCAAAAGGCAATATGATTGCCGGTGGGCAGAAGTGCCGACTAATGGGCAGAAAGGCACACTTAATGCTTGCTTTTTTCGGGTGCGGCATGCAATAAGAAGTAAAGCACATGAAAGGTAGAGGAAGATGTCAGCCGGTAAACCGGACATATATCAAACCATACTGAAGATCACCAACACCATTATTCATCAGCGCACCCGCGGCGGCCTGTTTAAGGAGATTGCCAACCTGCTGCAGCCGCTGCTGAATTTTGATCGCATCAGTATTATTATAAAAGGCATAGGGGGGATAACCAGCTGGGACTACTTTTCTCCCGCCCTGGGCATCAACATACCCATGCTCAAAGACAACACCCTGGCGCCCCGCGGGGCAGAAATACCGGCCAGGGTCCTGCAGGAAAGGAAGACCATCATTGTCGACATTGCGAAGCAGCCGCGGTTGCCCGAGGCAGCACTGCTTAACGCTGTCGGGCTGCGGTCTTTTATCTGCACCCCGCTTCTGGTGCGCGGCCAGCCGATCGGCACCATACAACTCTTTTATAAAAACGACTTTCCCCTTGCCGGCGAAGAGGTTGACCTGGTGGAAAATGTTTCCCAGCAGATCGCTCTGGCAATTGACAACATGCTGGCGTATGAAAGGCTCGAGCAGCTGACCGACAGCCTGGCGGAGGAAAAAGCCTATCTTAAAAAGGAGATCGCCTCGCTGGATGAGCCTCTCCAAATAGTCTACAAATCGGCTGTCATGCAGCAGCTTATGGATACAGTCAGCACTATCGCCCAAACCGATACCACCGTGTTGATAACCGGGGAAACCGGCACCGGCAAGGAACTGATCGCACGGACCATTCATAATCTCGGCCGGCGGAAAGGCAAAACATTCATCAAGGTAAACTGCGCTGCGCTGGTTCCGACCCTGATCGAAAGTGAACTCTTCGGGCATGAGCGTGGGGCATTTACCGGAGCCGCGGCACGGAAAATCGGGCGCTTTGAAATCGCCAACAACAGCACCCTGTTTATGGATGAAATCGGCGAGCTTCCCTTCAGTGCACAGGCCAAGCTCCTGCAGGTTCTGCAGGAAGGCATTTTCGAACGGGTGGGCGGGGTGCAGCCGATCAAGACGGATGTGCGC
>CAZWCD010000196.1:0-4247 GCA_964632275.1 uncultured Thermodesulfobacteriota bacterium
GTGATTAGCGCCGCCAACTTGAAGGCTCGAAGCATTGCCCGGTCCTGCTAAAATATTTTGGTGTATGACAAATTGGTAATGATGCCTTCAGTCCGGTCGCTGGCGCCGAATTCGAATTGCGTTCGCAGCTGAAACTTCATCTTGAGAAACGGCACGAATATGTCGATTTCGGGTCCAAGCCCAAACACCCGGTCATGGCTCCCTTTATCGTAAGTAATGTCACTGCCCCGGTCATCGGTTATCTGCCAGTGCCCGTAGCCGCACAAGCCGACCTCCCAGAGCCTGCCGATGGACTTGCTGATCGACACATCAAGGGAAATATCGTCGCCCGGCCTGATCTCCTCATCGCGCTTTCTGCTGTGCAGCTCGTAGCGCATCAGCCCCGACACCGCCCAGGTTTTGCTGTGGTCCAGATAGATTGTGGGTCCCAGGCTGACCAGCAGGGTCCAGAAATCCTTCCCCGGCAGCGCCGGCCGCCGCGGGCTGTAGTTGCCGGTAGGCATAAATACCGCAAGGCTGAACATGGCATCCCCTCTCGAATCGTGCCAGTCCAGGCAGAACGGTTCAATGCCGATATCGCCCAGCGCCCATGTTTTATCGCGGATATTATACTTTCGCATGTGCACATCGGCAAACGTGAGCGGGATGAGAACCGTGGCAATATAATCGCCACCCAATAGTTTCCAGTTGGTGACCCATATGGGGCGGTGCACCATGATAAAATCCTGGATGTCGGGCCTTACCTGCGGCGAGCTGCGGTGGGCTTTTAACGTGTCCGAGTAGTAGAAGATGTTATATATCTTGTAATAAAAGCCGGGCGGCGGGGCGGTGGCGAGCTTTATGCCCTCAATGCCGGGCGTATAATGTCCCGATTCAGCGGCAGTGGCAGTCGCTGGAAGAATGGCCTGTGCCCACAAACACAGAAGTCCGGCAATCAGTAAAATACGAAGATTCATTACGGTATAGCGGCCCAAAAGGATAGATAGATTCAAGAGATCTTGGCTGCGATGTATCGAGCAAACCCGGCCTTCGGTATGAGGCGTATAATACATTGCGTGTTGTAATAAACCATCGTAGGAAAAGACTGGTCCGAGCCTGCGTGTCCTGGGTCATGCTGCCCATCTATGGTTTTGCCGCCTGTCTGTCATTCTCCGTATTGAAGGCACCCAGAAAAACAGCCGCCACTTCTTTCAGACTTTTGCGCGCGCTCGCTTCCAATTGGGATTTTGAACAGGTTGCGTTATATCTCCCCTCAACCCATGTCGGGGTAAGGCACTTTACCTGGTTTCGGGCAAGCTCTATTCTCTGCCGGAGCTGAAGCTGAATGGAATATACCATGACCGGTTCGGCGCCAGGAGTCGCGGCTGCGGGCAGATCGTTTATATATATATTTATTTCCAAAAATCCGCTGGTATCGAAGAACTTTTTTTTATCTTCCGGCTTTGCAATCGTGTCCAGTTCGATGATGGATATGCCGGCGCCTTTCAGCATCTGCTCAACGTCTGATTTGAGTTGGGCCAAAAAGTCAATCTTATAAGACTGGGGAACATCGCCGACGATAACGCCGATGCTTTGAATGCCCTGCAGCGATCCTTTGCACTGATCAATTTGACCAAAGCAGGGATGCCACAGGAGCAGGACCAGCAGCGCTGGTGTGGACAAGAACAGTTTCTTCATGAGGCACTCCTTGGTTAAATTTTCGATACCGGTGCATTGAGATGGGTTGCGGTGGCCCACAGCGGCTGACGGGTTCATGCCGTCTCCGCCACCGCGGCGCCCCAACGACCATCCTTTTGTATCAAAATGAGCATCATCTTACAAATAAAAAAACAACGTATCCGGCAAGCACTTCGCCTTTACCGGGAGGGCGGTTTTGTGGTATAAGGATGTGGCAGTAGTGCTGCGGCAGAGCGATTGCGATGATCACCTTTGTAACCGCGGGCTGCCGATCATACTTATTTTCCGTTCTCAGGAGGTCTCGTCATGCAATGGATCACTCGAATTTTCATCATCGCTGCGTTTGGCGCAGGCTTACTCTGTTCATTCCTGCCGTTTTCCGAGCGCTTATGTGCCGAGGAAGGTGGTGCAGTCACGGCAATAAAGCCGGATGAGGCGAAGGCCCATTATAATCTGGGCAACACCCATGGCCGGGCGGGCCGCTATGGGGATGCGATAAAGGAATACCAGGAGGCCATCAGGCTGAAACCTGATTTTATCGAGGCTTACACCAACCTGGGAACCACCTTTGGTACATTAAAACGTTATCCGGAGGCCATCCAGGCCTTCGAGCGTGCGGTTCAACTGAAGCCTGATTTTGCCCAGGCTCACTTTAATCTGGGCAGTGTCTACTACGCCGCGGGACGATATCAGGACGCCGTCAAAGCATTCAGCGACGCCGCCAGGCTGAAACCCGATGATGCGGAGGCGCGGTATCATGTCGGGGTTAATTACGGAAACCTGGGTAATTTTCAGGAAGCGGCCATCGCCTATGAGGAAGCCATCAGGCTGAAACCGCAGTACCCGGAGGCATCCTATAATCTTGGCATTGTCTACAGTAAATTGACCCGTTATCCGGAAGCGGTTCAGGCTTTCAAGCAGGCCATTCACCTGAAGCCCGGTTTTGCCCAGGCGCATTTCAACCTCGGCATTGCCTATTTGGCGCAAGGCGATGCCGGCAAAGCGATGGAAGAGCAACAACTTTTACAAAACCTCGATGCGGTGCTGGCGGCGAAACTGTTGGGGCTGATTACCAAGAAGCAATAATCGTGGAACGATGATCTGCACCAGCGAGGGGCGGACACATGGGTGCTACTCACTACTGGACAAGCTTGTGGAGGCTGGTGATATTCATCGGCCTCTCTTTTTTCTGCCTGTTCCTGATCATAACGGTTATTAACCTGCTGTATGATCGCATGAGCACGTATGATATATGGAATTCCCCTGTCTGGCTGAAATGGAAAACGCCGCTTATCATTCTGGGTGTGGTCTGCTTCCTGACCGCCCTGCTTGCCTACATCAGCTACGAGAACCGCCGGGAAAGGCAGGCAAGCGAACACTATGCTAAGTCCCAGGGCTGGGGTTTTGCAGTCGATGCGGCGGCTGACTTTAAATCCGCGGTTGAAAAAATCCTTTATGATCTTGACATACTCATGCAGTACGTCAGGACGGTTGAAAGCGGCGAGCGCGCCATCTGCCTGTTTGACTGCTCATACAAGCGGAAGAAGGCAGGTGCACGGGTGAATGATTCGTATGGCACCGCGTGCCTGATGCAGTCGAAGCGGTTCAACGCCGTCACCGTATCTCTGGAAATAATTGAACGTGACTGGACGGAGGGTATGATATCGGAGAAGGTCGATATGGGCCAGTCGCCGTTCGCCGAACATTTTCTCCTTCTTTGCAAAGATCCTGTTCCGGCGCAGATCATCGTCAATGAATCGGTCAGATCCGTGCTTTTGGAGCATCTGCAGAGTGAACTGTACAACCCGGTGAGCATAACTATCGGTCCCGGCGGCGCGGTGGTAATGACCGGCCGCACCAGTGAGCCGGAGCGGCTGCACGATCTAATCAAGCTTGCCCTCCGGATTGAAGCAGCCATGGAATAACAGCAGAGAGGCTGTTCTTGCCTACCAGTGTCTTGTCTCAGGAATAACCTAATAAAAAAAAGAAGCTGTCATGGTGAGAAGCCCCGGTTGGGGTCGAGGAAGCAAATTTATATAAATAATAACAGTTAGTTAAAGTGTATAAGCTAATGCAGTGCATGCAATGCAATGGGGCTTTTTTGGATGCGGATTGGGTTGCCTCCATATCCGGCAGCATTACGGGCGATGAACATACTGATACGTTCTTTTTATGCCCGGCCTGCAGGGTATACACTGTTGCGAGCTACCGGGATGACTTTACCGGAATGGAGACGATGAGTCCGGCAGGTCCCGTATCCGGAGAGGCAGGTGACCGGCGGGTGGCGCTTATCAGGCAGTGCTCCACACCGTGGGATAAAAAGTGTCGCTGCGAGGCTCACTGCGCCTATTTTCGCGGCACGCTTGACTGACCGCGACCCTGCGATCATTCCTGTCATGAAACGGCACGGTTGAGGAAGTTATGGTCTGCCGCATCGACAATGATAACGCGATCAGCCTGCTGTTGCATTTGTATAAATGAGAAAGCACCTACACCGACGTGTAAGTGCTTTTTTTGTGGTGAGCCGCGCGGGGATCGAACCCACGACCTACGGATTAAAAGTCCGTTGC
>CAZWCD010000197.1:0-4216 GCA_964632275.1 uncultured Thermodesulfobacteriota bacterium
AGCTCCTGTTTTTTTATAACATCAACGAGTACTACCCGAAACTCGAAGAGCAGCTCCGGTCGGCGCCCTCCATTCTGACCTATTGCAATGATGTCAATTGCGAGGACAGCGAGTTTCTTGCCAACGAGCTTGTGAACCTGGGACACATGCCGGTGCTTGTCTACAAGGGCGGCATGGCCGACTGGATCAACAACCAGATGCCCGTGGCGACGGGCATGGAGGAACCGGCCCGGTGATGAAGCGATTGCTCCTGCATCCCGCGCTCATCTGGTGCGTTCGGCTGGTTGTGGCCGGGGTGCTGATGTACGCCGCGCTGCAGAAAATCTGGATGCCCCTGGAATTCGCCCGTTTGATCCGCGAGTACCATCTGCTCCCGGAGCAGTTCCTCAACCTTGCCGCCGTGATTCTGCCCTGGCTCGAGCTGGTCTGCGGATGCTGTTTTGTGGCCGGCATCGGGCTGATGGGGACCGCCTTCCTGCTCAGCGCCCTCAACAGCGTGTTTGTCGTTGCCATCATCTATCGGGCCTGGCTGATCATGCAGGCGACCGGCGTCGCCTTTTTTGATCTTTCCTTTGACTGCGGATGCGGATTCGGCGTCGTCTACATACCCACCAAGATCGTGGAAAATCTCCTGCTGGTCGCCGTCGGCCTGCTCATACTTTTTTCGCGGCTGCGGCCGCGGAGCGACACCTAGGTTTTCATTCCCTCATAGCAACGATTTTCCTTCCATCTTTCCGGCTTCACGGCGAAGCGGCCTTCGGCCCCGATAACCCGGCCTTGACTTATGCGCGGCATATGTTACAAAATAAGTGATGGATGATTTCAGACATACTATCATCGTTCCGGATGGACCGGCGATTGCCCCGACGGGGCGGTCCGCCGGGAGCGGAGAAGGAAGCATAATGAAACGCGCGCTGATGCTGGTCGGTGTGTTGACGGTCGTTGCCGCCTGCGCGGTGAATCCGGTGACCCTGGAAAAGGAGTTCATGATCATCAGCGAGGAGAAGGAGATCTCCATCGGTGAGCGGTCGGATCCGGTGATCGTGCAGGAGTATGGGCTCTATGAAGATCCCGCCCTGCAGGAGTACGTCAATGAGGTGGGCCAGAAGCTGGCAAAGGTGTGTTCGCGGAAGAACATCACCTACCATTTCAAGTTGCTGGACACCGATGATGCAAATGCCTTTGCCCTGCCCGGGGGATATATATATCTCACCCGCGGGATCTTGGCGCTGATGAACAGCGAGGCGGAGATGGCCGGGGTTTTAGGGCATGAGATCGGGCACGTGGTGGGGCGCGACAGCGCCAACCAGATCTCCCAGCAGACCTGGATGCAGGTGGTGGCCATCGCCGGCATGGCCGCAAGCCCCAGTACCCGCGAGCTGGCCATGGCCGGGAACATGCTCTTTAACGCGGTCATGCTCGGCTACGGCAGGGAAAAGGAATTCCTGGCCGATTCGCAGGGGGTGGAGTACATGTTCAGGGCCGGCTATGATCCCCTGCAGATGTCCCGCTTCCTGGACACGATGGGAAAGATGTACCAGGGACCAGCGGGATACGCCCAGTACCTGACCACCCATCCGTTTACCGGTGACCGGATCAATCGGGCGGAGGCGCAGGCCAAGGTGCTGACCGCCATGGATGACGCCTTTGCACGGCGAGCAACCGGCGGCGGGGACGAAAGCGCCGATTCCCGGGGAAAATCCGGGCGGACCATCGCTTCAGACGAATACATCGCCCGCCTTGACGGACTCTCCTACGGCCCCCGCGAAAATATCCGGCGGATCAAACTATATACGGTAGCCGACGGCGATACGCTGGCATCCATTGCCGACGGGGTGGTGCACGGCAACCAGACGGTGAGAGAGATCGCCTTTATGAACGGCCTGGACCCCGCCTCGCCGCTGTCGCCGGGCCGGAAGCTGAAGCTGGTTTTTTAGGCCCCGGCAGCTGTTTCAGTCCATTGAGCAGTAACACCGCTTGACAATTTTCCTTGAATTGGATAAAGTCCTGCCCCAAGACATGTCAAACATGCCCGTGCCTGCAAAACATCCTGTCGAGCGTTCCTGAAGGTAATTGCGATGTGTGGGCGGATGAATGATGGCGGGCGGTATAGACGCCTCTGACTGCCGAACCGATGAGGGGGTATTTTTTGCTCCGTCAGACTGACGGACAATTGCATGGAGGGTTGAGCATGGATCAATTGAAACCGGGGCCTTTAAGCGGAGTTACCATTCTTGATTTCACCTGGGTGCTGGCCGGCCCCTTTGCCACGCGCACGCTGGCGGACATGGGGGCGTACGTTATCAAGGTGGAAAAATACAAGGAAGGGACCAACGAGCGGCACCTCCCCCTGATCCAGACCAATCAGGGGGTTACCCAGAGCTCCTACAACATCAATTGCAACCGGGGTAAAAAAAGCATCTGCATCAATTTAAAGAATCCCCAGGGCATGGAGCTCATTCACGACCTGATACGCAAGAGCGACGTGATGATTGAAAACTTCGCCCCCGGGGTGATGGACCGTTTGAAACTCGATTATGAGTCAGTGCGGAAAGTCAAGCCGGATATCATCTATTGCTCGGTTTCCTGCTTCGGCCACTGGGGGCCCTATTGTCACAAGCCGGGCTATGACATGATTGCCCAGGGGGCGAGCGGCTGGACCGACCAGAACATAAGTCCGCAGATCGCGCCCGTCTCCATCGGTGACATGAATGCGGCGGTGCACGCGGCCGTGGCCATTTGCGGGGCGCTGTTTAACCGGCAGAAAACCGGGAAGGGGCAGAACATCGATATTTCCATGATGGATTGCCTTTTTTCCTTCCACGAAAACACCCTTCCCTGGTACCTGCTCAGCAGCGCCATCGGGAAACCGGTTGAGCCGCCCAAGATCGGCCGCCACCATCCCGGCTACGCGCCCTACGGCATCTATAAGGGCAAGGACGGCTACATCACCATCGCCTCGCTCACCCAGCCGCGCTGGGAAGGCATCGTGAAAACCATGGGCAAAGGCTACGAGTGGCTGCTGAGCGATCCCCGGGCGGCAACCGTGTCAACCCGGTGCACCGAGGAAAATGCCCCCTTCATTCACAAGGTGGTCGAGGAATGGGTAATGGCGCAGGATTCGGTATCGGAAGCGGAGCGGATGCTGGAGGAGAACGGCTGCCCCTGCTTCCGGGTGCGGTCCATCAAGGAACTGGCGGATGACGATCCCCATATCAAGGAGCGGGAGATGATGGTGGAGGTGGAGCAGCCGTTTTTCGGGAAGGTCAAGATGTACGGCAGCCCGCTGAAAATGTCGGAAACCCCGGTAGGGATCAGGGGCCATGCGCCGCTGCTCGGCGAGCATACGGACGAGGTGCTGACCAAAGTCCTGGGTTACGATACGGGAAAGATCAGTTCACTGTATAAAAGCGATGTGCTCTACCACGAGCCGGCGGTTGACAAGCTGAACGGGAAAAAAGCGTAAGCGAGGAAGAAACCCGGCTTGGTGGCGCGTGTTACCGGAAGCGCTGATTGATCAGGCGCATTGCTCTTTCAGCAGGCCCATCAGGAAAAACAGGCCCGTTCTCTCTGCCCGGCACACCGGGGAGATGGAACGGGCTTTCTTTTTGCATTGAAACACGAAAACAGATTGAATTTACCCCCGCACCCTAACCCTCTCCCCAAAGGGTAGAGGATTGAGGTGAGGGGGAATAGCTTGCTCAACCCTATTGTCATGCTGCGCAGTGTCGTGAAATGGAATGGGAGCTTGATTACGTTTCCGCCCCGGGAAACCAGTCCTTGACCTTGTAGCTGTCGAGGAAGCGCCCCCCGATGATTTCTGCGAAATTGCGGTAGAATATAAGCCCGTTCAGGCAATCATTCTGCAGCACCTCATTCAATTGCTTCTTTTCAATCTTCAAAACCCTGCCGGGAACGACGCATTCCGCGGAAGCGGAGTAGGAGGGACGGTCGAGCAGGGTTGACCAGGCGAAAAACTCCCCCGGCGTGTAAATAAACGATACCTCGTGTCCCTTCTTGTCAGCGCAGATGCAAATCCTTCCCTCTTCCAGGATATAGAAATGGTTGGCGGGATCGCCGGTTTTGAAGAGGAACACCCCCTTGCCATGGGATTCCCTGACCGCAATGGCTTCGATGTGCTCGATGAAGTTCTTTCCCACGCCCTTGAATAATCTGTTTTCCCTGATGGACATTGTGCAGCCTCCTTTCCCCAAAA
>CAZWCD010000198.1:0-4183 GCA_964632275.1 uncultured Thermodesulfobacteriota bacterium
TGAAGGTCTTGGAGGCGATGAGGAAGAGGGTGGTCTCCGGATTCAGCTTTTTCAGCGTTTCCACGATATGGGTGCCGTCAACATTGGAGACAAAATGAAGAGCAAGACCGGTATGCGCATAGGGTCGCAGGCACTCGGTGACCATAATCGGGCCCAGGTCCGATCCCCCGATGCCGATATTGACCATGTCGGTGATTCGCTTGCCGGAAAACCCCTTCCATGTTCCGGACGTGACACTGTGCGAAAATGCCTTCATCCGGTTCAATACCGCGTTGACGTTGGGCATGACATCCTCGCCGTCAACCAGGATGGGCACATTGCTCCGGTTGCGCAGGGCAACATGCAGGACGGCGCGGTGTTCCGTTTGGTTGATGATGTCGCCGGTGAACATGCTCTCGATCGCTTCCCGCACGCGCATTTCATCAGCCAGGCCGCGGAGCAGGACCATGGTTTCTGCGGTCATGATGTTTTTTGAATAATCCACCAGGATGTCGTTGAAGCGCAGCGAAAACGTGTCGAAGCGGTCGGGATCGCCGGCGAAGAGCGCTTTCATGTGGACCGTCTTCATGTCCTGATAGTGCGCGGCGAGCCGCTTCCAGCTCCTGGTGGCAGTGGGATCGGTTTTTGGCAGCATAAGGACTCCGTTGATTGCGGATTTCGCATTTGCAGAAGCCAGAAGTCAGACGCTACAAAATGTGATGTGAGATCTGTGATCCCTGCTGCGAGCGAAAGAGTTCTATTGCGATCAGGGGATCCTGTATCTCCGTCAGGGATCATTCGCGGCTGAAGCCGCTCCTACGGGTTTTATTCCAACTCTTGAATTCCGGCCCCTGTCTTCTGAACGTATGGCAGATCACCCATCGCACATGCCACATTAATTGGCTTTTTTGTTTTTCAAATCCGCATTCCGCATTCCGCAATCCGAAATCTATTTCCCGAGGTCCATCAGCTCGATGCGGTTGCTGGTATCGGGATGCCTGGGGGAGGGCCCCTCAGTGAGGACCACCAGATTTCCTTCGAGCCCGCAGGATTTCATCAGCTCCCGGGCGAACACTTTCCAGTTGTCCGGGAAGTCGGCTACCCGCACCGGATCGACGCCATACGAAAACTGCAGCCGCTGGCAGATTGATTCGTCGTTGCTCACCGCGGTGATCCACACCGGAAGCCTGAAGCGGCTGATGCGCCGCGCGGTTGCGCCGCTTCGGGTGGGAATGATCACTGCCGCAGGGGATACGGCAACCACCGCGGTGGCCACATTGAGCGCAATGATGTCGGTAATATTCATGGCGCCGGTTTTGATATCCTGCTGCAGGGATTCCCGCAGGGGCCCACGGGATCGGTGGGGCTCAACCGCCGCGGCAATCCGGGCAAGCATCTCCACCGATTCCACCGGATATGAACCCATTGCCGATTCGGCGGAAAGCATGACGCAGTCGGTGCCGTCGAGGATGGCATTGGCCACATCAGTGGCCTCCGCCCGGGTGGGACGCCGGTTGCCGGTCATGGACTCGAGCATCTGGGTTGCCGTGATCACCGGCTTTCCCATCAGGTTGGCTTTTTTCATCAGCTCCTTCTGCACGATGGCGATCTGCTCTATGGGAATCTCCACGCCCAGGTCTCCCCGGGCGATCATGATGCCGTCGGATGCCTCAAGGATGGAATCAATGTGATTGAGCGCTCCCGCGCGCTCGATCTTGGCAATGATAAACGGATTGTATCCCAGCGCCGCCGCGGCGCCGCGCACCGCATCAATATCCTTGGCTGTTTCAACGAAGGATTGGCTGACCGCATCAATACCCTGCTCCATGGCAAAGGCAAGCCAGCTGCGATCCTGTTCGGTGAAGGCGCTGATGCCAAGATTGATGCCGGGCAGGTTGAGGCCCTTCCGCGAGCGGAGCTCCCCGCCGACCAGCACCCGGCAGCTGACGTCCCTTCCGGTCACCTGCAGGACCTCAAGCTCAATGTTGCCGTCATTGATAAAAAGTTTGTCGCCGGACCGTACCACCTGGGGGAGGCGGTCAAAGCTTACCGATACCCTGGCGGCGCTTCCGGTCACGTCTTCCGCGGTGAGGGTGAAGGTGTCGCCTTTTCGCAACTCCAGCGGCTCGTGAGCGAATGTCCCGATGCGCATCTTGGGGCCGGGCAGGTCGGCCATGATGGCCACCCGGCGGCCGGCCTTTGCGGAAGCGGCGCGAATTGTTGCAATCATCTTTCTTTTGCCCGCGAAATCGCCGTGCGAAAAATTGAGGCGCGCCACATTCATGCCGGCCCCGATCATCGCCTCCATGATCTCCGGCTTCTCGGATGCGGGCCCGATGGTGCAGACGATCCTGGTTTTATGCCCCGAAAGCGGCATCGGGAAATCCCTCCTCACGATGGTTCCGTTCGTTGAAAAAGCATCTTACGGCAGGCTGATTTAATTCATGTCCCGCGGCTGCCCGGTGCTTTCTATGACG
Organism: uncultured Thermodesulfobacteriota bacterium; assembly: GCA_964632275.1. Taxonomy (GTDB): domain Bacteria; phylum Desulfobacterota; class WTBG01; order WTBG01; family WTBG01; genus CAZWCD01. The sequence continues at coordinate 2,457 of CAZWCD010000198.1, forward strand.
CTGCTCCACAATCGGCCGTGGGGATCAATTTTCTTGCGCTGTGCCACGGCTGCCGGAATGGGAAGATGGGTAAACTCATTTTTCCAGAACCCGACTACCATGTTTGTTCTCCCGGCCATGCCCGCGTGCGCCGCGTTATGACCAAGCAGTACGCAGAAAGCGGAATCGCGGGCGTTGGCGGGCATGCTGCGGATGGTGTAGCTGGGATCGATGTACTTGAGGTTAACCTCCATGCCGATCTTCTTGAAATAGGAGGTGATCTGGTCTTTCAGGAAGATGCCGATGTCTCCAAAACGGACATTTCCCGATGCATCCTTTTCATGCCGGTTTGCCATCAGGTATTGGCCCGCCCCTTCACCCACGACGATAAGGGCGTGGCCCCGGTTTTTAAGCCGTTCTTCGAGCGCCTTCAGGAAGGAGGGAAGCGAAAATGATACCTCGGGTATCAGGCAGAAATTCACCTCGCTGTTGGCGAGCGTGGCAAAGACGGCTATAAAGCCCGACTCGCGACCCATCAGCTTCACCAGACCGATGCCGTTGCGCGCCCCGATGGCCTCGGTATGAGCCGAGGAGAGGGCCAGCCGTGATTCGGTAACCGCCGTATCAAAGCCGAAGGACTGCTGTATGCAGGATATGTCGTTGTCGATGGTTTTGGGAATGCCGATGACGGAGATGGGCAAGCCCCGCCTGCCGATCTCTTCAGCGATGGCCTGGGCGCCGCGCAGGGTGCCGTCGCCGCCCACGGTAAAAAGTATGCCGATACCCAGCCGCTCCAGGGTATCGACCATATCTCCCGTATCCTGCGGCCCGCGTGATGAGCCGAGAATGGTTCCCCCCATATGATGAATTTCTTTCACATTCTCGGGATTGAGCTCAAGCGGAGCATGCCCGTAGCGCGAGGCAAGGCCCTCATAGCCATAGCGAAAGCCAAAGACGGTTTTTACCCCGTAGTGGTAGAAGAGACTCATGACAATGGCCCTGATCACGTCGTTGATGCCGGGACAGAGTCCGCCGCAGGTGACGATGCCGCAATGAAGCCTCGAGGGATCGAAGAACAGGTGCTCCCTCGGTCCGGCAAGCTCGAAGCGCGGGGGCTGCGCACCGGCAGTGAGGTACGATTCGATTTCGGGTAAGCTTGAGTGATAGAGCAGGTGCTCGTGTTCTTTGATAAAAGGTGTTCCCTTCATGGGAAAGGGAATGCGGCATTCACCAAGCCGCGCTACCTCAAAATTGAGCGTGCTCAAGGAGCCCTCCTTGTCGATGAACTAATGAACGTCCACCATCGAACTTCCAACGTCCAATAATGAACCGGAAAAAACCAACATTTCAATCAGACTGCTAAGAGCGCCGCCCTCACGGCAGCCTGCTCAACCACGAAGCATCCTTGAACCACCGGTCTACCATGGTCTGCAGGCCGTCGCTGCCCTCAAGCGCCATGAGATAATTCTGCACCCAGTTGATGAGCAGCGGATCATCGCCCGGGAGCGCTATGCCGAGCGGCTCAAAGGTGAACGGCTCATCCAGGGTGGCCAGTTTCTTTTCAGGATTGCGGAGCACGGCGAGGGCGCAAAAGGGAAAATCCGCAACCATGGCATCGACCTTCCCCTCAATTACCAGCGCCAGCGCCTTGTCATAATCGGTGGTGGTTTGGAGCTGGGCCGCGGGTATGACCGTTTTTACCAGGGTCTGGCTGGTTGATCCTTCAAGCGCAACGATCTTTATATCGG
>CAZWCD010000199.1:0-4164 GCA_964632275.1 uncultured Thermodesulfobacteriota bacterium
GGGCGGGTTGACCGCAAGCGCCTCGATCATTTCGGAATAGGAGGATCGCAGACCGGGGCCGGGGTACTCTTCGCCGTCACCGTTCGCCATCCCGGGTTCCGCGCCTTCCGATACCGTCCCGATGTAGACCCCGGTCTTCTGCAAAATGGTCTCCGCATCATTCAGCACACCCGGCCTCGCATCACGCTCCGCACCGGCCTCGACCCGAACGAGTTCCTCCGCCAGGGTGTCATAATCCTTGTTGCCGATGGCATGCTTGTCGTAATCGCTGATGGGCAGGCCGCAGTCTACCGTCTCCCGCAGGCGGACGGTATAGCGGATGACCGTTTCAAACGCGTCCCGGCCGAACTGGTCCTTTACCTTCTCCAGCACGCGCCGGGAATATTTTGTCCGGTGGTCAAACATGGTAATGAGCGCGCGGCAGGCAATTTCATGGCCGAGCTTTTCCTTCAGCAGCACGACAATCTCCAGCAGCTTCTCGACCCCCCGGAGCGAAAACAGGCTCATGTCAATGGGAATGATCACTTCCCTGCAGGCACGCAGCGCGTTGAAGCAGAGCAGGCCGATGCTGGGCGGGCAGTCCATGATGCAATAATCGTAGGAACGGCCCATCGCCCGCAACGCATGAAGCAACCGGTTTTCGCGCCCGTCCACCCCGGAAAGCTCCTGCTCCACCGCGCTTAAAATGACGCTGGAGGGGGCAAGATCAAACCGTTCTTTCACCGGCAACATGATGTCATCCAGTCCCAGGATCTCGTTGGCGCGGGGGGTCATCACATTGTACATGCTCTTTTCAAGATCGGCCGGATTGATATTCAGTCCCATGGTGGCATGCGACTGTGGATCGCAATCGATCAAAAGCACCGTATGCCCCCTGGACGAGAGGGACGATGAAAGGTTAATTGCCGTGGTTGTTTTTCCGCATCCCCCTTTTTGATTGGCAATGGCAATAATTCTCATCGTATGCAATCCCCCCGTGGCATGACAGTTTATAATGATTCAGGCATGGTTTTCGTAAAAGTGTTGTCCTTATAACAAAGGAAAATCGATAATACAAGGGAAAAAACGCGATATGTAGTAAAATTTCCCCGGTAAGGCACAATGAATTGTGTTTAACCCCTTTCAAGCATTCCACGCCTTATTCTTCTAGCGGCAGCCGGATCCGATCGGACTTCAAATCATTTGCAAAGTCTCGTGTGAGCAGCTATAGTGAATTGTGAAGAGACGCGTGAGCGGAAAGGAGGTGAATCGAGGTAAGCGCGCAACAGATACACGAGAGGTGCAACCGGCAATCAATTGAGGAGGGGATGTGCCATGACTGACAGCATTTATAAAATCATCGAAGTGGTGGGAACAAGCACAAAGTCCTGGGAGGATGCGGCTCGCAATGCGGTTGAAATGGCGGGCAAGACAGTCAAGGATTTACGGGTTGCGGAGATTGTACGGCTGGACATGACCGTGGATGAAGGGAAGGTGATCAATTTTCGCGCGCGGGTCAATCTTTCCTTCAAGTACCACGAAGAGTAGCAGGAGCGCAGGGCTTATCTTTCATATACATCGGTTTCAGCAGAAGGGGCAGCCGCCGCACCGGCGCTGCCCCTTCTTCATATGCTGACACAGTACTTAGAAAGCAGCGTCTTCTGCCTGCTAATGCTTGATAACATAGCCCTGCAGGAGTTTCGAAAGCTGCTGGATCATGCCGCCGATGCGCATACCGGTCTCGAACCGCACATAGGAATCAAGCACGCTCTTTCCAAAAAGGTTTACCTCAAATGCCTGGGCTATCAACAGAACCGGCGTCAAAAGGCTTTTTTCCTCCATGGACCGCGTGTATTCGGCATAGATGAGCTTCATGAACTCGATCCACTTGACGTAGCTTATTCCGGTGACTTTGATGTTCCTGTCGTAGACCAGCTTATGAAACAGATGCAGGACATTATTGCGTGTGACCGGGTCCGCTATTGCCGACTCGCAGGTAAACACGATCAGGTACATGTTCAGGCTGAACAGCTCGGAATGAAATGTGCGGTAGAGTTTTTTATTGGACCCCAGCCGCCCCTTGAGCCGGAAGCCGATCTGTTCCGCCATGGCCCTGACCTCCTTGTCGGCCAGATGCTCTGACAGCCAGAGGTACAGGGTCTCGGCACACTCCTGCCTGGATATGGTTAAGGGCGCTTCCATGTCATGAATAAGGAGATCCTTCGTTGCACTCCGGATGACGAAATAGACTGTTGCATGCCGCAACAGGGCAACCTATACCACTTTCCCGGGCAAACCGTCAATCACTTCGGGAAGGTCAAGGGCCCGAAGGCTCTCCGCCTTCAGCAAACCGGTGGCAGGATCCCAGCCGCGCAGGCGGTAATATTCCTCCAGCATCGTTTCAAATCGCTCCCGGCTGAGCGCCTTGCCCTTGCGGGAAATGATCTCGTCTCCGGCTCCCGGAAGATAGAGTTCGGGATTATGAATGCCGAAGACGTCGGCAATGCGCTCCTCACGCTCGATAAACTGCGTGTCCGGCAGGCAGTCGTCCGCTCTTCCGCGCCGCCCGTCGCGCAGGTGGATGGCACGGTTCAGATTGAAGACCCGCTCGCCGGCGCGATGCAAGCGCGCTTCATCGTAGTCCTCCCCGGTGACCGCTGAGAGCAACTTGCTCTCGAGCAGCGGATCGCCCACGTGATCATCGGAAGCCGCATTGTCAAACAGGGGAAAGGCAAAATCGCACAGCACCAGGCATTCCTTGGCGTACTGCCGCTCCTGTATTTTCTTCGCCGCCAGCGCCTTGCCGTCGTAAGTGGAAAAATCAACCGCCGTCTCGCTGCCCCAGAACTTATCCGCAATCTTTCTCAGCACCGCTGTGGAAACGTAGGACCGCTCCCCCTTGCTCACATACCAGATCGCCCACTTGGTCAGGGGATGGCAGACTTCGTGGAGTTCGGTGATCGGCGGCCGCGGCTCGACCGCGTACAGCAGGGCCGACGGAACAAACGTCTTGGGCCCGTACGGCATGGGGCGGTCTGAATCGGCAATGGCTTTTGATTCCGCTCCCACTGCCTCGGCGGCGCGCGCCACCCCCTGGGCAAGGACCTTGCCGAACCCCTCGCCGGTGCACATCATGCGCAGCATGGACTCAAAAAATTCCATGCTCCCCAGCTTGCCCAGGGGCAGGCCGGTGTTCGAGTCAGACAGGATCCCCTGCTTGATGCACTTTTCCAGCCATAGAAGCAGAAAGGTCATTTCAATCACGCAGAGCGAGTAGTCATCCACCAGGGAGGCGGCGCGAAAGCTGACCTCGGTTGAGGTATCCGGATACTTGCTGCTCCAGAAGCTGTAGAACAGGGGGGTCTGGCATTTCCGCACGCCTTCCTCTCCCGACGGACTTTGATGCAGCGTGCGCCAGCACCCCTGGGGACATCCCTGGCAGTGGACTTGTTTCACCACCTTTACGCCCGGAAGGGAAAGCGGCTTGCCGTACAGGTTAAAGAAGCCCTCTCCCCGCATCTCCCGAACTTTTTTGCGTATCGCGGTGATTTTCTCCGGGTCGGCAACGGCGATTGTCCCGGATCCCCTGACCGCAATGGCCTTCAACTTCTTCGATCCCATGAGCGATCCAAAACCCCTTGAACCATTGCCCCCCGCATCGGTGGCTATGGTGCCGATGCGCGAACCGCTTTCCGCCCCCGGGCCGATGGTTAAGCAGCGCGTCTTCTCTCCCCACCTCTCGCGTATAAGCTGCCGGGTGTTACTGTTGGTAAGACCCCAGAGATGAGCGGCATCTTTCAGCTGCGCAGCCCCGTCGCCGATCGTCAGGTAGAGTGGCTGAGACGCCTTTCCCGTAACCACAATACCGTCATACCCGGCCCTCTTCAGCTCGGCGGTGAAGGAACCCGCGATGCTGGCGCTGTTGAAAGCCTCGGGATACAGGGCGGGAGATTTCCCGCAGACAACCAGTCGCGGGGCGCTCGGCGCCGGCGTTGCCGCCAGGGGACCGGTCATGAACAGCAGGGGGCTTTGCGGGTCATCCGCCGGCATTCCCGGCGTTGACTCATCCCAGTAAAACTTCTCGCCAATCCCCATGCCGCCGATGAAACGTTCGGCATAGTCGGCGGTTTCAACCGCGGCAATCTTCTTCTCGGTCAGATCAACTTTTAGTATTTTTCCGGCCCA
>CAZWCD010000200.1:0-4125 GCA_964632275.1 uncultured Thermodesulfobacteriota bacterium
GATGAACATCATCCACAAAATCCACGTCACTGACGTGCGGGATCCCGGCGACATCAGAAAAAAGAAAGACGCGCTGGAACACATCTTTGCCCTGGGCCAAAAACTGGCGCGCGTTCGGCGTTAAAAAGGATACTGCAATGGATGCCCTTCAGCATTTTGAGGCGGCGATGAACCGTCATGAACGGCACCTTATCAGCCGGCTTGACACCCCTTTTGCCATTCAGGCGTATCTTGACCGTATCGCGTACAAGCAGAAGGCCTCGTACCAGTCGCCGCTTGGCGTGCTCCGAACCAGGGAGGCCAATTGTTTTGACGGCGCGCTGTTTGCGGCCGCGGCCCTGCGCCGGATCGGTCAGCCCCCGGTTATCCTGCACATGCGCGCCTCGGAGGATGATGACCACGTGATCGCGTTGCACCGCAGGAACGGTTTTGTGGGGGCGGTGGCAAAATCAAATTTCGTCGGGCTCAGATACCGCGAGGCGATTTACCGTAGCACCCGGGAACTGCTCATGTCCTATTTTGAGCTCTATTTCAACCTCAAGGGGAAAAAGTCATTGCGCGCCTATACCGGCCCCCTCAATCTCAGCGCTTTCGACCGCATCTCCTGGATGACCCGGGACGATGCCATTGAAACTATTTCCCTCCGTCTGGATTCGCTGCGGCAACGCGTCCTGATACCCGCCCACCTGGTCCGGCGACTGGCGCCGGTGGACCTGCGAACCTACCGCGCAAACCTGGTCGGGGCAACCATGCGGGGCAGGTCTCGACCGACGGGCACACCATAAGCAATAAACTTAAGATTGACAGATACCGGGTATTTTCATATACTCAGCCGACACGCATCATCTGAAGCATGCCGGCCGGAACAATCGATGGAAGCGGCCGGCGCCGCAATGTCCGCAGTGAGCCGCATGCTGCGCCCAGCATGACACAACAAGGAGAAGCAATGAAAAACCGGAGCAAGACGAACCGCATGAGAGCCGCCCTCAAAATCAAGACGAAAAAAAAGTCGCTGAGAAAATCCAAGGGTGAAAGAAAATATCCCTCCTGATCTGACGCGGATTCATGAACACCGTCTTACTACTGTTTGCCCACCCGCGATATGAGCAGTCAAGGGTCAATCGGGCGCTCCTTTCCGCACTGCATCATGAAAAGCATATAACCATACATGATCTCTATGAGCGGTATCCCGATTTCAACATTGACGCCGCCCATGAGAGAAATCTCCTCCTTGCTCACAACATTGTTGTCTGGCACTATCCCTTCTATATGTACAGCGCACCGGCCATGATCAAGCAGTGGATTGATGTGGTGCTCGAGCATGGATGGGCGCACGGCGAAGGCGGGTGCAATATGGCAGGCAAGGTTGCCTTCCATGCCCTTACCACCGGGGGCGCGCGGGAGGGGTACCGCCGCGACGGATTCAACCGCTACCGCCTGGGCGAATTTCTGGCCCCCTTCGAGCAGACCGCACGCCTGTGCAGCATGACCTATCTTCCCCCCTTCGCCGTCCAAGGAACATACCGCCTCCAGGACGCCGACCTCCAGGATGCCGCGCGTCTCTACCAGCGACTACTGCAGCGGCTTTCCCGGGGCGACTTCCGCATAGAGGAGATATGCCGGCACGAACTGCTGAATGACTGGATTGGCCCTCTTACGCAGCGGGAACCGTAATCATGGACAGCTTTCTTGGTCAGGCCATCATCTACCTCAGCGCCGCCATCGTGTGCGTTCCGCTGGCAAAGCGGCTGGGCATGGGCTCGGTGCTGGGGTACCTTGCGGCAGGCATCATCATCGGCCCCTTTTGCCTGGGCTGTATCGGCGCGGAGGGGCAGGACGTCATGCACTTCGCCGAATTCGGAGTGGTGATGATGCTGTTTCTGATCGGCCTCGAGCTTGAACCGACTCACTTCTGGGGCATGCGCAAATACGTCCTGGGACTGGGCAGCCTGCAGGTGATCCTGACCACCCTGGCGGTCGTGGGCGCACTGACCGTGGCGGGCTTCAGCTGGCAGGCCTCCCTCGCCACCGGCCTTGCCCTCTCCATGTCATCAACCGCCATGGTGCTCCAGTCCCTCAAGGAAAAGGGAATCGGGCAGACGGAGGCGGGCAGCAGCTGCCTTGCGGTATTGCTGTTTCAGGATATCGCCGTCATCCCGGTGCTGGCATTCCTTCCGTTTCTGGCGCTGCAGACCGGCGCGCCGGCAGGGGGAGAAGCGGACAGCGCCATTGCGACGCTGCCGGGATGGATGCAGGCCAGCACCGTCCTCGTCGCCATCCTGCTGGTCATTTTCGGCGGACGCTATGTCATCGTGCCGTTTTTAAGAACCATCACCCGGACCAGGCTGCGCGAGCTGTGCATTGCCGCCTCGCTGCTCATCATAGTCGCCATCGCCTACCTGATGAAACTCGCCGGCCTCAGCCCCGCCCTGGGCACGTTTCTTGCCGGGGTGGTTCTGGCCAACAGCGAGTTTCGCCATGAGCTGGAAAGCGACATTGAACCGTTCAAGGGGCTGCTGCTGGGGCTTTTTTTCATCGCGGTCGGCGCATCGGTTAATTTCCGGCTCCTGCTCAACAACCCGGCGGGGATCATGGGCATGCTCCTGCTCCTGCTGGTGATTAAGGCCGCGGTGCTGCTGCTGCTCGGGCGACTCTTTCAGCTGAGCTTCGATCAAAACTGCATCTTTTCCCTGGCGCTCTCCCAGGTGGGCGAGTTCGCCTTCGTGCTCTTTGCCTTTATCCGGCAGCTGCAGATCCTGTCCGGCACCTGGGCGGATACCATGATCGCCCTGACCGCCCTGAGCATGACCTGCACGCCGCTGCTGCTGCTGCTGAACGAGCGCTTGGTGCTGCCCCGCTTCGGAACCCGCGAGAAAGTCCGGCGCGAGGCCGATTTCATCGATAACGTCAATCCGGTGATCATTGCCGGCTTCAGCTTTTTCGGCAGCATCATCGGCCGCTTCCTGCGGGCGAGCGGCATCGACGCAACCATCCTCGACAACGATTCCGACCGGGTCGATGTGCTGCGCAAGATGGGATTCAAGGTGTTTTACGGAGACGCCACCCGCCTGGACATATTGCGCTCGGCAGGCGCCGCCCGCGCGCGGATTCTGGTGCTCGCCATTGACGATCCCTCGATCAGCTATGCCGTGGCGGAAGCGGCCACAAAGCACTTCCCTCAGCTGACGGTCATCGCCCGTGCGCGGAACAATCCCGCCGCCTACGAACTGCTTGACCTCGGCCTGCAGCACATCTATCGCGACTGCCTGGACACGGCGCTGCGCGCGGCGGTCGATGCGCTGGTGCTGCTGGGGATGCGACGATTCAGTGCAACCCGCGCCGCCCAGAATTTTATCAAATACGATGAAGCGGCGCTGCGCACACTGGCGCCGCACCGGCATGATGAAAAAACCTACATTTCCAGTTCGAAGGAGCAGATCCTGATCCAGGAGCAGCTGCTGGCCTATGACCGCCGGATTGATCACACCATCTATGATCACACGTGGGACAGCGCACAGCTTTCGTGCGCAATCAACCCGCAGGACGAGTAGTCCGCGGCACGCCGTTTCTTGACCCGTGCGCCCTGCCTGCGCAGAAAGGGAGCGATGTGCCGAAGCATGACCGAAGGGATTACCCGCGATTGAACACCGCGGTCACGGCGCAGAACCTGCTGACCGCCGCCGCCGGCGAGACCTGCAATCTGTCCCTCGGGGGATGTTTTATCCGGACCTCGCCGGCCTTTGCAGCGCTTTCCGTCCCCTCTCGCCTATCGCTGCAATTCCACCTGCCGGGCATCGCTGAACCAGCGGTGGTGTTCGGGGAGGTTATTCACACCGGCAGGCATGATGAGGGCTTCGGCGTTCAATTCAAGGTGGTCCACAAAAAAGCTGCATGGTACATCGAAACATATATCGGCACGTTTCTGTAACTGATCGGCATGGCCCAACCGTTTTGCTCCGGGAGAGCTCACATGACAAAGATTCTGCGCACCATTTATCTCGACACCAGGCTGGTGGAAAAATTGGCCAAACTATCCGCCACCACACGGATCCCGCAGGCCGCGCTGGTCAGGGAGGGCATAGACCTGATGCTTAAAAAACACGAGAAGAAACTCAAACGGCAGCT
>CAZWCD010000201.1:0-4120 GCA_964632275.1 uncultured Thermodesulfobacteriota bacterium
ACCTTCACTGTGGACCATGGACAGTCGACCGCGGACTAAACGTTTTTCCTGCAAACTGTCAACCGGCAGCTGTCAACTGTTTTTCCCTGCACCCTCACCCCTGAACCCTGTACCCTCATTTATACTCCCCCGCATGTATCCCCAGCTTCTTCATGCGATACAACAGGGTTGACCGCTTCATATGGAGTATGCGCGCTGCTCCGTTCGGTCCGGCAATCATTCCTTTGGTCTTCTTCAGCACATTCGATATGTGCTGCTTTTCCATTGCCGATAATGATGCTAGTTGTCCATCCTGATTCTTGTCCATGCTTGACTCGTTTGACGAAGGTGACTTTTCTTTTTGCTCCAGGGAGGCTATTTGCATGTCGCGTTCGGTGTCCACATTGAGAATCGGCCTCAGATCATCTTCGGTCACCATCTTATTCGACTTTAAAATGATGATGCGCTCCATAAAGTTTTCCAGCTCCCGCACATTGCCGGGCCATGGATAATGGACCAGGAGGTCAAGAGCGCCCTGGAGAAAATGCGGCCGTATCCGGTTGAGCTTTGAGCAGAATTTATCCATAAAATGCTTCCCCAGCAGGGGGATGTCCTCCTTGCGTTCGCGCAGGGGAGGAACGGCGACGGGAAAGATATTGAGCCGGTAATAAAGATCCTCCCTGAATTTGTACTCTTTCACCAGCCGGGCCAGTTCCTTGTTGGTCGCCGCAATAATGCGCACATCGGTTTTAATGGTATCCGCCCCACCCACCCGCTCGAATTTCCCGTCCTGCAGCACTTGCAGCAATTTTGCCTGGGTATTGAGCGGCAATTCACTGATTTCATCCAGAAAAAGCGTGCTGTTGTTTGCCAATTCGAATCGGCCGATCTTTTTGGCGGTAGCGCCGGTAAATGAACCCTTTTCGTGTCCGAATAGCTCGCTTTCAATAAGTGTCGGAACCAGCGCCGCGCAGTTGAGCTTGAAAAAAGTGTTCCTGCTCCGGCCGCTTGCCTTGTGAATGGTCCGGGCAATAAGGTCCTTGCCGGTTCCGGTTTCGCCGGTCAGTAAAATCGTGGTGTCGGTTCGCGCCGCCTCCATTACGGTATTCATGAGGCCGGTCATGATTGGACTGGCATACACAATCTCACGCGACTCTCCGAACAGATCCAGCTCCCGCTTGAGATACCGCCTCTCTTCCGCCAGCACATCTTTGACGCTCTGCAATTGCTCATAGGCAAGCATATTGTCTATCACCAGGGAAAGCTGCCGCGCCACTTTTTCGAAAAATTCCGTGTTGTCCAGCGTGAAGTGCGGCCGCTCCTTATAGCACACCTGGACCGTGCCGATCACGCTATCCCTCATCATCAGCGGCGCGCAGATGACCCATTGCAAACCTGCTTCAAGAAAGAGCCTGATCTGGGGATCATGCGATTGGCGAGCCAGTTCTGCAATAACCGTCTTTTTTTCCTTCATGGCCTGAAAGGGAATGATGACGGCCTTGATCGGCACCACCTCCTGTTGAAAGCCCAACACCGCAACCCCGATGGGAGGAGAAAAAAAATCCCAGTTGTCGTCACCGGGTCTATTCAGCAGAATACTGATGCGGTCAAAAGAAAAGATCGGGTGCAGGACATTGACTATTTCTTTGAACAATCCCTCCCGGGTTCTGTGTGTAATAATTGCATTGTTTATTTGCAGGAGTATCTTTTGTTCCTGCAGCTCATTTGTTTTCATCAGTGTCCAGTCTTCCCGTTTATATTCTATTAATGACATTACTCTTATCATATGATCTGCTTAAAAACAAGCAAATCATGTCCAATATTTGACATCATGCCAAATATTGGACATGATTTTGGTCATGGCTGTTGCAGCACAAAAAACAAACTGCAGCAATTTCAGCTTATTAAAAATAAATTTGACTTGGTATAGGTTTTGCTAATTATAAAAGTAAATTTTGAGCCATAGTTTGAATGTATGTACAGAGAGGCTCGACTTTTCATTCTTACACCCCATATCTTTGCCAAGGAAGTCTGCAAGTGAACACCCCCCTCTAAGCTTGCAGGCTTCTTTGTTTTTTATACCCAAGGCTGGCACAAGCGGTCTTTCTCCTTAGTTTATTTGCCATGATCGGCATACCATGCATCGACATTACAGCGCCCCCACGGCAAGCACTACCGTCCGTAAAAAAAATATGCTATTTTCTATTACAAGTTTGCTGTCTTTGTGCATCTCCGATCCTTGCAGCCTGAAAGAACAGGTTATTGCACTGCACAAGACCAGATGGTTCTGCCGGCAACGGTAGGACCTCCCTTTTGGAAAGGCGCATTGCCACCAATTCCCCAAAAAACGAGGGAGGATGTATGGCGGAGAAAATTTATCGGATTAACATGACAGGATTGACGGCAACATCTGAGGATGTGCCGGAAAAATGGAAAGGGCTGGGGGGAAGAGGGTTGACCTCAACCATCGTCTCGCAGGAAGTGAAGCCTACCTGCAACCCGCTGGGTAAATTGAACAAGCTTGTCTTTGCCCCGGGGCTGCTCGCCGGAACACCCTGCCCGAATTCGGGAAGGCTTTCGGCCGGGGCGAAAAGCCCCCTGACCGGGACCATCAAGGAGAGCAATGCCGGCGGCACCGCCGCCCAGTGCCTTGCCCGGTTGGGCATTAAAGCCCTGGTCATTGAAGGCATGCCGGAAAAGAACGCATGGTACAGCCTGCACGTGGATAAGCACGGCGTTACCATTCAGGAAGAAACCGCATTGATCGGCAAGGGCAATTATGAGGTAATGAAGACGCTCGTGCAAAAACACGGCGACAAAACCGGCATCCTCTCCATCGGCCCGGCAGGCGAGCGCTGCCTGACCGCCGCCAATATTTCGGTAAAGGATCCCGACGGCAATATCCGCAGCCACGGCCGGGGCGGATTGGGCGCGGTCATGGGTTCCAAAAAGATAAAATATATTACCATTGATCCTGTCGGCGGTCCCGGCGTGGAAATTTTCGATCAGGAAAAGTTCAAGGAGGTGGCGCGCGCGTTTACCAAGGCGCTCATCGATCATCCGGTAAGCGGGCAGGCGCTTAAAACCTACGGCACCGATGTGCTGGTTAACATCCTCAATGAAGCGGGAGGCCTGCCGACCAGGAATTTTCGCTTCGGCAGGTTTGCCGGCGCCGACAAGATAAGCGGCGAGACCATGCGCGAGATCATCGTAAAGCGGAACGGCAAAACGCACCACGCATGCCATGCGGGGTGCGTCATGCAATGCTCGCAGGTATACAACGACAAGGACGGCAACTACCTCACTTCCGGCTTTGAGTATGAGACCATCTGGGGCTTCGGCGCCAACTGCTGCATCGATGATCTGGACATCATAGCTCAGGCGGATCACCTGCTGGACGATATCGGAATTGACTCCATAGAAACCGCGGTTGCCGTGGGGGTGGCCATGGAAGCCGGAATCATTCCCTTCGGCGACGGCGCCGGCACGCTCCGGCTGATTGAAGAAGTGAGAGAGGGCACCCCCCTCGGCAGGATTCTCGGCTCCGGGGCGGCGGCAGTCGGCCGGATGTATGGCGTAACCCGGGTGCCGGTTGTTAAAAACCAGGGTCTCCCGGCATATGACCCGCGGCCGGTCAAGGGCATGGGCATCACCTACGCGACCTCGACCATGGGCGCCGACCACACCGCCGGATACTGCATCCCCCTCAACATCCTGAGAATCGGGGGTTTCGTCGATCCCCTGCGCAAGGAGGGAGAGGTTGATCTATCCCGTCGATTGCAGATCGGCACAGCAATGATTGACAGCGCCGGCCTCTGCATTTTCGTCATGTTCCCCATGCTGGACAACCTGGACGTGTTTTCCCTGATGTTCGACATGATCAATGCCAAGTATGACCTGCAGATGACCGCAGATGACGGGCGTACCCTGGGCAGAAAAATACTGCGCGCCGAACACGCGTTCAACCAGGCCGCCGGATTCACCAACAAGCAGGATCGCCTGCCGGAGTTTTTCGAGGAGCCCATAGCGCCGCACAACGCGGTATGGGATTTCACCGCTGAAGAGATTGATTCATATTGGGGAGTCTGAAAAACGAGGGGTCAGGGGCAAGGGTTCAGGGGACAGGGAAAGATAGTTGACA
>CAZWCD010000202.1:0-4075 GCA_964632275.1 uncultured Thermodesulfobacteriota bacterium
CATCCAGGGTGACATAACCCTGGATGAGGCAATACGGATGATCAAGACACACACCAAACGATACGCCAAGCGCCAACTCACCTGGTTCCGCAAGGACCCTGAAATACAGTGGTTCGCGCTGCCCGAACAAACCGCCTCAATCGAAGCGTTGCTGAGAAAGTTCTTGAATATTTAAGCTATTGTTCTATCATGGGTACTGTGACTGAGGCGTCACGCCACCTCAACTGCCTGATGCAGAACAGCATGGATCATGGTTCGAAACGGGAAAAAGCGCTGCTCATAGGAACACCGAAACAAAAAGAGGAATGGGAGGCGGCTGATTCACTGGAAGAATTGTCGCGCTTGGCCGAAACCGCCGGGGCCCGCGTGGCAAAAACCGTGGTCCAATCGCTGAAAAGGGTTGATGCAGCGCTGCTCATTGGAAAAGGCAAGGCGGAAGAAGTGAAATCGTTCATCGCGGCACAGCCGGTTGATGTGGTTATTTTTGACGACGACCTCACGCCGACCCAGCAACGCAATCTGGAGGCCGTCTTTCAAACGAAAACCATTGACCGCACCGCCCTGATACTGGACATTTTTGCCCAACGGGCCCGGTCCCGGGAGGGCAAGCTGCAGGTGGAGCTTGCCCAGCTTACCTACACGCTGCCCCGGCTTGCCGGAAAAGGAGTGAGCCTCTCGCGGCTGGGCGGCGGCATCGGCACCAGGGGGCCCGGAGAAACCAAGCTGGAGGTGGACCGTCGCAGGATCAAGGAGCGCATTACCACCTTGAAGCGGGAGCTTGAAAAGGTGCGCCGGGTGAGGGCGCTCCACCGCAGGGACCGGCAAGAGCGCCGGCGTTCGATGATAGCGCTGGTCGGCTACACTAATTCAGGCAAATCGACCCTGCTCAACCGGCTTTCCCAAACCCGGGTGCCGGCACAAGACCAGCTGTTCAGCACGCTGGACCCCAAGGTGGGCATGCTTCGCTTGAGCAGCAGCCAGGAGGCGTTCATCACCGACACGGTCGGATTTATCAACAAGCTTCCTCACCAGCTCGTTGCCGCTTTCAAGGCAACCCTTGAAGAGGTCACCGCAGCGGACCTGCTCATCCACGTCATTGATATAAGCAGCCCCCATTGCGAAGCGCAGATCGACGCGGTGAACCGGGTGCTGGCGGAAATCGAGATGCCGCACAGCACGGTCATTCACGCGTTCAACAAAATCGACCTCCTCGCCGAGCGCGCACTGCTTAAGCGGTGGGAAGGCAGGGTGGAGCATGGCGTCGGCGTCTCAGCCGTCACCGGCGAAGGGGTGGACGCCTTGTGCGCCATGATCGGGCGCCTGCTGCTGCCCGACCGCACCCGGGTTAGGCTGACCATCCCCTTCGAGGCCTGGGCAACCATCAGCCGCATCATTGCGGGTGGCACCATCATTGCCGCCACCTATGCCGACACCGGGGTCATCATCGAGGCGGACATTAACCGGACGCTGGTGAACGAATTAAAACCCTATATCCAGTACGAAAGCAGATCATGAAAAATCACATCGCATATGTGGCCGTCCTGCTCCTCAGCCTCTGCAGTGCAGAGGGCATCGCCCTCGCGCAGAAGAAACCCGCGGGCAGCACAATCGTCTCAACCGGTATAGCGCAGATCACCGATAATAACATGGTCACTGCCCAAAGCAGGGCCATAGCCGATGCCCACCGCAAGGCGCTCATCCAGGCCGCCGGCGCGATCATGACCTTTGAGCAACTCGAGCAGCAGTTTCCTGCGCTCAAACAGGCGCTGTTTGCCAAGGCCACCGACTATATCGCAAGCTATAAAATCTTATATGACAGCAGGCGCGGCAATCGCTACCATATAACGCTGCAGTCCACCGTGGACCTCAAGAAGCTGCAGAACCATCTGATGGTGGATGCAGCGATCGCACCGGCAAGCACCATTCCCTCCCTACTGCTGATGATTGCCCGGCAGCCGCCCGGCCGTGATGTTTACACCTGCTGGTGGTCCTTTGTCGATCCCGAAACCTCCCTGACCCCGATCGACCTGGCGCTGCGCGATGAATTGCAAAAGCAGGGATTTGAAGTCATCGACCACTCCCGGATGATCACCCAGATTAGCGGCAGCAATGTATTCGGCTGCCTCGACGTGGCCGGCGAGAATCTGCAGGCGCTGGGCAGGCAGTTCCAGGCGGACGTGGTCATCAACGCCACGGCGCAGGTCGGCCCGGCTGCTTTGCGCAGCGAAGGCGCGCCGGCACAGGAGGTTCAGGCAAACATCGCGGGCAAGGCGGTAAAGACCGATGACGGGTCCACCCTCGCCTCCATAGAATCCTACATGCCTTCAAGCGGAGAAAATGATGGCCCGGCATACGACAGCGCCATCAGGAATGCGGCGCGCGCCTTTGCCCGCCAGATCGGCGAGCAGATTTCGCAGCGCTGGTCAAAGGAAACCAGAGGGGTTGTGATAACCACGCTCAGCGTCACCGGCATATCCAGCTACCTTGATTTCACCCGGTTCAAGAGCGCGCTGAAAAAAAACATCCCGGCCATTTCCAGCATCACGCAAAAGAGCGCGGCTGCAACCGGGGCGCTGCTGGAACTGGAGTCCGGCTCGGACACGGTGACCCTGGCCCAGGCGATGGAAGGCAAGGAATTTGAGAATTTTTCCATTTCGATTACCCGCATTGCGCCTCCCCTGATCGAGGCCGATGTCAGGGTATCAGCAGAAAAAGTGGAACCTGAGGAGCTGGAGCCGCAGGAAGACGGCCTTTAAGCTGCACGTATAAAAATCTCAGGCGGAAATGACCGCATCCGGAGAGGAAGAACCGTATGATCAACGGAAAAAGGATTGTGTGTGGCGTCACCGGCGGCATCGCCGCCTATAAAGCGGCGGAGCTGGTGCGCCTGTTGTGCAAGCGCCGGGCGGAAGTCCACGTGGTGATGACTGAGAATGCGCGGCAGTTTGTCGCCCCGCTCACCTTTCAAACCGTTTCGGGGCAGGCGGTATACACCGACATGTTCGCCCCGTACCGCAGCGAAATATCCCACATCGCCCTGGCCGCCCTGGCCGACCTGCTGATCATTGCGCCCGCCACCGCAAACATCATCGCCAAGATTGCCAACGGCCTGGCCGATGATCTCCTGTCCACGGTGGTCCTGGCAACCGCCGCGCCGGTGCTCATCGCCCCGGCAATGAACGTCAAGATGTGGGACAATCCCGCCACCCGGCAGAACGTGGAGAAGCTGCGCGAGCGCGGCTTCCACTTCGTCGGCCCGGCGTCGGGAGAACTGGCCTGCGGTTATGAGGGGCAGGGCAGAATGTCCGAGCCGGAGGAGATACTGGAGGAGGCGATGCCGCTCATCACCCCGAAGGACCTGCAGGGAGAACGCATCCTGGTCACCGCGGGGCCCACCGAAGAGCCGCTCGACCCGGTGCGCATGCTTACCAATCGATCCTCGGGGAAAATGGGATATGCCCTGGCCAGGGCCGCCCAGCGACGAGGCGCCGAGGTGCTGCTGGTAAGCGGTCCCACCGCGCTAAAACCGCCGTCCGGGGTTCAGACGGTCGCCGTCACCACCGCGCTGGAGATGCACAAGGTGGTCCTGCTGCACGCCAAGGCCTCTACCATCATCATCAAGACGGCCGCCGTATCCGATTACCGCCCCAAGAAGAGCTTCGGGGAAAAGATGAAGAAGATACGCAAGACCATGAGCCTTGAGCTGGAAAGAAATCCCGACATACTTTTCCAGCTGGGGCGGAACAAGGGAAACCGGTTCCTGGTGGGCTTTGCGGCGGAGACAAAAAATCTCATCTCCCAGGCCAAGTCAAAGCTGGACCGGAAAAATCTCGACCTGATCGTGGTCAACAGCGCGCTGCAAAAGCAGGGGGGCTTCGGATCGGACCGGAACGAGGCAACCCTCATTGACTACGAGGGAAGGATCAACAGCCTCCCCCTCATGGACAAGGATGATCTGGCGGATACCATCCTGAACAAAATCAAGGAACTGAAGACGGAGCAGGCCTCCATGCCGCGGCGCAGCAAACCGGCCCCGGCGGACGGGAAAAAGACCGACGATGGAGAAGATCAGTCA
>CAZWCD010000203.1:0-4041 GCA_964632275.1 uncultured Thermodesulfobacteriota bacterium
TGTTACTTCGTGAGAAACTTCGGCTTGAGCAGCACCACGATACTGGGGACCAGCAGCAGCGCGCCGAGCATGTTCAGGAACAGCACGATGGCCAGGAACAGCCCCATCATCGCCTGGAACATCAGCGGCGAAATCACCCAGAAGAAAATGCCCACGGTCAGCGTAGTGGACAGGTAAATGACCGCCTTGCCGGTGGTGAGCATGGCGCTCTCGATGGCCTTGTTCAGGTCATGGAACACGCCGTATTCGTCCTTGATCCGGCTCAACAGGTACACCCCGAAATCAACCCCCAGCCCGATGCCCACCGAGGTGACCGGCAGGGTGCTGGTGGTGATGGTGATCGGGGTGGGGATCGCCCAGAAAAAGCCGGTGGCCATCATGGCAAAGGCGATGGCATTGGATATGATCAGCGGTATGATCAGGATGATCCCCGCCATGAAGCTCTTGTAAAAGATGACGCAGAAGGCAAAAATGAGGATGAGCGCCCAGGTGGCGGTGGTGAACTGGTAGTCCTCGATGATCTCGTTGATGGCCGCCTGCACCCCGAACTCGCCGCCGCACAGACGGTATCGCATGGGCGGCGCGAGCCTTGACTGGTTGTCTATGTAATCCTTGACCCGGGACATCACCGTCTTGATGGTGGGGGTCATCTTGTCCCGGCAATAGATAATAATGTTGGCCGCCGTGTCTTCGCCGGGATCGCAGAACCGGTCGGCGGTTCCCGGCGTTCCCATTTCGGTAACCCGGCGGTAGCTGTAGATGACCTCGCGGTCATTGGTCGGGAAGAAATACCAGTTGGGATCGCCCTCGTGGGCCAGCCAGCCAGCCCCGGAAAACGATTGGATCACCGAGCGGGTAAACATCACCGGCTTCCCCCTCCCGCCCGGCTGCTGTGTATCCTTCATGTAGCGCTCGAAGCGCTCCATCTCCTTGAAGTTGTCGCCGCACATCATGTACGGCTTGCCCGGGCAGGACACCAGGTCGCGGTATTTTTCACCCTCCATCACCACCAGCAGCGGGCTTAGTATGGGCATGCTGAAGGAAATTCTGAACCCGTCCCGGTTGTAGCGGTGCCAGGGCCAGAGCAGCGAGGATCCGGGAACCGCGTCACCCACCTGGATGAAGCTGGCGTAATAGCTTCCAAAAATGAACAGGCCTAAAAATACCGCCAGAATCGGCCAGCAGCCCCACCGGGCAATCCACGCCCCCAGCCGCATCAGCCCGAAGTCAAGGTTGCTCTTCTTCTCCAGACGGGCGACGGACTTGTGGGGAAAGGACAGGTAGGAAAGCACCGCCGGCAAAAAGCACATGACGATGACAACGGTCACCACCGACCAGAAGGTGCAGACGATGGTGATCATCTGCATGATCTTGATGGGCGTCAGCGCAATGAGCATGATGCCGGTGGCGTCGGTGACGATGCTGACAAAGCCGGGGATGAACAGCTCCTCGATCACCTTTTTGCACGAGGCCTTCACATCCTTGGTGACGGCGCATTCTTCAATATAGCGCTTGATGATCTGCACCGAGTGGCAGGCGGCCATGGCCGCAACCAGGAAGGGGAAGACCAGCACCAGCGGATCGAGCGAGTACCCCAGCAGCACCATGAAACCGACGCCCCATACGGCGCTGATCAACGAGCCGACCACGGGCAGCAGCATGCCCCGGAGCGAACGGAAGTAGAAGAGAAACAGCGCCAGCATCACCACCAGGGTGATTGCCATGATGGTCAGGATGGTGGTGACATAGCTGTCAATATAGCCCAGGTGCAGCGGCTCGCCCGCCATGCTCAGGATGTGATTGTCATCCTCATATTTTTTCTGCAGCCGGATCAGCTCCCGGTAGACCACCGGGTAGTCAATCTCGTCATCAAAAAAATCGGCGGTGATCAGCGTCTTCTTGTTGTCAAACCAGACCAGGCCGCCGTAGAACATGCTGGCATAGACCTTCTCCCGCAGCTCCTGCGCTTCCGCGTCGGTCTTGGGCACGTTGGGAAACATCAGGGGGACAAAGTCATAGCCGCCGGATATGAGCTTCATGTCCACCACCGTATTCACCGCCAGCGAGGTTATCTTGAACCGGTCCACCCCGGGGATCAGATACAGCTCGTCGGTTAATGACCTTATTTTTTGCAGGGTGACGGGATTGAAGAGGTCGCCCTTGCGCACCTGGTAGATCATGGTCACGGTGTTGGCGCCGCCGAACTTGGCCCGGATCTCATTGTAGGTCTTGATGTACTCATGCCCCTGCGGCAACAGGTCGGAAAATTTGGTGTACACCTTCAGATTGACGGCGTTGATGGCAAAGAACAGCGTGATCAACGACATAATGACCAGCACCAGCCCCCTTTTCTCGATCACAAAGTCTGCAAACTTTTTCATGAGCTTCCCCTTGTGTAAAATATATCAGGTAAAAATACCCTCACCGGTTATGTACGCCGCCTACTCGCCCACCAGCTCCTTGGGCGGCTTAAATTCGGGCCAGTCATAGGAAACACCCGACAGCCATTCGAAGGTCTTGCCGCCGTCGATGGTTTTAAAAACCGCGCCTGACTTTCCGACCACCCAGCCCACGTTTTCGTTCACGAAGGAAACCGAGGTGAGCCATCCCTTGGTGTGAATGGCATCCTCATTGTTGGTCCAGGTGTTCCCCCCGTCGCCGGATATAACGTAATTTCCGCGGTCTCCCACCGCCCAGCACTTATCACCGATTGCCGCAATGGCGAACAGCGAGTTGGGGGAGGCGCTGTCAATCTTCCTCCATTCCTTGCCGCCGTCGTCGGTTTTCAGCATGGTCCCATCCACCCCCAGGATGAATCCGCGCTGCCGGTCGAAAAAGCGGACATCAAACAGGGTCAGTTTGGGAAGCTCCCATTCATTCTCCGTCACCTTCGGCTTCAGCGCCTCAATGGTCCGGATTTGCCAGTTCTTCCCGCCGTCGGTGGTATGATAGACGGAACCGAACTCTCCCACCAGCCAGCCCTCATTGGCATCAAGGAAGTAGACGCCGTTGAAGATCACCTCCGAGGCGAACACATTCTCATCGGTGCTCTGCTCGGCGGCCTGCGGCTCCCAGGTCTTGCCTCCGTCCGAGGTATGGATCAGGGTCATGACATCGCCCGCCGCCCAGCCGTTATTCGTGTCCGGAAAGCTCACGGTGAACAGGTGCTTGGTGGTGCCGCTGTTCTGCCGCTCCCAGGTCTTCCCTCCGTCGGTGGTATGGATAACGGTGCCCAGGATGCCCACCGCCCAGCCGTTCTGCCGGTCGGGGAAAACCACATCACAGATGAGCTCCCCGTTGAGCCCGGTATCCTGCACCGTCCAGAAATCCTTCTTGCTGTTTTCGAAGCGGATCTGGCTGCCCTGGCTGGTGGTGCTCAGATAGTTGTAGTCGCCGGCCAGCAGGATATTGTCTTCATCAAAGGCCACCACCTTGGTCAGATTTTCGCTGACGATGGCGGGGATGTGCGGAACGACAAAGGTTGACTTCTTCTGCTTGCAGCCCAGTGGCGCAGCAATGAGCGCCGCGATGATTGCCATCATACACAGTTTATACGGGTTCATCATGCCTGATCCTCCGAATGCGTAAAACGTGAGTTTGGGATGCGTCCTCGCGTGAATTATAAATATGGCAGAATTATCACTGCCGCCATTATGTGTCAATGATAATTTGCTTATGCAAACTATTTTTTCATACCATTCATAAAAAAATCCATCCGCTCACCCCGCGCCAGGTGCCGATGCCGCCTGCACCTGATGAGGATGGCCGATGGATATTGGACTCACGCATATTCCTTCTGTCGCCGGAAGGAGAAAAAACTGCTCACCCCAGTAACCCAATCGCAAAAACTGCTGTCGCTGTTGTTCCCCCTCTCTTCTCTTGCAGGGCATAGTGAAAATTTACATCGACTTACACCGGCAGTTCAGCAGAACCGGGGTCGGTACTGGAAGACCCTGTACCCTGTACCCTGTACCCTGTACCCTGTACCCTCTTACTTTCTCTCCACCGGGGGCATTTTGTAAGCCGCGCGCAACCCGTTGA
>CAZWCD010000204.1:0-3959 GCA_964632275.1 uncultured Thermodesulfobacteriota bacterium
GCAACGGGGTTATTCACTTTTATCATCCCGGGCGGCGTTCAGCATACACCATGAAACTGGTATATGAAACCATTTTTTGCAAAACCGGCAGCGCCACCGATATCATCGACATAACCCCGGCGGTGCAGGCGAAGATAGCTCAATCGGGCATTACCGATGGAAGCGTGTTGCTGTTTGTCGCAGGGTCGACCGCGGCGGTTACCACTATTGAATATGAGTCCGGCGCGGTGGCGGATTTGCGGGCTGCCATTGAACGACTCGCCCCCGCAGGCCAGTCGTACCGCCACGATCAGCGCTGGGGCGACGGCAACGGCTATGCCCACGTGCGCGCCGCCCTGCTGGGCCCGTCACTGACCGTGCCCCTGCGGGAAGGCCGCATGCTGCTTGGAACCTGGCAGCAGATTGTTGTGCTTGATTTTGACAACCGGCCGCGAACGCGGGAAATACAGGTCCAGATCAGCGGCGCTTGAATCTGATGTGCTGCGCACCTGAAGAGGGAGGCCCTTGTTGGTTCGGAAGGGAAAAGAGACCACCACCCACCTGGTCTTTGAAGACAACGCGCTGCTCAAAGCGCTGCTGGGGGAATACGACCACAACCTCAAGCACATTGAAAAGGCGATCCCGGTAACCATTCACGCGCGGGGCAACAGCGTCAGCATTCACGGCCGGGAGGAAGACGCGCAACTGGCCCGGAGATTGCTGCAGGAGCTGTATTTTCTGCTTGAGTCCGATCGCCCGGTATACGCGCACGAGATTGACCTGGCATTGAAAATGCTGAAAAGCGACGACAGCGCCCGCCTCAAGGATGTGTTTCTCGACGCCATCCATGTCTCCCCCCGGCAAAAGCTGATCTCCCCCAAGAGCGCTGTGCAGAAGCATTATATTGACGCCATCCGCTCCTTTGATATCGTCATCGGCATCGGTCCGGCGGGAACCGGCAAGACCTATCTGGCGATGGCCATGGCCATATCCGCCCTGGTGCGCAAGGAGATTGACCGCATTATCCTGACCCGCCCGGCGGTGGAGGCAGGAGAGAAGCTGGGTTTTCTGCCGGGCGACCTGTTTGAAAAAGTAAATCCCTACCTGCGGCCGCTCTATGACGCGCTGCATGACATGATGGACCTGGAAAAGGCGTCCCGCCTGCTGCAGAAGGGCGTGATTGAGGTGGCGCCGCTCGCGTTCATGCGCGGACGGACGCTCAATGATTCATTTGTCATTCTGGACGAGGCCCAGAACACCACCGCCGAGCAGATGAAAATGTTTCTGACGCGGCTGGGCTTTAATTCCAAGGCGGTCATAACCGGCGACATTACCCAGATTGATCTGCCCCCCGGCAAACCGTCGGGGCTGGTGCAGATCCAGGGCATACTGGACCGCATCGCAGGCATCAAGTTTGTCTACTTTTCGGAAAAGGATGTGGTCCGGCACCCGCTGGTGCAGGAAATTATTGTCGCCTATGAGCGCGCCGACACACGGTAAATCAGGGCGCCGGCGCGGGAACATGAACCGGGGGAATGCTTCATGCTAGGTTTCGGGCGGAAGAGAAGCAAGGCGGTCTTTCAGCAGCCGGGATTCCGGCTGCTGCAGCGGTTGAGCATGCCCGCTTTCTACAAGGGCCTGCTCCTGGTGGCGACCTGCCTGGTAACGGCCTATCTGATCGCCCCGAGCATGCCCTCAACCATACCCGCCTACCAGGTGGGGGATATTGCCGACCAGAACATCCGGGCCACCGAAGACGTGCTGGTAGAGGACACGGCCTCCACCGCCAACAAGCAGCTGGAAAACGAGGAAAAGAGCCCGGCGGTCTACGATTTTGACGCCAATGCGGCGCGCGAAGCGGAGCAGCGGCTTGACGCCATATTTGCCGAGTGGCGGAATCTTTCCGAAATGCCGGCGGCGAAGATTGCCGGAGAGGAACAGCGGACGCGGTTCAGGGAATACCTGGGCATCCCCATTCCGGATGCGCAGTACGCCACCCTGGTCAAACAGGGTTTTGCCGATGCGATCGTTGACTCGATTGTTGCCCTGATCCGCAAGCCGCTCGGCGAGCGGATCGTGGCGGACAAATCGCTCCTCAGGGCGGAGCGGGCGCGGGGCATGATCATTCGCAACGTGCAGACGCAGGAGGAAACATTTCTCACCGATCTGTCATCGCTTCGTGCCGTGGAGGAAGTCAGACAGGAGATGCTGCTTGATGCCGCGGAACGGCTGCAGGCCATGCCCAAACCGACGGCCGCCGCGGTGCTGGAGATTGCCGGCGGCCTTGTGCGCCCCACCATCACCTTCAATTTGAATGAAACCGAATCACGCAAGCTGACGGCGCGCGCGCAGACCAACCCGGTGTATTTCAGGCTTAAAAAGGGGGAGATGATTGTCCGCGAGGGTGACCGGGTAACCGAGGAGGCGATGCTCAAGCTCCAGGCGCTCAACAGGTTGAAAAAAGAGGGCAGCCCGCTGATTTTTACCCTGGGGATCTTTATTCTGGCGCTCATCGTCATCTCCCTGCTGTATGCCTTTTCCCCGATCAACATCAGGCGCTTTAACCTCAAGGGCAAGGACTATGCGCTCCTCAGCCTGGCGCTCATCGGGATGGTCCTGATCATCAATTTCTCCCTGTTCTTATCGTCCGCCTTCAGCCGGGCGTTTTCCTTCCTTCCCTCCCATTCGCTGCTCTATGCGCCGCCGTTTGCCCTGGGGGCGATCATCATCGCCGTGGTGCTCAACGGGGAGCTGGCGGCCCTGTTTTCCGTCGTGCTCGGCATTATCGCCGGGGTCATGCTGGACATCCAGCTCAAGTTCTTCATCTACCCGTTTATGGGCAGCATTGTCGCCGCCCAGCAGGTGCTGCGGTACAAGGAGCGGAGCACCCTGCTGCGCGCCGGCTTGATTGCCGGCGTGGTCAATGTGCTCCTGATCCTGTGCTTTGCCGTGGTCAGAAAAAGCTTCTTACAGCCGGAGCTGCTGTTTGATCTCTGCTGCGGTCTGCTGGGGGGAGTCCTGACCGGCGTCATTGCCACCGGACTGGTACCCCTTATTGAAATTGCCTTTGATTACACCACCAACATCAAGCTGCTGGAACTGGCCGACCTGAACCAGCCGCTGCTCAAGGAACTGAGCATGAAGGCGCCCGGCACCTACCAGCACAGCATCATGGTCGGCAATCTCGCTGATGCGGCGGCGGACACGGTGGGGGCCAATTCACTGCTGGTACGGGTGAGCTCTTATTATCATGATATCGGAAAGCTCCGGATGGCGAGCTACTTTGCGGAAAACCAGCTGCAGGGAGAGAATAAGCACGAGAAGCTCTCCCCCAGCATGAGCAGCCTGATAATTTTGTCCCATGTCAAGGACGGCGTTGAGCTGGCCCGGGAACACCGCCTGGGGGGCTCCATCCGCGATGTCATCCGCCAGCACCACGGCAACAGCATCATCAGCTTTTTTTATCAGAAGGCGCGCAATGCCCAGGAGCCCGGCTACGAGTCGGTCAGCGACAAGGATTTTCGCTATCCCGGGCCGAAGCCGCAGACCAAGGAAGCCGCCCTGGTAATGCTGGCCGATGCGGTTGAGGCGGCCTCCAAAACGCTGGTGGAACCGTCGCTCCCCCGCATTCAGGGCATGGTGCAGAAGATCATCAACGGCATATTCATAGACGGGCAGCTCGATGAGTGCGAGCTGACGCTGAAGAACCTGCACGCGATTGCCAATTGCTTTAACCGGGTGCTTGCCGGCGGCGTTTTTCATCAGCGCGTTGAATACCCTGCCGCCAAAATTGATGAGGGCGGATCCAAGAGAAAGACCAATGGTAAGGATAAAAAACAGTCAGAAGCGGATAAGGATAAGCCAAAAGTGGATAAGGGCGCTGGGGAGCGCGATCTTAAGCGGCTCGGGTTGTCAAAAGGCTGAATTGAGCATCCTGCTGCTCGACGATGCGGGCATCAGGAAACTTAACCGCGCCTACC
>CAZWCD010000205.1:0-3939 GCA_964632275.1 uncultured Thermodesulfobacteriota bacterium
TTCGACACATTTGTCGAACTCAAGCCGCGTCATGTACTTACTTTGCTGATTTTCAAAGAGAAAAAAACATGGTATGGTTATTGATATATAATCAGCCTGTAGTTTAACCATACACAGGAAATACCAAAACCCGTGCGATTTGTCCCCATCTTTCTGACAGTCCTGCTGATCGTCTCTGCCCGCTGCGTCAGTGCCGACGAATATGCGCTGGGACGGGTTTTATCCATAGACCGCAACCGGGGTACGGTGGCCGTCGAGGTGTTGGATGGCGCCGATGATCGGATGAAAAAGGATCGCGGCCGGGATCGTCTTCCGAACAGGGGTTCCGCGCGCGGTCCACAATCCCCCAAGGTTATCATAATCGACCGGCGCCTGCTGCCCAACACCATAACCGTTAACTCAACCGTCCGCATCCACCACGCAGCTGATACCCGCAGGGAACAGGCAATCCCTCCGCCTTCCCCCGGCCCGAAGAGCCCGGAACCTCAGGATCCGCATATAAAGCACCACGATGATACCACCGGCGTGCGTCACCGCATAGAGAAAGGAAGCAGGCCGGGCGGGCAACAGAGCCCGCCAAAGAAAAGCAATGGATCTCATGGAAAAGGAGGACACGGCGGTGGCCACCATGGAAGGTAAGAGACGATTCCCCCTCTGGGTAAGCACTCTGCTCGTTTTTGGTTTCCTGTGCGCCGTCGCGGTGAGTTATTTCCTGTGGCAGGTACACGCCACGCGGGAAACATTTTTCAGCAAGATGAAAGTGATGACCGAACTGGTGACGCGCATCATCGAGCTCAATGCGCGTGGCGCCATGCTGTCGCAGCAGACGACTGAGGAGATTTTATACACCTTTTTGGGCAATACCGCCCGGTTTGTTGACTATCTCGATGCGGTTGAACCTTTTAAGACGGAAGAGCTTACGCAGTTTGCCAAAGAGGCCCGGCTTTCCGGCATCAGCATCCTGAAAGCCGATACCGCGCGGGTCGAGGGTCCCGGTCAGTGGGTTACCGATGCTGCATACGCTTTCGATGCGGAACCGCGGCTTGCGTATTTCAAAGACCAGCACCTCTATATCTTTTCCTGGCCGCGGCAGGATATAAAAGGCCGGGTGGTAGTCGGCATCGAAGCAGCAAACATTGAATCCCTGCAGAACCAGCTCGGCCTGCCCGCGGTTATTGACACCATTACCCGTCTGCCTGGCATATCCTACATCCGGACAAACCCGGCTGAGCCCGGCAGCCGGCCGGACCGGCCGTCATCCGCATTGCTCATCGTTGAGCGCGGTCAGATCCCGGTGGCGGAATCAACATTTGTTATCAATGACCAGGAGATTACCATTGGTCTGGATGCATCACCGTTGAGCGAATCGGTTAAAAAACTGCGGCGCGACTTTATGCTGTTCAGCGGGGTACTGGTGTGCCTGGGCGCGCTGCTCTCCTTCCTTTTATACCGCCAGCAGTCGCGGCATGTTGAGGCCATTCGCGTCTATGAACGGAAAATGTCGGAGCAGCGGGAGGATGCCGCCCTGGGCAGGACCGCCGCATCCATCGCCCATGAGATCAGAAACCCCCTCAACTCGCTGAGCATGGGGTTGCAGCGGCTGCATATGGAGGGAACGGAGTTGGCCGGGGAGCACCGGCATTTCATCGAGATCATGCTTGATGCGGTGCATCGCGCCAACAGCATTGTCACCGGCCTTTTGGACTATGCGTCACCCCACTACAGCAATCCGCAGCCGGTGCGGCTGGACCTGCTCATCGCGAACATCATCCCCCTGTACCAGGCGCGATGCGCGGAGCAGGGCATCGCGCTCACGACCGATGTGACCTGCACCGACCCGGTGTCGGGCGATCAGAAGCGCCTGAGCCAGGTCGTGGAGAATCTGCTCACGAATGGGGTTGAGGCACAGCCGAACGGGGGTTTCATCACCGTGGCAATAACTCGCAGTGCCGATACGGTCATGATGGACGTGACCAACGGCGGCTTTACCCTTTCCCCGGAACAGGCTGAACGCATCACCGAACCGTACTTCACCACCAAGCCGGCCGGGACAGGACTTGGCCTGGCCATAGCGCGTCGGATTGTTACGGCGCACGGCGGCGAACTGCACGTCCACCCCCTCCCGGACAGCCGGGTGCGCATCGGATTTCATCTGCCGGTATTTTCCGGCGGCACCAGTAACCCGATCCATGGAAACCACACCACATGAAAATATTACTCGTTGATGATGAGAGCTCACAGCGCAATCTGCTCGGGGGATTTCTGGCCAACCAGGGATATGAGGTGCTTACCGCCGGCGACGGCGAAGAAGCGTGTTCCATCTTCAATCATGAGCCGGTGCAGCTGGTAATCCTGGATCATCGCATGCCGGGCCTGACCGGGGATGAGGTCTTAAAAAGATGTAAGGCATTGAACCCGATGGTACATGCCATCATGATCACCGCGTATGGAACGGTCGATACCGCGGTCACTGCCCTCAAGCTCGGGGCGGATGATTTTCTGGAGAAACCGGTTGACCTTGCCCTCCTCCTGCAAAAAATTCAGTCCATTGAACAGCAGATTGTCGTGGAGGAAGAGGTGGCGTCGGTCAATGAGGTCATTGAGACATCCACCCTCCCGCTCAAGATCGTCGCCCAGAGCCCGGAAATGAAGCGGGTGCTTGCCCTTGCCGGCCGAATGGCACAGAGTCCCTGGGCGGTGCTCATCCAGGGAGAAACCGGAACCGGCAAGGAGTTGCTGGCCCGTCTCATCCATATGCTCAGTTCGCGGCGCGACAATGTCTTCATCGAAGTGAACTGCGCCGCCATACCGGAGAACCTGTTCGAAAGCGAGCTGTTCGGCCATGAGCGGGGGGCATTCACCGGCGCGTTGAGCAAACGGCGCGGCCATTGTGAGCTTGCCCACGAGGGGACTCTGTTTCTCGATGAAATAACCGAACTGCCCCTGTCGTTGCAGCCGAAGCTGCTCCGCGTGCTGCAGGAAAAGCGGTTTTCCCGGGTCGGCGGTGAGAAGCCGATCGAGGTGGATCTGCGGTTCATTTCCGCCACCAATCGCACCATCAAAAAGTTGGTTGCCGACGGCGCATTCCGGGAAGACCTCTACTATCGGATTAAAGTGCTGGAACTGGAAATCCCTCCCCTTCGGCAACGCCGCGAGGATATTCCCGAACTGATAAAGCTGTTTTTAGAACGGCATGCCGCCCAACCCATGCGCTTTTCGCTTGAAGCCATGGACGCGCTGGTCAAATATCCCTACCCCGGTAATGTCAGGGAACTGGAGCACATCGTGCAGAGGGCAATAACGTTTGCCCGGGGGCAGCTTATTGCCCTGTCGGAACTGCCCGAGGAAATCCGGCATCACCAGGCAACCAACCAGGGTTCGCTGCCGGGGAATATCGAAGCAATGGAAAAGGAAATGCTGCTTGACGCATTGGAAAAAAACAACTGGGTGCAGACGCGGGCGGCGGCATTTCTGGGTATCAGCGAGAGAGTGCTGCGCTACAAAATGAAAAAGCATGATTTGAAGAATGCATCCCCCACCAAAAACTTCTCTCACAACGGCACATGAGGGTGCCATAGCACCGGTTCGACAGAAGTGTCGAACTGTCTACAAGATTGTCGAACGGCGCCGGCCCCCTTTCTTTTTATCAGCTTGTTTTTTAACAAGAAATCCAGTTGGCACCAAACTTGATTATACATGAAGCAGAAACAGGAAGTGGTGAAGCTGATGCGGGTCGGCATAGATAACCGGTTGACCCGAAACCATGAAAAGAGGAGGCATGACCATGAGACAATTAATACTGATCACCATAATAACACTCTGTTGCGCCCTACCCGCGGGCGCATGTCATGACTGCGACCACTATTATGTGGACAGGGCTGTTTATTACTGTCCTCCAGGCCCGCCTCCAGGGCCTCCTCCGGGCCCACCCCCTGGGCC